>CAMVUB010000036.1 GCA_947170495.1 uncultured Prevotellaceae bacterium
GTGTGAAGATGATGCGGCTGTCGCGGTACGACGGTTCCTCGCGGTACGATGTCTTGATATACAACGGTGCCACCGCCGAGATCCACCCCTGACAGTGAATGATGTCCGGCACCCAACGCAGCTTCTTCACCGTCTCCAGCACGCCACGGGCGTAGAAGATCGCACGCTCGCCATTGTCCGCATACTCGTTGCCCTCTTCATCGCAGGCCTCCAGGCGCTTCATGAAATAGTCATCATTGTCTATAAAATACACCTGCATGCGCGCTGAGGGAATGGAAGCCACCTTAATGATGAGCAGATGGTCCGTCTCGTCGATGATCAAGTTCATTCCAGACAAGCGTATCACCTCGTGCAGCTGGCTGCGGCGTTCGTTGATGCCGCCCCATTTGGGCATGAAGGTGCGAATCTCACGTCCCTTCTCCTGAACGAACTGAGGCATCTTACGACCCAACAACGACACGTCCGTATCGGGCAGATACGGGGTGATTTCCTGTGTGATGAATAATACTCTTTTGGACTTCATATGGCGCGTCATTATAACTTTCCGAGTGCAAAGATATATAAAAAAATCGGGTTATTTGCAATTATTAGCGCAAGAAAGTATGTGAAAAGGGCATTTTTTGCATTTTATTTGCGTTTTTGCTTCTTCATTTGGCATTTTATGTGTTATTTTGCACCCTGAAATGAAGATTATACATCACATCCAAGAACTCAAGGCCGAAATGTCCGCAGCACGAGCTGCTGGCAAAAGCATTGGCCTCGTGCCGACGATGGGTGCCCTCCACGAGGGCCACGCCTCGCTCGTGCGTCGATCGGTAGCTGAAAACGACGTAACCGTCGTCAGCATCTTTCTCAATCCCACACAGTTCAATGACCCTCGCGACCTGGAGCGCTACCCTCGCACCCTCGATGCCGACTGCGCATTGCTGGAAGCCTGCAAGGCACAGATCGCCTTCGCGCCCAGCGTGGCTGAAGTATATCCTGAGCCCGACACGCGCCACTTCTCCTACCCGCCCACTGACAGCGTGATGGAAGGTGCCATGCGCCCGGGACACTTCAATGGTGTCTGCCAAATCGTCTCCAAGCTGTTCAGCTTCGTGGAGCCCGACCGCGCCTACTTCGGCGAGAAGGACTTCCAGCAGATTGCCGTCATCCGCCGCATGGTGGCCGACCTGGGCTTCCAGCTGCAGATCGTCCCCTGCCCCGTCGTGCGCGAAGACAGCGGCCTCGCCCTCTCCAGCCGCAACAGCCTCCTCAGCCCCGAGGAGCGCGCCATCGCCCCTCAGATCTACGCCGCCCTCAAGGCCAGCTGCGCGTTCGCTCGTTCACACAGCGTCCAGCTCACGCGTGAATATGTGGAAGCGCGCGTAAATGCCGTCCCCGGCCTGCGCGTAGAGTACTACTCCATCGTAGATGCCGCTACGCTCGCCGATGTCAACGACTGGAGCGAGGCCCCGGAGGTCGTGGGTTGCATCACCGTCTATTGCGGCAGCAAACCCATCCGCCTGATTGACCATATACACTATTAGTTGAAAGTTTAAAGTTTAAGGTTTAAAGTTTAAGGTTTGAGGTTTAAAGTTTAAAGCTATGGTCATAGAAGTCATCAAGAGCAAGATACACTGCGCCACCGTCACAGAGGCCAACCTTCACTACATGGGCAGCATCACCATCGACGAGGCCCTGATGGAAGCCGCAGGCCTCATCGCCGGCGAACGCGTCTATATCGTGAACAACATGAACGGCGAGCGCTTCGACACCTATATTATCAAGGGCCCTCGAGGCAGCGGCTGCATCTGCCTCAACGGCGCCGCAGCGCGTAAGGTGCAGGTGGGGGACATCGTCATCATCATGTCCTACGCCCAGATGGACTTCGAGGAAGCCAAGACCTTCACGCCCAAGATCATCTTCCCCGACGAACACAACCGAGTGTAATAAACGAAAGAAGCCGCCCCATTTGGAGCGGCTTCACTTTTCTCTGTTTCCCTTTACTTGTTGGGATCTTCGCAGAGCTCTGTGAGAATACCCACGGTGCTCTTCGGGTGCAGGAAAGCAATCTGCAGACCGTCAGCGCCCTTGCGGGGAGCCTTGTCAATCAGGCGGATGCCCTTGCCGTCGCATTCTGCGAGAGCCTCAGCCACACCGTCCTCGATGCAGAAAGCCACGTGGTGAATGCCGCGACCGCCGTTGTCGAGGAACTTCTGCACGGTGCTCTCGGGGCATGTGGGCTCCAGCAGTTCCAGCTTCACCTCGCCCACCTTCATGAAGGCTGTCTTCACCTTCTGGTCCTCAACGACCTCGGTCTTGTAGCACTTCAGACCCAGTACATTCTCGAAATAAGGCAGCACTTCGTCGATGCTCTGCACGGCGATGCCCAGATGTTCAATCTTAGAGATTTTCATGATGTTTTGAAAGTTAAATTTATGAATGATAAAATGTGATGAAACTTCTTAGTTGGAGCATTCGCTATGCCTCCTCGCCGTACAACTTGGCTTTGAGTTCCTTGATGCGTTCGTCGCTGATGTAGTCGTCGTAGTCCATGAGCTTGTCAATGATGCCGTTGGGCGTCAGCTCGATGATGCGGTTGGCGACGGTCTGGATGAACTCGTGGTCGTGCGAGGCGAAGATGATGTTGCCCTTGTAGAGCTTCAGGTTGTTGTTGAAGGCCTGGATGCTCTCCAGGTCGAGGTGGTTCGTGGGGGTGTCCAGGATGAGGCAGTTGGCGTTCTTCAGCTGCATACGCGCAATCATGCATCGCATGCGCTCGCCACCCGAGAGGACATTGACCTTCTTCAGCACCTCCTCGCCGGAGAAAAGCATGCGGCCCAGATAGCCTTTCATGAACACCTCGTTGCCCTCGCCGTACTGCATCAGCCAGTCCACGAGGTTCTTATCGCTCTTGAAGAACTCCGTATTGTCCAGCGGCAGGTAGGCGGTGGTGATCGTCAGGCCCCATTTATAGGTGCCCTTATCGGCCTGGCGGTTGCCGTTGATGATCTCGAAGAGAGCAGTCATCGCACGCGGGTCGTGGCTCAGGAACACCGTCTTCTGCCCCTTCTCAATGTTGAAGGTGACGTTGTCGAAGAGCACGGTGCCGTCCTCGGCCGTAGCCTTCAGGTCCTCCACTTCGAGGATTTGGTTGCCCGGCTCGCGGTCCATCGTGAAGATGATACCCGGGTACTTACGCGTAGAGGGCTGAATCTCATCCACATTGAGTTTCTCCAGCATCTTCTTGCGCGAGGTCGTCTGCTTCGACTTGGCCACGTTGGCGCTGAAGCGGCGGATGAACTCCTCCAGCTCCTTGCGCTTCTCCTCGGCCTTCGCCTTCTGGTTCTGCGCCTGACGCAGCGCCAGCTGGCTGGACTCATACCAGAACGAGTAGTTACCCGCGAACATCGTCACCTTGCCGAAGTCGATATCTACCGTGTGCGTGCAGACCGCGTCGAGGAAGTGACGGTCGTGCGAGACCACCAGCACCGTGTGCTCGAACTCCGACAGATACTGCTCCAACCACTGCACGGTGTCGAGGTCCAGGTCGTTGGTGGGCTCATCGAGCAGCAGGTTGTCGGGCTCGCCGAATAGCGCCTTGGCCAGCATCACGCGCACCTTCTCCTTACCCGAGAGCTCACCCATGAGCATCTGGTGCTTCTTCTCCTTGATGCCGAGGCCGCTGAGCAGTGCGCCCGCATCGCTCTCAGCCGTGTAGCCGCCCATCTCGGCGAACTTCTCCTCCAGCTCAGCCACGCGTATGCCGTCCTCGTCGCTGAAGTCAGCCTTGGAGTAGAGGGCATCGCGCTCGTGCATGATGTCCCACAACACGGTGTGGCCCATCAGCACGGTGTTCAGCACCGTCTCGCCGTCGTACTGGAAGTGGTCCTGCGACAGCACGCTCAGGCGCTCGCCCGGTCCCATCTCGATGGTACCCTTGTTCGGCTCCAGCTCGCCGCTGATAGCCTTCAGCAGCGTGGATTTGCCGGCACCGTTGGCACCGATGACGCCATAGATGTTGCCGTTGGTGAATTTCATATTCACGTCCTTGTACAGAACGCGTTTACCGAATTGAATGGCCAGATTGGAAACAGTGATCATATCTTAATTGGACTATTTGACAATTTACGATTTGACGATTTACGTTTTGCGCCTGCAAAGGTACAACAAAATCCTGATACAACCACTCTCCTACCCCTGTAAAATCTCTAAACCGTCGTATTTAGGCAAATAATCACCTACTCGTTCCGCTGGTTAATCAGATTCACCACCACCTTCACCATCACGTGTAATAAATGCACGTTATTATCGTCACGCTCCAACTCGCCCTCCTTGAAGGCATTCAGAACATGACATCAACCCTTAAGGCTTTTTCTCATAACCCTTAAGCCTTTTGCCCGAAACCCTTAAGCCTTTTGCCCGAAACCCTTAAGGCTTTTGACCCGAAGGCCACGCTCTTCTCGTTGTTCCATCGTGACCGAACAACCAACGCACCGCGCTCTTCCAACTGGACCACCATGGTGGAACACTCAACGCACCGCGCTCTTCCATCGTGTCCCACGCGTGGAACTCGCAATAAGGACGCGTCCCTCGAGCCGTTACGACGCGTCGTGATGGCCGTTGCAACGCGTCCTTCAAAAAAAGTTTCGCTGAAAACCCTATGAGCCCTACGCAACCTGCCGTCCATCCGTCATAGTCCTGCAAGTCGCCGATGCCGATTCACCTACCCTCGTGCGTAGGGCTCATAGGGTTTTCTGTAAAAATAATTTTGTCACTTCACAAAAGACACTACTACTCCCTCGCCTGACCCTCTTAGAGGGTACGCGCAGACACTGTAGAGGGTGCGCATAGATACAATAGAGGGTGCGCATAGACACAATAGAGGGTAGCTAGACCTTGTGGCAATCAGATTTCATCTTTCTCCTCGTACAGGCAGAGGGCATTGTAGTGCTCACGGCTCACTTCCTTGGCCAGCCATTGGGGCGACAGGACCTGCGCGTGGTCGCCTAAGCTGACAAGATGACGGATGAAATCGGGTGTCGGCCGCACGAAGAGCTCGAAGTCCGTGTAGTCCCCGCCGCAGGCAATCTCCTGCTGACTATGGTGTAGCGGCAGGTCGGCCAGATAGTACTGCTCGTAGTCATAGGCCCTGATGACAACCCTCTCAGGTTGGGTGTCGTCATTCACCAGCACTCCGTAGCACTCGCTAAAGTACGCCTCGGCATCGAAGTCCGGGTCAATCTTGAACTTGATGTCCGTCAGCGACATCTCCAGAATGCGGTCGAAGGCGAACATCCCGAAGTAATCGATGTCCTCGCCTTCCTCCACCTTCCGATAGAAATGCCCCAGCACATACCACCGCTGGCGAAACATCTTCAGGCTGTACGGTTCGAAGTTCAGGTCGCGAGGCTCCTCGTCGCCGTACTTACGGTACTTGATGGCGATGCGCACGCTACGCTTCATCGCCTCTATCACCGTCGGCAGATAGTCGCCCTCGTAGGGCACCGACTCCAGCAGTATCCGCTTCTGCAGCGACAGGCTCTCGCTGACAACGCTGTTCACTGACAGCGTGGACAGCATCCATTTCTGCACGCTATCCTCGCGCAGCACGTTCGCGTTGGCGATATAGTATTTGAAGCCATCTTGGCGGTCGCAGTCGATGATGATTCCGAAGATGTCCTCGATGGCGTCCTTGTGTCGGTTGAAGGTCGCCCGTGCCAGCTCCACGCCCTCGCTGAGCTCCGTTTCCAGCCACCGCTCGTTGATCTCCGCAAACGTAATCCTCTTGGCCTTGCGAATCGTATTCACCAGCCATATATACTCCCTGAACTTAATAGATGTCTTCATAGGTTCCTTTTATTAAAGTTGCGCCAGCTCATGAAGCCTTGATATCGCTAAAGTCATCATAGATGACCTCTACCAAGTCTTCATTTGACAAGGTAAATTGATCCTGAAACGCAGACGAGAACATGATATGCTTTGCATTCTTTTTCCAGTCTTCTTTCTCTGGCTCTTCTACCCATGCTGTATCATCTTCGAGATATTGGAAAGAGTGGGCATATTCCTTTAAACCATCGGCCGTGAAATTCATATTATTGTAAATCAGTTCTGTCGGCCCCTGGTCAGCGCAGATGATTACCTCATTACAACCAAACAGTTTGGCTTGTTGATATATCTTCATCCGATAATCACGCAGCCATTCTCGATATTGATCTAAATAATGAAAAGCATATTCCCACGTCCCCCATCTTTCAAGCACACTCACATCAAGATTTACATTTTCTTTGAAAATCCTGATGTCCAAATATTCGTTTGTATCTTCAATCTCGTATAGCTCGAAAGGTTCTTCAAGATAGCTAAGTATTGTTTTTACGTTCTCGTTTGCGAGAGCTATTTTCCGTAGTTTGTCCAAACCTACTGAATCCAGTATCTGCTGAGCTTGATAGTTTGCAACTTTCATCTGCAAATAGTCCTTGGAACTATTTACCTCAAACTTCCTTAGTTCAACCATGCTATAGACCCTTGCAGACCTGACGACATTATTAGCACTATCAAACTCGTATTCTTTCTCATACACGAGTCTGATATTCCTCTGCATTCTCTTTGCTACCTCTTTCGCCGTTGCAAAAGGATCGTGGACAGGCAAATCATGCCTTAATCCTATTTCTACTACATCCCATCCCATATTCTTCAAGTTTAATGGCTTTCATTCTCGCCAGTTTTTTACTTTAAAAGGCTGGCAAGCAGTAGGACTCGAACCCACTCATACGGGGATTATCTCGCCCGTCCTCCGTTCCGACATCATGGCTCTACTTGCCAGTTAGTTTTTTATTAAAAAGGATGATACAAGCGACGGATTTGAACCGCTACCCGTGCCTTTCGGCAGCCGCATTTACCATACATCGCGGATCTACTTGTATCATCCAGCCAACCTTGATAAGCTTGCTTGCCGTTAGCAAACGGGGCTACTTATCTTAGGTTTGGATTTAATAGGTCGCTTGCCGTAACAAACGGGGCTCCTATCCTAATCCGCAGCAAAGGTAGCACTATATTGTCTCAAATCGTGGGACAATGTTTGAAAAAATTTACTCTTCCTCGTGGAATAGTTCGCCTTGGTCCATTGCATGGGCAATTTCCAGCCGCAGGCTTTCGTCCATTTCCTGATAGTTGATATAGCAGTGCACGATTTTGGTGAACAAGTCCTTGTCGATGTTTCCTGCTGCTATGTGCCACGCATAGGCATGGAAGAACTCGTAGAATCGCATGGCAGCCCAGCTCTTCTTATTCTTAATCAGGAAGTGGGCGCCAGCCACAATGGAGATCCTCTTATTTCCGTCAAAGAAATAATGTCCCGTGCACAGGCTGAACACGATATACGTCAGTTTTTCCTCCAGCGTGGGATAATAGAGATCATTCTGAACGAAGTCAACCACTTGACATATCCCACCCTCCTCACGCGTGCCATGAGTGCCTCCAATCTCTTCGATAATCTGGCTGTGCAGCTCGAAGATCTCCTGTTCCGTCAGATACTTGAATTCTGCCATAGCCTCAACTAATTAAGCGTACTCAGATATGCGCGGTTCTCCTCTGTATCCAGCAACTTCGAGATATCTATGGACTGTTCTCCGATGAATCGGTCGAACTCCTCTGGTTCCAGTGCTTTCATATAGCCCAGCAACTCCTCGTGAGTCACCTGCCGGAATGCATTGTCCCTGCTGGACATCTTCTGGCGCGCTTCATAGATGTAAGGCTCCTGCATAGGATCCTGGGAAATATCCTCAATGAGCTCTTCCACCTCGTCCAATTCCAACCGACGTCCTAACTGCTCACTTCGTTTCTGCAGTCTGTAGGCCACGGCATTCTCAAACGAAGACACAACGCGCAGCACTTCGGTATAAAGCGTTCTGCGCACATTGTCCTTCGGCTTCAACTTCAGTAGGGTTCGGTATTCCTCAGCGTGCTCGCAGAACACAGCCTTATAAATCATATTTGTGATAACACCATACTTATGTATTTCTTCCTCAGAGACATACGCCTTGATAGCCCCCGTGAACTTCTTGTGGTAATCTTCCTCCTTGATTGCCGCAGGCAGGAAATCCCTGTCGCGCCAGTTGATATACTTCGTGCCGCCGCCCGTCTTTTCGTTGATGGTAGCAATCACGATATCCAGGATTCGGGAGCGCACCATTTTGGCTTTCTCGCTTTCAGTCAACAGCATTCCGATGTTGAGAAATGAGCGGAAGTCGAAGAGACCTAGACGAACAGTTTTGATACCGACATCAATGTCGCCATCAAACTGTAACTTGAAGTTTTTCAGTCTGTTGCCCTTACATACGAAGTATCCATTATGTTCCAACTCCTCCTGATTTGCAGCAAGGAAGCGTTCGATGGTTCTTTCGTCCACCTCATAGAAGTCCGCCACCATTTGCTTAGTCATCACAAGGCGTCCCTCGAACTCCAAGAGTCGGACTCCGAGTCCTTCTTGAATCCTCTGCAGCGCGTACGGGTTGTTCAGTACATTCTGTCTGTCAATAGCCGATACTGTTAAATCCTTAGCCATTTCTCGTTTTTTATTTATTTCTACTTGCAAAGGTACACATTAGATGCAGAACTGCACAACTTTCGTTCACCTTTTTACTCTTATAGTAGGAGAAAAACGAAAATGTTACACCCCAAGGGAATAAAAAATGCAAATCCAAGACTTATTATTTGCAACAAGATACTGCTCTTCGGTCATTTCTGTGCATTTCATAACTTTCTTTTTGATTTGTTACACATTTCTATTATCACGATACAAAACTACAAGCAGGTTCTCTCAATGCGTGGTACACACTAAATGTTTTTCTTTTTATTTATCTATAGTTCATTGTTGAATTAACCACAAGGTCTTTAATAGAAGGGCTTGTTACAAAACGTAGTGCAAAAGCATGTCCGCATACTCTATGGCGTTCTCTTGAATATTAGGATATGTTTTACATAAAGCAAGGTGTTGGACTACCTTTTCATTATTGAGAAGTGCTATCTCGTCTGCTATCTCTTCATAGCTTATTTCATATTGCTCCTTATACTTGAGCAGTTCATCTAGAAGAGCACCTCTCCATTCACTGATTTCATAATTGGTAAAGTGAAACCCGTTAGAAGTATACAAAAGTCCTACCTTGGTTTCAAGTATGGAATTCACTAATATAGCTTTATGTTCTCTCTCCTCATCCATATCAAGAGCGAACACATACCAGTCATTGGCTTTCTTAACCAGATTGATTTTGTCATATTCAAAACTGAATGATTGCGCGAGTTTTGTGGCGACTTCTAGTCTTTGTGGTTCGCGATACAGCACCTCCAGTGTATCTACGATTTTTGCCCTTGGAGGTTTTGCACTATAATCTTTGTTCTTTTTCCAAATCACCATTGCGATATTACTATTTGACGTTTTAAATATGCCAAAGGTGTCTTTTCAAACGTACTAATTTGTTTTTCCAACAGTGAAGATATCAATTTGGCTATTACATGGCTCTTGTCATTTCTCTATTTTCTTCATTCGTTTCAGGATACACTTTAGCCACTAACAATATTTCTATATCAATGATTTCCTAGGCCATTGCTCTAACAACCTCTCTTCCTATCAGGTGATTAAGAGTTGCTCCGACTTCTGCATCTGAATATATGGAAGCCCAATGGTCTTCAAATATCGGATTGTTCCTATCGGCTCCCCCATTTTTATCCACCTTATATAATATAAAGCGTTCTTTATCGCATATTCCCAAAATAGCAGAATGAAGCATTCGAGCATACGACAATCCTTGTTTGAACGCTTTCAGCTGCTCCTGAATGGGAGCCATATCCAGCTTCGCTTCAATCACCATTGGCGCATTCTCAAAATGTTTTTCACCTTTAGGGAAAAACACAAAATCGGGTATAGCTTTTTCCTTTCTTCCTGCTTTTTGAGAAAGTTGGCGAGTCCAATCATTTTCATTATATCCAAGTTTACCAAGCATGGGAATCAGTATTTTCTCTTCTACATCCTTCTCTAACTTTATCTCGCCGAACTCAACACTCGAACCTTCAAATAGCTGTGGCAATTTTGAGACATCTCCGCCTTTTTCTTGTATCATACGCATCAGGTTTGCATAGTCCTTTGCCGTCAATTCAATCCCATTAATTCCTTGAAGATTACGCCGAACGATTGGAACCTGTGACATATAGTCATCAGCTTTCAGATCTTTAAAGGTGATTGGTGGTATTATTACACCATCACATACCCTAGTTCTGCAATGGTAATAATCAAATGGATTAAAGAATCCACCGCTATTAGATCTCCATATAGAATGGATATAGCTTCTGGGGGAGGTGCAATAGAGAACGATTATATCACCGCGTCTTGTTCTCTCATTGCAGGCCCATATAGCTTGATCATTCCCGTCAGGTGTTTTGCCTAATGTATCAAGGAAGGTGAAGTCTCCCGTTCCTGCACCAGTCAGCCAGACATTTGTTGGCTTTGGCAGTTCTGTTAAAGCCCTGTCTTCAATAAGCATATTTGCAAAGTCATAAATACAGGCACATACCTCTGCATCAGTCATTCCGTTCTCCTGTTGAAATGCATTCCAAGCCTTGCATATGTCGAAATAATAAAGGATGTAGGCTTTATAATCTTTTGAGCGTGGCATTTGTGGTAAGTCTATGCCGAGCGCATCACAATTCCTTTGTATAATGTCAAATCGTCTTTGTAATAGTAATGGTTTAAATACATCGAAATGGTAATAGAGGATTAAAGATAAAAAGGGGATGTTCGTTGCTTTATAGCGAAAATCATCTTTACGTAGGATGCATGACTCTTCATCAAAAATTAAAGTGTCATCATCATTGAGTAGAAGATTCCCACTATTATCAAGTAGAGGTCTAAGAATATCGTAATTCTCAGAAAATGTTCTGTATGATTCAGTATCCCATTCTTCAGGGATAAAGCCGCGTTGCCACAAGTTGTTGAACCAAAGCCACATTATACCCCTTAGATTCTCTATAAAAGAATCTTCAATTTTGTCTTCACCCCAATTCGAGGCGTATCTCCAGATCTTGAATGCACCTTCTGCAATGTCTTCGACTTCAGGATTAAAGAGTTCAATACAAGTTTTCCCTCTAGGGCTTTCCTTGTATAAGTTCCAAAGTTGATTGTTCATGGTTCTATTGTTTAAAAGTTTATTTATAAAATCTTTTTGCTCTTTTCATTTTTAGAGGCTATCAGTTTGCTTACAGGTTTTTACATCTATACCTTAGGACACATAGGAAGCGCGTTCATGGCTCTTCTCCTGAATAAATAGCTGTTGCTATTGTCAGTTAGTTAATAAGATTGATCAGGCCATGTCCGTCCTCAGAAGAAGAGGTCTTCCTCGGTCGCTCAGGGTGCTTGACATCGAGTCAACCACCTTATTCCTCGCTACCGCTGAGGTTGAATCGGCTTCGAAAAGCCTTCTTCATGGCCCTTTCGGCGACAAAGATACATATTATTTTATTACGCGCACAAAAAAAGGACGGTTTTTCACTATTTGTCGGCACAGATTTCCCACGCCAGGGCATTCAGCGTATTACACATCGCACGGGTAATGACGAGGCGGTTGTTGCGATGAGGGAAGGGAGAGAGGAGGAGCAGGCGGCCCTCAGCACACGCGCGGAAGCGTTCGCCTGAAGGTTTCTGCAGGGGCTCGAATCCGTTGGAGGCAAGGGCTATCACGGGCAGGCCCTCGTCAAAAGCGGCACGCCCTCGTTAACGCGCAGCCATTCTGGTCGCAAGCGCTTCATCGCCAGGCGGTAGGGGTTCTCGGCCAGGTATCTCTTCATCGTTTCCAGCTGACCTTCATGCAGCAGGATGCTGTCGTTGAAGCCCCGCTCAAACAGGAGCCCCGCCTCATGGCCAGTATGGCGGGGAGGCGCTACGGGTTGTGCTTGCTGCTGTGCCACAGCAGCACTCGCGACGCCATGCAGCCGCCGGTATTCCTTGTTGCAAGCCTGCTTGAAGCCCAGAATCACCTTTCCCAAGCCTTCCGGCAAATGGTGCGTCACAAAGAGGATGCCGTGGAGATGATCTGGCATCAGCTGCAGGCCTATCAGCTCCACGCCGGGATGATAGTCGGGAATGGTAGCCCACACCTGACTCACAGCAGTACCCAAAGCCGAAGGTACGATATGAGGGCCATCCGGAGCCAGACAGCCTGCACTCACATCGCCCTCCAAGCGCCCCAACAGAGGGCGACGGCCCTCCACCACCAGCGTCACCATATAGATGCGCCTGGCGCTGTAGTCGTTCTGCAGGGAACGCCGCTTCATAGAGGGCTTACATTCGCCCGCAAAAGCCTTATGTTGCTGATATCTTTCCCAATCCATTAGATTATATTGGAAGCCGAAATAGGGGCCCTTTCGAGTGCAAAGATACGATTAAGAAGGTGAAAAGCCAAATTTATTTGAACTTTTCTAAGCGGGAAAGACATAGCTGCGTTGAAAATTGGAAAAAGGGTTGTGCCATTGGGGAACGGCACAGCCCTTGAAAGATGATCTTTAAAATGTTGTCTGAATGCGGGTTTAGAGGAACCACTTGACGTAGCAGAAGTCCTGGCGGTGGGGCAGCTGGTCGTTCTTGGGGAAGATGCGGTATGCAATCTTGAACGAACCGGCGTTGCTGATGCTGTGGGTCACGTGGAAGGTGTAGAGGTTGCCTTCACGCTTCACGACCTCCAGGGGCTCTACGCTGTAGATGTGGTCTTCGCCCTTCTTGTCGGTGGTGAGGGTGACGAGCTCCACGCCGATGGCGTTGTCGAGTCCTGCCTCGTCGATGGTGATGTTGATGTCGTACTTCGTACCGGCCTCAATCTGTCCGATGCGCAGTGGCTCACCCTTCTCGGCGCTGACGACGCGCACGCTGTCCCAACGCTCTGCGACGGCCTCTTTCCAAAGTGCTATTTCCTTGGCCAGTGCGTTGTCGTTGGCCTGCAGCTTCTTGGAGCGGGCTGCGAGGGGCGTGTAGAACTTGGTGTAGTAGTCGTCGAGCTGACGCTTCATAGTGTAGTGAGGCGCAATGAGAGCGATGGAGTTCTTGATGACCTGAATCCATGAGGGGCTGTATCCCTTGGAGTTACGAGCGTAGTAGGTAGGCATGATCTCGTTCTCCAGGAGGCCGTAGATCGTGGCAGCATCGAGCTGGTCTTGATAAGCCTGATTCTCATAGGTACGCTTCTCGGTGAGCGCCCATCCGGCACCTTCGCGATAGCCTTCGAGCCACCAGCCGTCGAGGACGCTGAGGTTGACAACGCCATTCATGAGAGCCTTTTCACCAGAGGTGCCGCTGGCCTCGAGGGGACGTGTCGGGGTGTTCATCCAGATGTCAACACCGGAGATGAGGCGGCGTGCGAGCTGCATGTCGTAGTTCTCGAGGAAGATAATCTTGCCGAGGAACTCGGGACGCTGCGAGATCTCATAGATTTTCTTGATGAGACCTTGGCCTGCGCCGTCTGCGGGGTGTGCCTTACCTGTGTAGAGGAACTGCACTGGATAGTTGGGATTGTTGACAATCTTGGAGAGACGCTCCAAATCGGTAAAGAGGAGGTGCGCACGCTTGTAGGTGGCGAAACGACGACCGAAGCCGATGAGGAGAGCATTGGGGTTAATCTTATCCATGAGGCTGACAACACGGCTGGGGTCGCCCTGATTCTTGAGCCAACTCTCGCGGAACTTCTGACGGATATACTCAACGAGCTTCGTCTTCAGAGCCATGCGTGTCTTCCAGATCTCAGCATCGGGGACATCATAGATGGCATGCCAAATCTTTTCGTTACTCTGGTCTGAAAGATGCGAAGCATCGAAGTGCTTGGCATAGAGCTGACGCCACTCGGTAGCGCACCATGTGGGGAAGTGCACGCCGTTGGTGACGTAGCCCACGTGGCTCTCCTCAGGGAAGTAGCCCTTCCAGATGTTCTGGAACATCTTCTTGGAGACCTCGCCGTGGAGCCAGCTGACGCCGTTGACCTCCTGACAGGTGTTGCAGGCGAAGGTGGACATGCAGAAGCGCTCTCCGTGGTCGTCGGGATTCTGACGGCCCATGCCGATGAACTCATCCCATGAGATGCCGAGCATCTGGGGATAGCCGCTCATGTACTTGCCGAAGAGGCCTTCGTCGAAGTAGTCGTGGCCTGCGGGCACGGGGGTGTGCACGGTGTAGAGAGAGGATGCGCGCACGAGCTCGAGAGCCTGGTTGAAGGTGAGGCCGCTCTGTACGTAATCCACGAGGCGCTGCACGTTGCAGAGGGCTGCGTGACCCTCGTTGCAGTGGTAGATGTCCTTCTTGATGCCGAGCTTCTTGAGGAGCAGCACGCCGCCGATGCCGAGCAGGATTTCCTGCTTCAGACGGTTCTCCCAGTCGCCGCCGTAGAGGGCGTGGGTGATGGGGCGGTCGTAGTCGCTGTTCATGTCGTTGTCGGTGTCGAGCAGATAGAGCTTCACGCGGCCGACGTTGACGCGCCACACGTAGGCGTGTACCTTATAATTCATGTAGGGCACCTCGATGACCATGGGCTGGCCGTCCTTGTCCATCTGCTGTTCGATGGGGAGGCTGCCGAAGTTCTGGGCCTCGTAGTTGGCAATCTGCTGACCGTCCATGGAGAGGGTCTGCGTGAAGTAGCCGAAGCGATAGAGGAAGCCGACGGCGCACATATCAACGTTGGAGTCGGAAGCCTCCTTGATGTAGTCACCGGCGAGGATGCCGAGACCGCCGGAGTAGATCTTCAGCGACTGGTTCAGGCCGTACTCCATGCAGAGGTAGGCGACGCTGGGACGGTCGGTGCGGGGCTTCACGTCCATATAGTCGCGGAACTCCTTATAGGTGTCGTTCATGCGCTTGAGGATGTCCTTGTCCTTGGCGAGTTCCGAGAGACGCTGGTAGCTGAGACGCTCCAGCAAGAGGACGGGGTTCTGGCCCACTTCCTCGTAGAGGACGGGGTCGAGACGCGAGAACAGACTGCGGGCACTGTGATTCCACGCCCACCACATGTTGTGGGCGAGTTCCTCCAACTTGTTCAGGGATTCGGGAATGTTACTCTTCACGGTAACCGGTTTCCACTGAGCCTCATTGGCGTTGCTTGCTTTAATCTTCATAAATCGTTATTTTTGGAAAAGTGTTTGGTTTAACTTATTGTTTGTCAGAGGCTGGCGTTGCGCTCCTTCGCATTGCGCAGGGCGAAGTCGTAAGCCTTATAATAATAGGAAATGAAATACCTCCATTGTGCTTTCTCGGCCAGCGCGGCAGCGGCCTTGCGAGCGACGGCCACCTCCTTGTCGGTGAGCTGGGAGAAGCCGATGATCTCATCGCGGATGCGGTCGGCCACTTCGTTGTAGTTGTAGTCGGAACGCAGGATCACCTCTACGCCGTCCCTGTCGAGATAGCAGGGCTGCGCGATCTTGGGCTTGCGGCGCCCAGCGGGCTTCAGGGCTGCAGCCTTCACCTCGTTGGCCCAGAGGCCGAAGCCAGCCAGCGTCGTGGTGATGCAGGGCACCTTGAAGGCGACGCTCTCCAGGGGTGTGTAGCCCCAGGGCTCGTAATAGGAGGGATAGACGGTGAGGTCGAGGCCGAGCAGGAGGTCGTAGTAGTGCAGGTTGAAGATGCCGTCGGCGCCATCCAAGTAGCAGGGCACGAACATGATCTTCACGCGGCTGGATTCACGGTTGGTGACACCGCAGCGCAGGAGCATCTGCGTAACCATATCACTGCCGGGCTCGTGGAGGTGATGGGTGATGAAAGGATTGGGCAGCGGGGAGGTGAAGGTTGAGGGTTGAGGGGTCTTCAGGCGATCCTGCAGGTCCTCACGGGGGCCGGCCTGCCAGGCGGGCACCTCAACGAGGGCGAGGACGGGACGCTGGAGACGGTCGTCGTGGAGCGTGCGCACGAGGGCTTCGAGATACACGTCGATACCCTTGTTCTTCCACTCATAGCGGCCGCTGGTGGAGATGATCATCGTGTCATCGTCGAGGGCTGTGCCCATCAGGGCGTTGGCCACTTCGAGAATGCGTTGGCGCGCCTTGCGGCGACGGTTGACGAAGGTAACACCCTTCGGCACGAAATCCATCTCGAAGCCGTTGGGCAGCACCACATCGGGCTGCTTGTCCAGGAGTTCGAGGCACTCGCGGGCGGTGACGTCGCTCACGGTGGTGAAGCAGTCCACGTTGTGTGCCGTCTGGCGCTCGATGCTGTGCTTGGACTGCACGTTGAGCTCGTCGGCCATCTGGTTGCCGTTGTAGGCAAAGAGATAGTCGTAGAGGGGTTTACCATTGCCGGCGATGCTGCGGCCGATGGTCGTAGCGTGAGTGGTGAAGATGGTGGCGATGGCAGGCACGTGGGTGCGGATATACAGAGCGCCGAGGCCCGTCATCCACTCGTGAGCCTGATAGACGACGCGCTTCGACTCGTTGAGGAAATGGTGGTAGTAGCTCTCCACGACGCGCCCAGCGGCATAGGAGAACATCGAAGCCTCGTCGTAGTCGCCGTAGGCGTGGAGCGAATCCACCTGGAAGTCGGTCCACAGGCGGCTGTAGATCTCATTCTTCTGTGCGAAGAACGGCTTGAAATCCACGAGCACGACAATGGGGTGCCCGGGAATCTGCCAGCGGCCTATGCGCACGTTGAGAGCCTCTGCGGCAGCCTTACGCCGCCAGCCGGCCCATAGTTTCTTGTCTTCAACAAAGAGGGGATTTTCCTTATCTTGCCAGAAGTCCGGACCGATGAAAACGATATGGTCCGGCATAGCATCCTGCAAAGTCTTGGCACGCGTTGAAAGAACGGTATAGATGCCACCGACTTTGTTACAGACTTCCCAACTCGATTCAAAGATGTAGTCGGGGAGGAGAAGTTCTTTATTCATCTACCTTAAAAACGGATTTACCTAAATAGTACTCTTAAATCGGACGCAAAAGTACAACATTTCTCCCAAACGGCCAACAATTTAGCTGCAAATTCCTCGCACGAAGTGCGCTTTCTTGACCTATGCCAAAATGAGCGTCGTCAAGTAGGCCACATAACAGGCCACCAGGACGGCTCCTTCCCAGCGCTCCACACGGTGTTTTGTGCGGGCGAAGAGCCAGAAGAGAACCATACTGCCCACCAGTACGGCGAAGTCCACAGGGCGTATGCCCTGCACGGCCAACGGTGACACCATGGCGCACACGCCCAGGATCCAGAAGATGTTGAAGAGGTTGCTGCCCACGACATTACCGATGGCGATATCACTCTTGCCCTTGCGCGCCGCCACTACACTCGTGGCGAGCTCGGGCAGCGAGGTGCCGCCAGCCACCAGTGTGAGACCGATCACAGCCTCGCTGACGCCCAGGGAGCGGGCGATGCCGCAGGCGCCATCCACGAACAGCTCGCCACCGCCAATCAATCCAGCGATGCCGAGGACGATGTACAGGGTCGTGCGCCAGCCTGAGAGCTGCGGCGTTGCCCCCTCGGACGTCTCCCCCACTCCATCCATCCTTCCGGACTTGGCCATCGAGAAGGTGTAGGCCATAAAGATCGCGAAGAAGCAGAGCAGGACGATGCCATCGCCATGGGAGAGGACGTCGCCATCGGCGCTGCCGCTGAAGACGGTGTCGAGCGCCAGTGCCGGCAGGGCGATGCTGGCCAGCAGTGAGAGCGGGATGTCCTTGGCGACGGTGGCGCGCGAGATGACGATGGGACACACGACAGCCGAGAGGCCCACGATCATCAGCGTATTGAAGAGGTTGCTGCCCACGATGTTACCAATACTCATCGCCGGCGCCCCCTGGATGCTGGCGAAGAGGCTGACGATGAACTCCGGCAGCGAGGTGCCGAAGGCCACGATGGTGAGGCCGATGACCATCTCCGGGATACTGAAACGGCGCGCCAGCGCTACGGAGCCGTCGGTGAGCTTGTCGGCACCCACGAGCACCAAAGCGGCACCCACAATGGTCAGGATGATATCGAGGATCATATGCTAAAAGCGTTTATCAGTCGTGAACGTGTGATTTATGGGGCAAATAATTGCCCGTTTCAGTTATTTTATCTACTTTCGCCACCGAAATCAAGAAAACGACTCACTATGGCCAGCAATAATAAAACCGGCGTCACCGAATTTGTACAGTGTCTGCACTGCAAGCACGCCACCGCCTATTATCAATGGTATGAGAATCCTGTGATTGCCCAGTGCGCGATTCACGGCGACCGTCAGGTAGCGCAGACCAAGCGCGTCTGCAAGACGTATGTGGAGCGCTACGGGGAGCCTGAGATTCAGCACTTCGACCACTACGAGGACGAGGACAAGGAGTAGATGACGCTGGGCACCTTGCGCTTCAGCACATCGACCTTGAAATCGACGCCCGGAACGATACCGTAGCTGCGCAACACGCTGTCGATGGTCTTACTGACCAACACGGGATGGTTGTTCTCCTCGCTGAGGTGACATAGCCACACATGGCGCAGCGCTGGGCTGGAGCTGTTGGCCAGCAGCTCGGCGGCCTCGCGGTTGCTGAGGTGGCCGTTCTCGCTGGAAATGCGCTCCTTCAGATAGGCGGGATAGGGCCCCGACATCAGCATCTCGTGGTCGTGGTTGCTCTCCAGCACCAGGTAGTTGGCCTGCGAGACCTCTTCCTTGATGCGCTCGGTTACGTGACCCACGTCCGTGATGAGCGTGAAGCGCACGCCCTCGGTTTCCATGCAGTAGCCCACACAGTCGTTGCTGTCGTGGGGCACGCTGAAGGCCGTCACGCGGAAGGTGCCAATCTGCAGGGGTACCTCCTTCTCCAGGATGAACTTCTGCTCCACCTGTAATTTAGGAGATACACAATAGTTACGGGCGATGCCCTCGTGCACCTGTTCGGTGCTGTAGATGGGAAGCTTTAATTCTGTGGCCAGCTTGCCGACAGACTTGATGTGGTCTGCGTGATCATGGGTGATCAGCACCGCACGGAAGCGACGGATATCGACCCCATAGAAGGTCAGATGTCGCCGCATGGTACGGAAACCCAGGCCTGCGTCGATGATGAGTCCGTCATCATCGTTCCACAGGCAATAGCAGTTTCCACTGCTGCCACTGCCAAGACATAAGAACTTGAGCATAATGCATTGTTTTTATTCTGCGCGCAAAGGTAGGGAAAATCTCGCAGAAAACAACGCATTTATTCAAATATTTGTCAAAAAGCACGCAAGTTCAGCCCTTAATACGGCAGACCGACGGCGAAATGCAGCTGGAAGTCGCGCTTGAAGCGGGGATGGATGATGGGATAATGGTCGCGCCCCTCGTAGGCGGGATTGATGGCTTTCATACCGCCGTCCAGGCGCAGGATGAAGAAGCCGAAGTTCAGGCGGATGCCCAAACCGTAGGCGACGGCAATCTGCTTCCAGAACGTGTCGAAGCGGAACTGTCCGCCGGGCTGCTCCTCGTAGTCGCGCAGGGTCCAGATATTACCGGCATCGATGAACACGGCGCCATCGATCTTCCAGAAGAGGTGTGTGCGGTACTCGGCGCTCAGGTCCAGCTTCATGTCACCCGTCTGGCGAATGAAATCCACCTTACCGTCGGAGCCCGAGAAGGTGCCTGGTCCCAGGCCGCGCACGCTCCAGCCGCGCACGCTGTTGGCGCCGCCGCTGAAATAGCGCTTTTCATAGGGGAGCACGTCAGAGTTGCCGTAGGGATAGGCAATGCCGAGGGCGGCGTGCAAGGCCAGCGAGTTGCGGTCGTCGAAGCTGAAGCTCTTGACGAAATCAAAGTCACCCTTGACATACTGCGCAAAGGCGATATTCAGGAAGGTGTAGGCTTCCATGCGATCGGAATAGGGACCGCTCGTCAGGCTCGAAATGCCGTAGAGCAGGTTGCCCGCCGTCTCAATGCCGAAACGGATGCTGAAGGCATTGCGCCCGTAGGTGCTGTTCTGCATCGTGGGCGTCACGTTGGTGTATTGGAAGGAATAGCCCGCCTTCATGATGAACAGGTCCTCGTAGTTGTAGCGCAGGATGGCGTTGCGGCTGCCCTCGTCGGACAGGTACTCGCGCTTGAAGGTCTCCGAGATCCAGGGCATGAAGACGTAGTTCAGGTCGATGAGATCCACGCGATGCTGGCGCTTCAGGTCGAAGCGGTTCCAGCGGTAGCGCCACGCGCCAGTGAGCACACGGCGGTGGAACTCGGGGCGGTCCTGCGTGTTGAACATCAGCGTGGCGATGCTCTGCGCATTCACGGAGCGTTTGAAGCGGCGCGACAGGAACGGGAACATGAACTCAGGGAAGTGCAGGTTGGCCTCGGCGCTGAACTCGAAATAGTTGGCATCCGCGTAGCCTTCCAGTCCCGTGATGGCCTCGAAAGCGCTTCGCACCTTCATCGACAGCAGCGCCGAATGGCGGAAGAGGTTGCGGTTCTGATAGCCCACGCTGAGCGCTGCACCGAAGTCGCCCGCTGAGTTCGTACCCTCCAGCTCCGCCGAGATGCCGTGACGCTTGGCGGTGAACACGCTCACGTAGGCGTCCAGCGTATCGGGCGCCGTGGGCGACGGCTCCAGCGCGACGCTGGCACCCATCACTGCAGAGAGCGATGACAGGTTGCTGTACGTGGATTGCACGTGGCGCTCCTCATAGAGTCGCCCGGGTCGCAGGTCGGTCTTGTTCACGAGGAAGAGCGGACTCAGCGGCATATCTTTGCGCTGGTAGAAATGCAGCGAGCGCACGACCATGCTGTCCAGTTGCTCGCGTTCCTTCTTCATCGCCGACAATTCCAAGTCTGTCAGATAGTTAACCGTACCGATATGATATTGCTGATGAGGGCGCAGGGAGTCGGTGACAGACGCGCGATACAGGGGAATATGCATGGTCACGTCCACGCGATGGTCACCGATGGTGGAATCGACCTCGAAGCGCACAAAGCTCTTGTTGAAGCGGTAGTAGCCCCTGTTCTGCAAGCTCGATGCGATGCGCGAGCGTTCCTCATTGAGGACGTTGGCATCGAAGGGCATACCGGGAAACATCAGCGACTGCAGCGTGTCCCGCAAGACGATGTCCGCCAGCGCTGAATCGTCGATGCAGTAGTCGATGTTCCGCACCACATAACGGGGCCCTGCCTCCACCTGGAAGGTGAGTTGCAGACGGCGCTTACGACGCTTCTCCTGATGCTGCACCTGTGCCTGTAGGAAACCGAGGTTGCGGACGGCAGCCTCCATGTCTGCCCTACCCCGCTCAGCCTGCAAGCTGTCATAGACGACCGGCGCCTCGCCAATGCGCTGGAAGAAGCGGTTGATGCGTTTGGTGCTGTCGCGACCGCTGATGCAATAGACGCCCATTGGCACCTTGAAGAGGCTGAACCACTTGGAGTTGGAGTGCTGGCGGACATAGCCGGTGAGGTTCGTGGTCGAGATCTCGCTGTTGTCGGCGCGCACAGCAACTTTGTCCAGCATCCATTGATCCTCTGGAATGAAGCGCGTAGGGGCACAACCCGCCATCAGCAACACCAGCATACTGCCAAGAAGCAGGCGCAGGCGGAGATGTCGGGAATGGAGGCTCATAAGCGTAAGGCGTTATAACGAAGACTGCTGCCGGCGGAACTCGGCCAGCACGATACCTGTGGCCATCGCCACATTCAAGCTCTCTGTCGTGGTGCGCTCCGGCGGGTAGCTGGGAATGAGCAGACGCTGGCGGCAGAGGGCATCGACGGCGGCGCTCACGCCATTGCCCTCGTTGCCCATGACAATCACGCCACGCGGCTGTAACGAAGCCTGCCACAGGCTGTCGCCCTGCAGCGAGGTGCCATAGACGGGAACCTCCGGCGGCAGCGACTGCAACAGCTGCACTAAATCAACATAATGTACGCGTACGCGCGCGAGGCCGCCCATCGTGGCCTGTACGGCCTTGGGGCTCCAGATGTCGGCCGTGCCGATGGAGCACCAGATGTCCTGCACGCCAAACCAGTCGGCGAGGCGGACGATGGTACCCAGATTGCCCGGGTCCTGCACGTTGTCCAGGGCGATGGTCAGCTGCTGCCCCATCGTGGCGGCTTGCGGTGCCGAGTCGTCGGGAATGCGGAAGATGGCCAGCACCTGCTGCGGTGTGACCTGCAGGCTGACGCGCTGCAGCTCGTCCGCCGTGACCCTGTCACAGGCGACGCCTGCGGGCACGGAGCCACCGGCAGCGCGCCACTCGTCGGTGGCGATGATATGCACACAAGCGTAATGCCCCAGCAGTTCACCGACCAACTTAGGCCCTTCGGCCACGAAGAGCCGCTCCTTGCGACGCCCTTTGCGCGTGTCAAGGGAACGAATCAGTTTCTGGGTTGCCTTAGTCCACATGTGAGGAACGCACACGGCTCAGCGTTTCGGGGGTCATCTGCAGGAAGGAGGCCACGTGAACCATCGGCGCACGGAGGATAATCTCTGGCTTGCTCTTCAGCAACCGCACGTAACGCTCCGTAGCATTCTCGAAGCGCTGGCTGTCAGCATGCTCCTGCGAGGAAATCAGCGCGTGCTCCAGAATCTTGCGATAGAGCTTCGCCATCTCCTTGTCGGTTTCCACCAGCTCCAGGAAGGCGTCGTGGGGAATACCGTAGAGATAGGAGTTCTCCAAAGCCTCCACCATCAGTCGCGACGGGTTCTGCTTCAGGAAACTCTCGATACAAATGACGATACGACCCTCGTAAGAGAAATGCTCGGTCACATCACGCCCGCCCTTGTAATAGAACTGGCGGACCATACCCTTATCAACAAAGTACATGAATTTACACACATCGCCCTCCTGCAACATTTTCTCGCCCTTCTGCACTTTGAAGGGGATGAGGATGCTGGCCAGGGTCGTGATACCCTGGGTGGAGAGGGTGCAATAGCCTCGCGCAATCTCGCGAGCAACGTCTCTTAACTTGTCCATAGGCTAGTATTTCTAATAATCTTTAATCCTTAATCCTAATCTCTAATCCTTAATCTCTAATCAAGCTTCAGCACGGCAAGGAACGCTTTCTGCGGCACTTGCACGTTGCCGATTTGTTTCATACGTTTCTTTCCCTTCTTCTGTTTCTCCAGCAGCTTGCGCTTACGGCTGATGTCGCCGCCGTAGCACTTCGCTGTCACATCCTTGCGCACCTGCTTCACCGTCTCGCGGGCGATAATCTTGGCGCCGATGGCGGCCTGGATGGCGATGTCAAACTGCTGGCGCGGCAGCAGCTCCTTGAGTTTCTCGCACATACGGCGCCCGAAATCCACGCTGTTATCGACGTGTGTCAGCGTGCTCAGCGCATCCACGGGTTCTCCGTTCAGCAGGATATCAAGCTTCACGAGCTTCGAGGGGCGGAAGCCGTCCTGATGGTAGTCGAAGGAGGCATAGCCCTTGGAGATGCTCTTCAGCTTGTCGTAGAAGTCGATGACAATCTCGCCCAGCGGCATCGCAAACTGTATCTCCACGCGGTTGCCGCTGATGAAGTCCTGACGGATGAGCTCGCCGCGCTTGCCCAGACACAGCGTCATGATGGGACCTATGAAGTTGGAGGTCGTGATGACGGAGGCGTGGATATAGGGTTCTTCGATGCGCTCGATGACCGTGGGGTCAGGCATCCCGGCGGGGTTGTGGACTTCCTTCACCTCGCCGTGCTTGTCATACACCATGTACGACACGTTGGGCACCGTCGTGATGACATCCATGTTGAACTCTCGATCCAGGCGCTCCTGCACGATTTCCATGTGCAGCAGTCCCAGAAAGCCGCAGCGGAAGCCGAAGCCCAGCGCCACCGACGATTCGGGCTGGAACGTCAGCGAGGCATCGTTCAGCTGCAGTTTCTCCAGCGAGGCGCGCAGGTTCTCGTAGTCCTCCGTCTCAATGGGATAGACACCGGCGAAGACCATCGGCTTTACCTCTTCGAAGCCGGCGATGGCACTCACCTGCCCGAGCGTGCTCACATGGGTGATGGTGTCGCCCACCTTCACCTCCGTGGCAGTCTTGATGCCGCTGACGATATAACCCACATCGCCACAGTGCAGCTCCTTGCGGGGAACCATTTCCATGCGCAGGGTTCCTATCTCGTCGGCCTTGTACTCCTTGCCCGTATTGATGAACGCCACCTCGTCGCCACTCTTGATGCTGCCGTTGACAATCTTGAAGTAGGCAATGATTCCGCGGAACGAGTTGAACACCGAGTCGAAGATCAAGGCCTGCAACGGCGCATTCTCGTCGCCTTTCGGACACGGGATGCGATCCACGACAGCATTGAGGATGTCATCGACCCCCTCGCCCGTCTTGCCGCTGGCGCGGATAATCTCCTCGCGCTTGCAGCCCAGCAAGTCAATGATTTCGTCCTCCACCTCTTCCGGCATGGCATTGGGCATATCGCACTTGTTCACCACCGGAATAATCTCCAAATCGTGGTCGATGGCCATATAGAGGTTGGAGATGGTCTGCGCCTGCACGCCCTGCGTGGCGTCCACCACCAGCAGCGCTCCCTCGCAGGCCGCAATGCTGCGGCTGACCTCGTAGCTGAAGTCCACGTGGCCCGGAGTGTCGATAAGGTTGAGGATATACTTCTCTCCATCGCGCATATACTCCATCTGGATGGCGTGACTCTTGATGGTGATACCGCGTTCGCGCTCCAGGTCCATGTCATCGAGCATCTGCCCCTCCGTCACCTGAATCGTGTTCGTACGTTCCAGCAGACGGTCGGCCAGCGTGCTCTTACCGTGGTCGATATGAGCGATGATACAGAAGTTGCGAATGTGTTTCATGGGCGCAAAGGTAGTAAAAACTTACGAAACAGCATAAATCCTAAGCAGTTTTTCGCCTCGGGTCATAAAAAAATCCCATGTAAGGCTTTGCCTTGCATGGGAAATAAGCTGTGATAAGGAATTTCTTACTTCAGGCTGAAGGCGGGATCCTTCTCGTCGCCAGCAATGGCGAGCTTGTCCTCGCGGAGCAACCAACCAAGAGCGAGATAGAGCTCCTTGTCGGTCTTGATCTTAGCAGCCTTCTTCAAATCCTTGGCGTTCTGAGCGCCATTCTCGTTCAGGGCTGTCCACACAGCACCTGCGAGCAATCCTGCATTTTCAAACATGTTCTTTTTACCTTATATTGTTAATGAATGAAGCAATCCCTTTTGAATTGCGCCGCAAATGTACTACTTTTCGCGCACGCGTGCAAATATTTTGCCAAAAAAGATACATTTCATCATAAAAATGAACTTTCTATAACAATTTGGCCCTCATCTTCACGCTTTTTTGCTGTCGGAAGTGCAAAAAACAAGCCCCGTCATCGTCCGACGGAGCTTATTTCTGTACGCCCTCAGGGGCTCGAACCCTGGACCCATTGATTAAGAGTCAATTGCT
>CAMVUB010000037.1 GCA_947170495.1 uncultured Prevotellaceae bacterium
AAGACATCGTACCGCGAGGAACCGTCGTACCGCGACAGCCGCATCATCTTCACACCCGCTGGTGATGACCTGAAGTTGCCACTGACGCAGCAGTTCCGTGCGAACCTGAAGTTCAAGGGGCTCTCGGACAGCGACCTGGAGGGCTTCCCCGAGGACGCCACGATGATGGACCTCTACAAGCTGGCATTGCGCAACAGCAACGGTATGCTGCTGACAGAGTCCTGCATCAACCAGGAGCTCGTGGACTATGCCAAGGAACTCGGCCTGCCGATCTTCGGGCCTGTAGATGTGAAGAGTCCCGATGCCTCCACGCAGGTGGTTGACTTCTTCGACAGCATTTGGAGCGAGGGTAAGACGCCTATTGAGGATCCGGACATGTAACACTGCGTCAACATCCATTGATTTTATTACCATCTCTATGAAACTACGATTTGCCGGCATAGCATTATGCGCGTTAGCGCTCTTCACGGGCTGTGCTGATGATACAGACACGATAGGCATCCCTGCGGATTCCGATATTATGGTCTCTTCTACCAAGACATTCGATTTTACTACGCGCTCCGTGAAGCTCGGTGCAGTGTCGGCGACCAGCAGCAAGAGCTATTTCGGTCGTGTGAACGACAGCGCTTCGGACATCGATGTCACTGCGGACTTCCTGGCCCAGTTCCACACGAGCGAGGACTACACGCTGCCCAGCACAGACAGACTTGTGAAAGATAACAACGGGAAGGTGGTGTGCGACGGTATGGAGCTGCGCTTGTATATCAACTCCTATAAGGGCGACGGCAACAGCCCCCTGAAGATGGAGGTCTATGAGTTGGACAAGAACAATGTGCTGAGCGAGGCGAAGACATACTACACCGATCAGAATCTCATGGAATTCGTGAACCCACTGCGCCCCACACCCGTTGTTGAGAAGGCCTTCACGGCTGAAGACCAGACGGTGAGCGACGAGGAGCGCTCCAGCGATGGGTATTACAAGAACATCAAGTTCACGATGCCCACGGAGGACGGCCAGTCCATCCTGCAGGCGATGGTGGACCATCCTGAATATTTCAAGGACTCCTACCAATTTATCCATAATGTGTTGCCGGGCTACTATTTCCACTTGAAGAACGGTAGCGGGGCGATGCTGACCATTGACGTGTGTGTCATCAATGTGCGCTTCCGCTACTTGGATGACGATGGCGCTGAGGTCGATGGCGTAGTGCGCTTCTCGGCAACGCAGGAGGTCATCCAGAGCACGCGCATCGAGAACAAGGGTCTCGATGAGCTGCTGGCTACGACCAACGATGCCCAGGGCAATCCGCTGGAGGCGTTCACCTATGTGACGTCGCCCGCCGGTATCGCTACGGAACTGATTCTGCCGGTGGATGAGATCTACGAGGGTCATGACAACGACAGCATCAGCCGTGCGCGTATCGTGATGACGCGCTTGAACGATGGCGCCACCAGTGTCGCCTTTGACACGCCCTCCACGCTGCTCTTAGTGCGCCGCACGGCCTACGATACTTTCTTCGCGGAGCGTCAGGTGGCGGATGGAAAAGTGTCTTTCGTGTCGAATTTCGATTCGGGAGCCAACACTTACACCTTCACGAACATCAATACGCTGGTGTCCCATCTCTATCGTTCCAAGAAGGCGACGATGGAAAGCGAGGGGTTGACGTCGGAGCAGTATAACGCCGCCAATCCGTACTGGAACTACGTATGGCTGGTGCCTGTGGTGACATCGACGAACTCGTCCAATGTGGTGACGAGTGTGCAGCACGATTTCTCTCTGTGCAGCGCGCGCCTCGTGGGAGGCACGAAGGTGCAGTCCATGCAGGTGATTTATAGCATGTACACCAGATAAAGGCTGACATCATAAAAATAAGCCATCCCAGAACGGGATGGCTTATTGCTTGTATGCCAGTTATTTATTTCTTAGCAGCGGGCTTCTTGGCGGGCTCTTTCTTGGCAGGAGCCTTCACCTCATCCTTGGGTGCTTCCTCCTTCTTCGCAGGAGCTGCCTTGGGCTCAGCTTTCTTTGCAGGTTCTGCCTTCTTCGCAGGCGCGGCCTTCTTGGCGGGAGCTGCTTTCTTGGCAGGAGCCTTCTTTTCCTCCTTGACAACGGGCTCGAACTTGGACAGACGAGCTTGCAGGCGGTTGATCTCAGCGTCCTTGACATTGATTTCGTCGGCCTGGTTGCGGATGGTTGTCAGCAGCGCGTTGAGCTCGTCGTTCTCAATGTCGAGCGGATAGAGGGCATTGACGCGGTTGATGAAGTCGCCCAGGATGTTCATGTAATTGGTGAAAGCGTCGTAGGGACTGTCGTAGATGCCGCGATAGAAGCCTGTACCCATATTCTTCGTGGTCATGAAGCGGAAGTTGTTCGATGCCTGGATGCGGTCCCAGTCTTGTGTGATGCGACGGTCCTTGCAGATGAGCACGCGCTCGGCGACGCTGTAGAGCTTCTGGAAGGCTTCGCGTTGCATGACATTACCGAGCCAGCAGCTGGTGTCGCGCTCCTCGTCGTTCCAGGACATGGGGTAGGGAACATCCAGCGGAGCCACGCTCTTGCTCTTGGCGATGATCTCGCTGGGAGTTGCGAAGGTGATGCCGCGATCCTTGGCCACAGCGGGCAGGGCCTTGATGAACTCCAAGATGTTGCTGCTCAGCGGCTGGTAGATGCCGAGAGCGCAGAGCTCCATGAAGATGTTGATGACCTTCTCCTCTTCGGGGAGCTGGGAAATCCAGTCGATATAGGTGTCAGCGAAGAGGGGGTATTCGTTCCATGAGCTGTCGTTGAAGCGCAGGCTGATGTCATCGCTGAGCTTGTAGTCGCGCAGCAACAGCTTCAGGTTGGGATTCTGGTTGCAGTGGTACAGGAAATGCGGTGACTTCCAACCGAGCACGTGCTTGGCACCCTCGGCAATCATTCCCTTATAGCCCATGTCGGCAACGAGGCCGCCGATATCGTCGCTATAGATGAGCGAGCTGTTGCGCAGCACGGTGGGCTTCTTGCCGAAGAGCTCCTTCATCTTCTTGGCCTGACGGGCTACCTCATCGCGGAACACGTCCTCGTTGGCCAGTGAGCTGAGGCCGTGGCTGTAGGGCTCGGCCAGGAATTCCACGCAGCCGGTTTCGTTGAGTTCCTGCAGCAGCTCGATGACCTCGGGGGCATACTGCTCCAGCAGTTCGATGGCGCAGCCGCTGATGGAGAACGCCACTTTGAAGGCTTTGCCGTACATCTTGGCCATCTCCAGGAAGGTCTTGAGGGCGGGAATGTAGGAACGCTCGGCGGTGTCGGTGATGCCACGCTCGTTTTCGTAATCGTCGAAATAGTAGTGATCCTTACCAATCTCGAAGAAGCGATAGCGCTTGAGATGCACATTCTGGTGAATCTCGAAATATAAGCAAATTGTTTTCATAATATAAGACCCACCCCCAACCCCTCCCGTTAGGGAGGGGGGCAGCTGGCGCGTAGAGGGCTTATAGGGTCATTGTTTTAATTGTTAAAATCTTGTAGTCTTATAAATAGATGTACTTGATGTACATTCATCCCGCAGGAACTCCCCTCCCTAACAGGGGAGGGGTTGGGGGAGGGGCTTTTTATTTGTTTATCTAGCCAGGCACTGGTCATAGAGTTTGCGAATGCGCTCGCCGACTTTTTCCCAGGTGATGCCATCGACTTCCTTCTTGCCCTCGACCTGCAGGTATTCGTGCAGCGAGTCGTTGGTGCAGAGGCTGTACATGGCATCTGCCATTGCGTCGATGTCCCAGTAGTCTGTCTTGATGCACTTGTCGAGAATCTCGGCGCAGCCGCTCTGCTTGGAGATGATGCTGGGCACACCGCTCTGCATGGCCTCCAGCGGGCTGATGCCGAAAGGCTCGGAGACGGATGGCATCACATAGACATCCGAGTCGCGGAAGATCTCGAACACCTGCTTTCCCTTCATGAAGCCCGGGAAGTGGCAGCGGTCGGCGATGCCGTAGGCGGCAGCCATATTGATCATGTCGTTCATCATGTCGCCCGAACCTGCGAAGCAGAAGCGCACATTGTTCGTACGTTCCAGTACACGTTTGGCGGCCTCGATGAAATACTCTGGTCCCTTCTGCATGGTGATACGTCCGAGGAAGGTGATGACCTTCTCCTTGCGATCCTTGTAGGGCAGTCGCTGATCGACAATCTCCTGAAGCTCGGGAGCCAAGGGATAGACGGCGTTGTGCATGGCGAAGCACTTTGCGGGGTCCTGACCGTAGTGGTTGATGACCGTCTGACGTGTCAGTTCCGAAACGCACATGATGCAGTCGGCGTTGTCCATGCCGTTGCGTTCGATGCCATAGACGGTGGGGTTCACATTACCGCGAGAGCGGTCGAAGTCGGTGGCGTGAACGTGAATGACGAGGGGCTTTCCCGAGACCTGCTTGGCGTGGATGCCAGCGGGATAGGTGAGCCAGTCGTGAGCGTGAATGATGTCGAACTGCTCCGTGCGGGCTACGACACCTGCGATGATGGAGTAGTTGTTGATCTCTTCGGTGAGATTGCTGGGGTAACCGCCTGCAAACTCCATGCAGCCCAAGTCGTTGACGTGCATGTAGTTGAAGTCGGCATAGATGTGCTCGCGATAGCGATAGTAATCGTCTGGTGACATGATATTACCCAATCGCTGCCGTACGTAGTCATAGTTGACATCGCGCCATGCGATGGGCACTGAATTCATGCCGATAATCTTGCAGGCATCCTGCTCTTCATCGCCGAAGGGACGCGGGAGGCACAGGAGTGTCTCCATATCGCCGAGGGCCTTCAGGCCGTGAGTGATACCATAGTTAGCGGTGGCGAGTCCACCAAATACATGAGGAGGATACTCCCATCCGAACATTAAGACTTTCATAGTTGTTTCCTCCTTTCTTTATTCAATAATATATTTATCCAGTAGCTTCACCACGCGCATGATCTCGGCCACATTCATGGCAAACGACATAGCGCCGCGACCGTGGAAGGGCGGGTTGCCGTCGAAGACCTCGGGCAGGGTGCCGATGCAGTGGTAGAAGAGTTCTTCCTCGTAGCCTACGAGCTGGCGCTCTACGAAGCTGACGCGTGAGTAACCGAAGACCTTCAGGCAAGCTTCTAGATAGAAGCCGGCCAGCCAAGGCCATGCGGTGCCCATGTGGTAAGCGTAGTCGCGCTGCACCTGCGGACCGACATACATCGGGTTGTAGCCACCGCTCTTAGGCGACAGCGTGCGCAGGCCCTTCGGGGTGAGCAGCTCCTTGGTGCACATATCGAGCACGCCCTTCTTCTGCTTCGAATCGAGGGGGGAGTAGTCGAAGGCGCAGGCGAAGATCATGTTCGGGCGAACGCTCCAGTCGATCATCTGACCGTCCACGTAGTCCAGCAGATAGCCGTAGTCATTGAGGAAGGTGTCGATGAAGCTCTTCTTGCACTTCGCTGCCAGACCCTCAAGGGGAGCGGCCTCTGATTCTTCGTTCATCGTGCGGCACACCTGAGCGCTGAACATCAGTGCATTGTACCACAGCGCGTTGAACTCAACGATATAACCCGAACGTGGCACGATGGGGTGTCCGTTCTGGCTGCTGTTCATCCATGTGATGGCTTTGTCGCGGCCGTTGGCATAGACGAGGCCATTGTCGTGAACGAACAGGTTGGGATGCTTGCCTGCGTAGAGGAAGGCCATGATATCATGCTGCAGACTGCCGTATTTCTCAATACCTTTCTCCAGGCCGACGAACTTGCAATACTGCTGAATGCACCAGATGGCCCATAAGAGCACATCGGGGTGCTCCATCTCGTAAATCCTGACGCTGAGCGGCTTGCCGGCGATGAACTCGCGGATGCCCTTCTCGGCGGTGGCCATCACACGCTCGAAGTGGTCAATCTCATCATTGGTCAGTGTCAGACCGGGCAGAGAGACGAACAGGTCGCGGGCGCGGCACTTGAACCACGGGTAGCCAGCCAGAATGTAGGTTTCGCCATCGCGGTTGTTGATGAACTGATGGGCGCTGTTGACCAGACAGTGGTAGAAGTTGTCACGCGGTGTACGGATATTCAACTCGTAGTCGGCCAAATCCTTCAGCTTCGCGGGGTTGCATTCCTTGGTGCCAGCGGCGAAGACGATGCTCTCGCCCTTCTTGATGTCGAACTCGAAGTAGCCGGGAACGTAGAGGTCCTCGTTTGAAGCGTAGCCGCGCTCCGTCTCCTTCGGGTAGTCAACACCGCGGTACCAGTCGGGGCGGAACACCCATTCAGACTTTTTGTTCAGCTGCATGAACAGTTCTGGGTAGCCGGGGTACATGCAGGTTTTGATACCGTTCTTCACCTCCTGATAGTCGCGGTTGACGCGCGGGTTCTCGTGTGTGAACTCACGCACACTGCGGAAAGCCAGCCAAGGCTGCAGACGAAGGGTCGTCTTCGAGTGGGCATCCAGGAGCGTGTAGCGAATCAGCACGCGATCCTCGAAGTGCTGGAACATCAGCTCCTTCTTCAGGATAACGCCGCCGACGCGGTAGATGGTTGTGGGCACTTGCTGACAGTCGTACTCGCGGATGTATTTGTGACCGCGGGGACTGTAGTTGTCGCCTTGATACTTGTGGAGCCCGAGGTTGAATTCGGCGCCATGCTGAATGACTGTGCAATCGAGCGATGAGAGCAACACATGGTTCTCGTCGTCCAACTCAGGCACAGGCACAACGAGCAGGCCGTGGTATTTGCGCGTGTTGCAATCCAGGATTGTCGAACACGAGTAAGCACCGGAGCGATTGCTGCGTAGCACCTCCTTCTTCAGAGCTTCCTCCAGGTTTGTCATCAAGGTCTTGTCAAACTGTAAATAGCTCATAAGTTAGTTTAGAATATTTTAGGTATTTTGCTTGATTTAGCTTCATTTTGTCCTCAAAAATAAGCGTTTTTTCTCATCCCGCGAAATATTTCAGGCAAAAAGTTGTCTAAGATTTGACAGAATCACGAAAAAAGTCTAATTTTGTGCCGTAAAACATAAATAAAAGCGCACACAATGTCACGAAAGAGCGTAAAAATGAAAGATATTCTCCCGCAAATGTCAGAGCTGACGCAGTTACTCGCGGCAGAGGAACTGGAATTGCTGGAAAAGCATGCAACAGTACACACTTACAAGAAAAACGAGACACTCTATAAGGAGGACGAAACGCCTGCTTACTTGCACTGTCTGGTGGATGGAAAAGTGAAGATTTGCAAGGAGGGAGTAGGGGGACGTACGCAGATTGTGCGCGTGATTCGTCCGGTGGATTATTTCGGCTATCGTCCGGCCTTTGCCGGTGAGCGCTATGCTTCCTCGGCCATCGCCTTCGAGGCGGCCATCGTGGTGAAGATTCCCATTGGAACCATTATGCGTCTGCTGATGACGAACGCCCGTCTGGGGCTGTTCTTCCTGGAGCGTCTGGCAAAGGATTTGGGGACGGCGGACAGCAGAACCGTCAACCTCACGCAGAAGCACATCCGCGGTCGTCTGGCGGAGTCGCTGCTCTTCCTGCGCGACAGCTATGGTCTGGAGGAGGACGGCTCCACGCTGAGCATCTATCTCAGCCGCGAGGAGCTCGCCAATCTGTCGAATATGACTACCGCCAACGCCATACGTACCCTCTCCGCCTTTGCTTCGGAGAAGTTGCTGGCGGTTGATGGACGTAAGATAAAGATTATCGATTTCGCCAAGTTGGAAAAGGTCAGCCGCATGGGCTAATAGCCATAATCTGGCTGACTACGTCGGCGAGATTCCCTGTTGCGTCAATCCATTTGATGGCTACGCCCCGGCGTTCCATGCCTCGGAAGTAGGTCATCTGTCGCTTCGCGAACTGATGGATGGCGATTTCCAGCTGACGCACCATCTCGTCGTAGCTCAGCTGCCCCGTCAGGTAGAGCGTCAGATAGCGGTATTCAAGGCCGTAGCTGATGAGTGCTTCAGCCGGCACGCCCCTGTTGAGAAGCCCTTGTACCTCAGCTACCATCCCTTCTTCCTCCAAGCGTTTGTGCAGTCGCCTCGTGATACGCTCGCGCCGCAGTTCACGTGACACGTCCAGCCCGATGGTCAGCGAGCGCAGCGATGGGAATGGCTCCGTCTCGTCGATGCGGTGCTCGCGGTAGAACTCCTCGATCTCAATGGCGCGGATGGCACGTCGCGCAGTGTCCACGTCCGTCGTGTTGTGCAGCCGTTTGTAGGTTGCCAGCATCGCCGTCAGCTCCTCCAGGCTCTTTCCCTCCAGCCGCTCGCGCAGTGCTGCGTTCACAGGCACCTCCACCAGCTTATACGCCCTCAGCACACTCTCGATATACAATCCCGTGCCGCCACAAAGAATCGGGAAACAGCCGCGACCAATTATATTATTGTACGCGCGTAGGAAATCCCGCTGAAACTCAAACACTGAGTATTTCGTGCCCGCCTCGCAGATGTCGATGAGGTGGTATGGTATGTTTATGGTTGAGGGTTGAGGGTTGAGAGCTGAGGGTTCTGCAAGGTGGATGGTGAAGTCTGCTAAGTCTTTGCCCGTGCCGATGTCCATACCGCGGAACACCTGCCGCGAGTCTGCGGAGATGATCTCCGCATGGCCCATGCGTGCTGCCAGCTGTGTGGCAACCGCCGTCTTCCCGCAGGCCGTAGGTCCCAGTATGGTGATCAGGTCGTACACTTGTGCTTATTGAATTTTAGTCCAGTAGAAGCTTTTGTGGAAGGGGCCGACGATACCGCGTACTTCGAGCTTGTTGTCATCGCTCAGGCGTAGCTCCACTTTGTAGGTCTTGCCGCTCTTGGGGTCGTAGATATGTCCGTTCTTCCAGATTCCGTTCTCATAGGTGACGTGCTCTACGAGCACGACTTCACTCATGGGCGTGGAACGCTTCCTTTTGTCGGGGTTCTTGGCATCGGTCTTGAGGGTGCCGTCGGGATTGTGGGTCACGCGCAGCCAGCAGATTTGCATTTGGTAGCCGCCGTCGTGACGAAAGACCTTGACCTTGGCGTCGTTCTTGTCGAACTTGGCCTTATAGGTGCCAAGGATGCGGTCGGCAGCGGGTTGTGCGAAGGTGATGGCAGCCAGTAGAAGTGTGATAGCCAGGAACAGAAAACGTTTCATAACGATGTGGAAGGGGCAGTGTGCTTGCTTTCTCTCTTCTCAGGCCTGACGTGCCTCGATATAGTCGTAGAGGTCGCCGAAGGTCTTGAGTTGCGGCAGGTCTTCTTTGGCAATCTTGATGCCGTAGTCGTGGTGTACGATGCTGACGAGGTCTATGAGGCTGATGCTGTCGAGTTCCAGGGTCTCGAAGATGGGCGCATCGGGGGTGATGTCGGCCTCGTCAATCTCGAATTCTTCGGCAATCTTCGCGTTGATGTCCTTGATGATGTCGTTTCTTGTATTCATTGAATGATATTATTTCTATGTATTGGTTAACAGATGGTTATGCGTTCTTGATAATGAGCGTTGAGTTGGTGCCTCCGAAGCCGAAGGAGTTGCTGAGGAACTGGTCGAAGTGCACGTTGCGCGTCTCGGGAATAATATTGAGGGCGGCTGTAACCTCGTCGGGGGCTTCGAAGTTGATGTTGCCTGCGATGAAGTCGTTTTTCATCATCAGGATGGAGTAGATGACCTCGCTGGCGCCTGCCATCCACATCTCATGACCCGTCTGGCTCTTGGTGGAGGTGACGGGCACGCGGTAGTCACCGAAGACCTGTGCGATGGCTTCGGCCTCGCGCTGGTCGCCGATGAGCGTGGAGGTGGCGTGTGCGTTGATGTAGCCGATATCGCGCAGCTGCACGCCGCTGTTGCGGAGGCAGTTGAGGAGCGAGCGCGCAGGCCCTTCGACATTTGGATTGGAGATGTGGTCGCCATTGCCGGAGAAGCCCCAGCCCACGACCTCTGCGAGGATGGGCGCACCACGACGGACAGCGTGGTCATAGCTCTCAAGGATGAGTGTCGCAGCACCGCCGCTGGGGACGAGTCCGTCGCGGGAGCGGTCGAAGGGACGGCTGGCGCGCATGGGGTCATCCTCGCGAATGGAGAAGGCCTGAATGCCGTCGAAGGCTGCAATGCCATAGAGGTTGTTCTCCTCGGCACCGCCACAGATGACGCATTCCTGCAGGCCGTCACGGATGAGGAGCGCTGCCAGACCGATACTCTGAGAACCGGAGGAGCAGGCGGAAGCCGTCGTCAAGTTGATGCCGCGTAGATGGAACAGGCAGGCCAGGTTCATCGAGACTGTTGAGTTCATGGACTTGAAGATGGCGCCGCTACCGCAGGCTACGGTGTCGCGGGCAGCACGGAACTTGTCCAGTCCCACCATCGTGGCTTCCACGACGGAGTCGTTGCCGTAGATGATGCCTACTTCGTGCTGTGTGAGATACTCCTCGTCGAGGCGTGCCTGCTCTAAGGCCTGTCGTGTAGCCATATAGGCATACTGCGCTGCCTCGGGCATCGTATTGCGGAATTTGCGATGCAGGAAAGGCTTGAGATCTACAGCGGGAACATTGCCCACGAGGGCGGAACGGTAGCCGGCCTCTTTGCGTTCGGGGCTGTAGATGATACCGCTGGTTCCTTGGTACAGGGCATCGCGCACGGCATCAAGATTGGTGCCGAGGCAGGACCAGACGCCCATGCCTGTGATGACAACTCTATTCATGTCGGGTGTGAATGCGTGATTGTATGAGGGTATGTAAATGTGCTATTTCACCAAGCTCTTGGCGAGAAGCGCGCAGATAGTTATAGGCGCGGCGGACAAGGCGGATGCGATAATGGTACCACCAGGCGAAGCGCCCTGTGGGAATCCACAGGAGAATCCACACGACTGCCTGCCACCACCGACCCCAGACGGCGCCCAGCACGAGGAACGTGAGGACGGCGGTGAGCGGGTAGAGGATGACGAGCGAGAGGATGGTGCGATAGGAGTTCTTGAACATCTTGTCGGTCTTCATCAGCATGGGCGGGAAGGCGTAGCAGAGGCCGTGGGGCCAGAGGCTGACGATATAAAGGGGCAGCAACAGGATCAGGAGCACCGTCCACGCAAGGGTGGAAAGCCAGTGTGGCTGTGCGGCGATGGTGTGCTCATCGATGCCGAGGGCCTGCTCGCGTGCGCGCAGTTGGCGGGCATTGTTGATGATCTCGTCGTAGTCGGGATGGCTACGCAGCGCGTCGATGAAGCGCTGGTCGGCTTCCATGCGCTGTGGCAGCGGCATCGCCTGTAAGGTGCTGGGATTCAACGTAGAGCGTCGCAGGAAGTCCTTCTCCTCATAGTCCTCCTTGCCCTCGTCGAGCATCATCGCGTGTATGCGTTGCCGCAGTTCCCGGGTGATATTGCGCATCACGCTGTTGGGGTGCTGCTGGTAGGCTTCATAGTAGGGCTTTAGGGAGATGGGTTCACCGATGCGCCACACGAAATCCGTCTGCATATCGACGTAATCTTCGTAGTGATGGGCGGTGGGGAGAATCTTAATGTCCTCGGTGAAGCCGTTGGCACGTGCGGCGTGGAAGGCCATGCGGACGAGGCCGGTGGTGAAGGGGTCGAGGTAGTGCCCCTGTGTGTGGCCTGCCTCGGGGAAGACAATCACGGGGAATCCGGCATTGACGCGCTCGGCGATATCGTCGAAGGTCTGGAAGTTATGTTCCAGTCCCTCGCCGCCTTCCCACCCGAAGCGGTAGGCGGGCAACAGGCCAATCCAGTGCAGGTATCGCGTAATGAGCGGGTGAACGGAGAACACATTCGCACGCGCCAAGGCATAGACATTCAGCTTCAGCGGCAGGGCGAAGACGATGTTCAGCGGGTCGTTGGCTGTGTTCTGGTGGTTGCAGGCGATGAAATAGCGTTCACCTTGCGCGGACAGGTTCTCAAGGCCAAGGGTATAGCGATGCCGCACGAGAATGTGCTCGTGGAGCAGGCGCAAGTAAGCCTTGTAGATCCTGAACTTATAGAATTCTTTGAGCGAGGTGAACATGGTTGTTTATTTACCCACGCAAAAGTGGGAGAAGATATTGTTGAGGGTTTCTTGAGGGGTGATGGCGCCACCGGTGATGTCGGCAAGGGCGTCAAGGGTGAGGCGCAGGTCCTCGGCGACTAAATCAGTTGAGAGTTGAGAGTTGAGAGTTGAGAGATGAGAATTGTTTTCTCCTAAGCCGGCGATGACGCGGGTGAGACTGTCGTGGGCGCGGCAGAGGGCTTCGTAGTGGCGGGCGCTGGTGACGATGACGTCCCCGTCAGGCAGTTTGGGTGCGGCATCTATGAGGCGCTGGCGCAGGTCGTCGAGCCCCACACCGTATTTGGCTGAGATTAGACCCACCCCCAACCCCTCCCATGAGGGAGGGGAGCCCTCTGGTTTGCAAGAGTCTTCGCACTTATTGATAATGCGAATGACGGTTTGGTCATCGCGCAGGGGTATGTCGGGGTAGGGTACGCCCGGCTCCGTCATCAGCAGCACGATTTGTGCGCGTTGGGCGGCAGCAATGGAACGCTCGATGCCGAGGGTCTCGATTTGGTCGTTGGTGTGGCGGATGCCGGCGGTGTCAATGAAGCGGAAAGTGATGCCGGAGAGCTGTATCTCGTCCTCTATGGCATCGCGCGTGGTGCCTTGTATGTCGCTGACGATGGCGCGCTCTTCGCCCACGAGGGCATTCAGGAGCGTGGATTTCCCGACATTCGGGGCTCCGATGATGGCCACGGGAATGCCGTTCTTCAGCGCGTTGCCGGCTTGGAAGGTGTCGGCCAGCTGTCGCACGCGCCCGTCGATGGTATCAGCCAGCGCGAGGAGCTCCCTGCGGTCGGCAAACTCCAGTTCCTCATGGTCGGAGAAGTCGAGTTCCAACTCCAGCAGCGAGGTGAGGCGGAGCAGTTGGTCGCGCAGACGGGACAACTCCGAGGAGATGCCGCCGCGCAGCTGCGAGAGGGCGAGGTCGTGGGTGGCACGGTTCGTGGAGGCGATGAGGTCGGCAACGGCCTCGGCCTGCGAGAGATCCATCTTGCCGTTAAGGAAGGCACGCTGCGTGAACTCGCCGGGAGCGGCGAGGCGGGCACCCTGCTCAACCAGGCGCTCTAACACCTTATTTAATATATAGCGTGAGCCGTGACACGAGATCTCAGCTGCGTCTTCGCCCGTGTAGCTGTGTGGAGCGCGAAAGACACTCACCAGCACATCATCGATGTCCTCGATGTGCCCGTAGTGAATGGTGTAGGGGAGGGCATCGCTCAGGTTGCGGCTGAACACATTTGAAAGAATCTCAAGCGTGCGAGGGCCTGAGATCCTTACGATGCCGATGGCTCCACCTGCGGCGGTGGCTATGGCGCATATTGTCTGCGACAAGATTGAAAGATTGAAAAATTGAAAAATTGAAATATCAATCAAATGCGTTCGAGGACGAGGCGGATAAGGCCGTCGATGGTGCCTTTGTAGCCGGTGTTGGCTTCGCCGGCAAGGCGGTTGGCGATGACCATGCAGCATGTCATGGCGCGATGGCCCATCAAACGGGCGAGGCCGGCGAGGGCGCTACTCTCCATCTCGAAGTTGGTAATCTTCCAACCCTGGTACTCAAACGATTCCACTTTCTTGTTCTGGTCGGGGTCAGCCAGGGGAATGCGCAGCTCGCGGCCCTGAGGACCGAAGAAGCCGCCGCAGGCGATGGTGACGCCGTGCACCATGTCCTTGCCCGCCACGCGCTCGATGAGCTCTGCGTTGGCATCGATGACATAAGGCGCGCAGAGCAGCGGGTTCCAATGCATGTGCTGCTTGAAGGCTTCCTCGAAGGCGAGGTCGCAGACTTCGTTGCGGCCGGCGTAGAAGTTGAGGAGACCGTCGAAGCCGATGCTCTTGCAGGAGGCGATATAGGTGCCTACGGGCGTGTTGGGTTGCAGGCCGCCGCAGGTGCCGATGCGCACGAGTTCGAGCGAGCGCAGCTGCTCCTTCTCGGTACGGGTCTCAAAGTCGATATTGGCCAGGGCGTCGAGCTCGTTGAGGACGATGTCGATGTTGTCGCAGCCGATACCGGTGGAGACGACACTGATGCGCTTGCCCTGGAACCAACCCGTAATCGTGTGGAACTCACGGCTCTGTATGTCGCATTCCATGCGCTCGAAGTGTGCGGCTACGGTCTGCACACGACCAGGATCACCCACGAGGATGACCTTATCGGCAAGCTGTTCGGGGCGTACATGGAGGTGGAAGACGCTGCCGTCTTCGTTGATGATTAGTTCAGAAGGTGCAAATACTTTTTTCATAGCTATTTATGATTGATTTCGATATTGCGTATCTCTTTTGCCAGCTGCTGCAGCTCCTGCAACTGCGGGTAGTGGGTCTTTTCGAGCTGCAGGATGGTTGTCGCCATCTGCTGGCGCTCGCTGCTCTTCGCGTTGGTGTAGTTGTCGCGCAGGCGCTGGAGCATCGTGGCATCGGTGGTGACGTTCTTGTCGAGCTGCACCCATTGCTTCATCTTCTCGCGGGCCACGGGGGACTTGAAATCCGTGATGCGCGTGTAGGTGCGCTGGTCGTCGATGGGGAAGATGAAGTCGGGAACGGCTGTCATCGTGCTGCCGCCGTTGAGGCCCTGTTGCAGGGCTGCCAGCCGCTTGCGGGCGGTGGCGATGGTCTCTTTGTCTGCGATGTCCCAGGTGTCACGGATGCTGGCGATGCGGGCACGGGCACGCAGCTGTGCGCTGGTGACCTCGTCGCCGTACATCTGGCGCGTTTCGTTGGGAATGAAAATGTAGATACACACGCTGTCGGCGGGCTGGTTGCGGTCGCTGACGAACCACCCCAGCTGGTTGAAATCGTCGATGGCCAGCAGGTAGTCGTTGGCGGGCGAGTTGTAGGGGTAGCCGATGTTCTCGGGCTTCAGGAAGCTACCGTCCTCGCCGTCGGAGCGCGTGACGAAGATGTCATAACCGCCGAGCGACTCGGGGCTTGTGGCGGCGTAATAGAGCGTGATGCCGTCGGCGAGCAGGAAGGGGTAGTTCTCGGCATAGCCGGGGGCGTCTTCCAGCTCTTCCTCATCGATGAGGCCGGTCAGGGGCACGGGGGCGGACCAGTTGTCGCCGAGCTTGTCGGTGACGGCCAGGCGGAGGGGACCCTCGGAACCCTCGGGAGAACCCTCGGGAACCGTAACGCCCTCGGGAAGCGTAACGCCCTCGGGAGCCGTAACGCTCTCGGGAAGCGTAACAAGGGCGAGGTAGCGCTTGTTGGCGAACTCGTTCTCGTAGATGGTGGCGCCGCTCTTGTCGCGGGTGTGGTAGGTGGACGCGTAGCTGTCGATGCGGCCGCTCTCATGGCTGAGGTGTATATTCCTCAGCATGAGGTTCTTGGGGCACACGAGGCTGTCGATGATAGTGATGCGCTCCGTGGCGTGCAGCTTCAGGGCTCCTTGGCGGGCGCGCTCCAGCATGGCTTCCAGGTCGCCTGTGGGCTTGCGACGCTTCTTCAGCGCGGTGATCTCCGCGGTGAGGAGGCTCTCGGCGCGCTCGAAGTCATAGACGGCGATGGCCGCCTGTGCCTGTTCCTTCACGGGCACGGCGGGCGTGCGCTTCTTCTGTGCCGCTGCGGGCAACACAGAAAAGATAAATAATAAACAACAAACAATAAACAATAGCCTTGCGGTAGAACGCTGGCTGTGATTAAAAGTCTTTTGTTCCATCATGTGATCAGTTATCATCTATTATTCGTTATCTATTATTTATCATTCTCAATTTTTCAATATTTCAATCTTTCAATTTTTCAATTGTTCAGATACTCGTGCATTGCAGCTGCTGCGCGACGGCCGTCACCCATGGCGAGGATGACCGTAGCACCACCGCGAACGATGTCGCCGCCGGCGAAAATCGTGGGGATATTCGTCTGCATGCCGTCGTTGACCACGATGGTGTTCTTGCGACCCAGCTCAAGACCCTCGATGCTCGTGGGTACGATGGGGTTCGGGCTGACGCCGACGGCCACGATGGCCTGGTCGATATCGATGGTCTCCGTGGCACCGGGGATGGGTTGCGGCGAACGGCGACCGCTGGCATCGGGTTCGCCCAGCTCCATCTTCTGCAGCACGACAGCGCGGACATTGCCCTGCTCGTCAGCCAGGTATTCGATGGGGTTGTGCAGGGTCAGGAACTCAATACCCTCCTCCTTGGCGTGCTTCACCTCTTCCAGACGAGCTGGCATCTCAGCCTCGCTGCGACGGTAGGCGATGAACACGCGCTCAGCACCTAGACGCTTGGCCGTGCGGCAGGAGTCCATGGCGGTGTTACCACCACCGACCACCATCACGCTCTTGGCACGATGGATGGGCGTATCGGTCTCGGGGTTGGAGGCGTCCATGAGGTTCACGCGGGTGAGGTATTCATTGGAGGACATAATGCCCTTGAGGTTTTCACCGGGGATATTCATGAAGTTGGGCAGACCGGCGCCGGAGCCTACGAAAATGCCGTTGAAGCCCTGCTCCTTCAGCTCCTCGACGGTGATGGTCTTACCGATGATGCAGTCCTTGATGAACTTCACGCCCATCTTCTCCAGGTTCTGGATTTCCACATCGACGATGGCGTTGGGCAGACGGAACTCGGGGATACCGTACTTCAGCACACCGCCAATCTCATGCAAGGCCTCGAAGACGGTGACCTCATAGCCCAGCTTGGCCATATCGCCAGCGAAGCTCAGGCCAGAAGGACCGGAACCCACGACGGCAATCTTCTTGCCGTTGGCCGGGGCACACTCGGGGATGGACATATTGCCGCTCTCGCGCTCGTAGTCGGCTGCGAAGCGCTCCAGATAGCCGATGGCCACGGCGGGCTCGTTCATCTTCAGATGGATGCACTTGCTCTCGCATTGCTTCTCCTGCGGGCATACACGGCCACAGACAGCGGGTAGGGCAGAGGTCTGCTTCAGCACCTTGGCAGCGCCCAGGATGTTGCCGCGCTCGATGTTCTTGATGAACGAGGGAATCTGGATGTTCACGGGGCAGCCTTCCATACATGTGGGCTTCGCGCAGTCGAGGCAGCGCTTGGCTTCCTGCTGAGCCTGCTCCAGCGTGAGGCCTTGGTTGACCTCCTCGGTGCGGGTCGTAGCGCGATAGACGGGGTCGAGCTCCGGCATCTTCACGCGCTCAATCTGCGTACGCTCCTTCGCCTTCATGCTCTTACGGAGCTCTTCACGCCAGGGAGCGTTGCGGTCGGTCAGACCCCCTCCCTGCTCCCCCTCAAGGGGGAGAGCAGAATGATTCTGAGTGGAAGACATTTCTTGAGAGTGACCACTCTCCCCCTTGAGGGGGAGTGAGGAGGGGGGCTTCTGAATTGCCTCTTGTTCTTCAGCCTTAAACGCCGTCATCCTTGACAGCATCTCGTCGAAATCTACTTCGTGGCCGTCGAACTCGGGGCCATCGACGCATACGAACTTCGTCTTGCCACCAACGGTGATGCGGCAGGCACCGCACATACCCGTGCCGTCCACCATGATGGTGTTCAGCGACACGTCGGTCGAGATACCGTATTTCTTTGTCAGCAGACAGCAGAACTTCATCATGATGGCAGGGCCGATGGCGAATACCTTATTCACGGTCTCGCGCTGGATCACCTGCTCGATGCCCACGGTGACCACGCCCTTCTGGCCGTACGAGCCGTCGTCGGTCATGATGATGACTTCGTCGGAGTGCTTTCTGACTTCATCCTCCAGAATGATCAAGTCTTTCGAACGACCTGCCAGCACGCTGATGACACGGTTGCCGGCAGCCTTCAGGGCCTTGATGATGGGGAGCATAGGCGCTACGCCTACGCCACCGCCGGCACACACCACGGTGCCGAAATTCTCAATATGTGTAGCCTTGCCGAGGGGACCTACTACGTCGGTAATCTCATCGCCCACGTTCAGGTCGCAGAGCTTCGTGGAGCTCACGCCCACCTTCTGCACCACGAGGGTGATGGTGCCAGCCTGCACGTCGGCGTCGGCGATGGTCAGCGGCATACGCTCACCCTTCTCGCCTACGCGCACAATGACGAAGTGTCCGGCACGACGAGCCTTGGCAATCAAGGGAGCCTCGACCACCAGCTTGAATACTTTCTCAGAAAACTGTTCCTTAGCAACAATCTTGTTCATGTGTTTTCGTGTTGATATGAATGTTTTTGTTCTTGTTTTGATTCCGTACAGTGCATCCTTTAAAATGCGCGGCAAAATTACAAAAAAATAGCGAGACGCGTGCCATCTCGCCCCTTTTTTTAATAAATAAGGTGTATTTTGCTGCCATCGCGCTAGTCCCTTGCCGCAATACGATGCGTCCTTCCGCCTTGTCCCACTAATGGGACACGCTCGAAGGACTAGTCCTTCCGTCGATAAGATATAGCTCTTCCGTCCATAAGGTCTAGTCCTTCCGTCGATAAGATATAGATCTTCCGTCCATAAGGCCTAGGTCTTTTCGTTGTTCCATCGCGACCGAACAACAAAAAGGCAGGCCTGTAGAAGCCTGCCTTTGCAATGATGATGGAAGTGTGGATTAGTCGATGAGGGCGAAGCCGGTGTAGGGCTGGAGGGCGGCGGGGATACGGATGCCGGCCTCGGTCTGGTTGTTCTCCAGGAGGGCTGCGACGATGCGGGGGAGGGCGAGGGCAGAGCCGTTGAGGGTGTGGCAGAGCTCGGTCTTCTTGTCGGCAGCGCGACGGTAGCGGCACTTCAGGCGGTTGGCCTGGTAGGTGTCGAAGTTGCTGACGCTGGAGACTTCGAGCCAGCGCTTCTGGGCCTCACTATAGACCTCGAAGTCGTAGCAGATGGCGCTGGTGAAGCTCTGGTCGCCGCCGCAGAGGCGCAGGATGCGATAGGGGAGCTCCAGCTTCTGCAGCAGGCCCTCGACATGAGCGAGCATCTCCTTATGGCTCTCGCGGCTGTGTTCGGGGGTATCGATGCGGACGATCTCGATCTTGGAGAACTCGTGGAGGCGGTTCAGACCACGCACGTCCTTGCCGTAGCTGCCAGCTTCGCGACGGAAGCACTGGGTGTAGGCGCAGTTCTTGATGGGGAGATCGCGCTCGTCGAGGATGACGTCGCGATAGATATTCGTCACAGGTACCTCGGCGGTGGGAATGAGGTAGAAGTCATCGACCTCGGCGTGGTACATCTGTCCTTCCTTATCGGGGAGCTGGCCTGTGCCGTAGCCGCTGGCGGCATTGACAACCGTTGGAGGCATGATCTCGGTGTAGCCAGCCTTGTTGGCCTCGGCGAGGAAGAAGTTGATGAGGGCGCGCTGCAACTGGGCTCCCTTGCCGATATATACGGGGAATCCGGCACCGGTGATCTTCACACCCAGGTCGAAGTCGATGAGGTTGTATTTCTTGGCGAGTTCCCAGTGGGGCAGGGGAGCAACGTCCGTTGAGAGTTGAGGGTTGACGGTCCAGTTTCCAACGGTGTCTGTGCCATCGCACTCCTTGAGATTACTCTTTACCACCACATTATCCTCTGCGGCGATGCCTTCGGGGACTTCGTCGTAGGGAATGTTAGGAATTTGGCAGAGCTGCTCGGTGAGCTGGTGCTGGGCAGCGTCCATAGCGGCTTCGAGGTCCTTGGCCTTCTCCTTGAGGTCGGCGACGGCGGCCTTGGCCTGCTCGGCCTGGTCGCGGAGGCCCTGCTTCATGAGTGCGCCAATCTCGGCAGCCTTCTTCTTGCTCTCGGCGAGCAAGTTGTCGAGTTGCTGCTGTGCCTCGCGGCGCTTCTTATCGGTGGCCTGCACGGCGGCGATGGCCTCGGCAGCGCCCTGGAAATGTTTCTTCTCAAGACCGCGGATCACGCGCTCGGTCTCTTCGTTGATAAGCTTTAGAGTTAACATATATTCGATGAACGTTTTAGCGTTGAACGTTAAAGCAGATGGTTTGAAAGAAAATATCCCTCCCTTCCAGTCAGGAAGGAAGGGACGAGAAGTCTGTTGTTCTTGGAAATTGCGTTATGCCTCTGCGACGGGTTCTACGGACACCGTGCTGCGGTCGAGACGTCCCTTCTTGAAGGTGACGATGCCATCAGTGAGGGCATAAAGCGTGTGGTCGCTGCCCATGCCGACGTTCTTGCCGGGATAGTGCTGCGTGCCACGCTGGCGTACGATGACGTTGCCAGCAACGCACTGCTGACCACCAAAAATCTTCACACCGAGTCTTTGTGCTGCGGACTCGCGGCCGTTCTTAGAACTACCTACACCTTTTTTATGTGCCATGTTTTTTAGGGGTTTTAGTGGTTAAGCAATAACTTCTTTGATGTTCAACTCTGTGAACTGCTGACGGTGACCGTTCAACTTACGGAAGCCCTTGCGGCGCTTCTTGTGGAAGACGAGCACCTTGTCGCCCTTAACCAGGGGTGAAACGACTTCGCAGACCACTTTAGCACCTTCTACCACGGGAGCACCCACGGTGATGGCGCCATCGTTGTCCACCAACAACACTCTCTCAAATTCAACAGTCTGCTGAGCCTCGGCACCCTGAATGTGGTACACGAAGAGCTTCTTGCCTGCTTCGGCCTTGAACTGCTGACCGTTAATCTCTACGATTGCGTACATGTTTGATATTAATGTATTTAACGGATTTCACCGGGAGGCGTGCGCCCTCGTGGCGCCGCTTGACTGAGCCCCGTCGGCATTTAAATCGGGCGCAAAGATAGCGCTTTTCTGTGGAATGGCCAAAGGAAAGGCTTACTTTTTTTCGCCTTCGGGCAATAAAGATGTCGCAAAATGAAAAAACTTTCAACTTTAGCCCCTCAACTCTCAACTTTTTTGTACCTTTGCGCCCGCTTATAAAGAAATAGGTATATATAAACATGAATCTGTACATACGTTATTTTGACGATGAAGTCGTGGTGACCAGCGTTGAGGCAGCCTTGGACTTCATCCACTCTATTGAGGATTTTAAGTACACCCCGCAGTTTGAAGCCGAGTTCCGCGAGTATGTGGAGGGTTCGATACCCTTCCCGAAGCGGTATAAGGTTCGTCCTCGCGTGTATTTCATTGTGATCAAGACCACCGCAGAGACGCTTGCCGAGTTTAAGGCCAACGGCAAGGGTGGCGAGACGGCTGCCGAAGGCGACGATGCCCGCGAGCAGGAGGCTTATGCGCGTCCCAAGGATCTGATCCGTCAGCGTCTCACGGACGAATGCCCTGGATGGTACGAGGGCATGGTGAGGTTCAAGCGCGTGATTGTGATTCCCGAGACGGGTAAGTACGACTATCAGGATACCACCTTCTCAGCGCTCGTGAAGGCCTATAGTGCACAGGACTGCTACAACCGCATTGTGGATTATCTGCGCTCGCGCGAGGATATCGATCCCCGCAGCCAGTTCCCCTCTGTAAAGGGCAAGAATTTCCAATACAGCTATATAGGGCTTAAACCTTTGTCGGAGCTCAATGTCTAAACAGTAAGTCGAAAGTTAAACCAACAATACAATTATGAAACTGAAAAATCTTTTCATTGCCATCGGTTTGATGGTCGCAAGCGTTCCTGCAATGGCTCAGTATGAAGGCACCTCCTGGGAGGACCGCATCGGTACGGGTCAGGACAGTATCTATGCTCGTCAGAATCTGAGCATGTTCAATATGGCTATCAACCAGAATAACTTCGAAGAGGCTTACGAGGCCTGGAAGCCCGTGATGGAGAAGTGCCCCTTCGCCAACCTGCGCATCTACACCGACGGCTCGTATATGCTCCAGAGCCTGATTACCAAGGAAGCAGATCCCGCCAAGAAGAAGGCTTACTTCGATGAGCTCATGAACCTCTATGACCTGCGCCTGAAGAACCTGAAAGGCCTGAACAGCTTTGCCAAGTCCCATCTGCAGGCTACGGAGGGTGATGTGGTCTATCCACAGGCTTACTGCTATGCCGTCTATGGTCCGCAGGCAGATCCTCAGGGCTACACCAATGACAAGGCCTACGAGCACTTTGCCAAGGCCAACAAGCTGCTGGAAGAGCAGGGCGGCCGCGAGGTGAAAGGCTATATGCTTGACATCTTCTTCCGCATCAGTTATGCCAAGTACCAGGCCGACAATAACGGCTTCCGAGAGCAGTTCCTGCAGGACTACTTGGACAGCAAGGAGATCTGCGAAAAGATGCTGCAGATGGCCAAGGACGAGCCCAATCCCGACAAGGCACAGAAAATCGTTGCTGAGTACGACCAGCCGCTGAACAACATCGAAGGTATCTTCGCCCAGTCCAAGGCTGCTGACCGCGAGCAGATCATCGCTATCTTCACCCCGAAGGTGGAGGCCAACAAGGATAACCTGGCTTATCTGAAGAGCGCCCTGACGCTGATGGCCGCCAACGACTGCGACGATACGCCCGTCTATTACAAGGCTGCTGAATACGCATACCGCATCGAGCCGACCTTCGAGTCCGCTATCGGTACGGCACAGAAGTACTACAAGGATGGCAAGACAGCCGAGAGCGTGAAGTACTACAACGACGCCATCGACCTCTGCCAGGACGATGCGCAGAAGGGTAACATTGCACTGCGTGTGGCTGCCGCTATGCGTAAGGGTGGTGACTTCAAGAGTGCCTACGACTATCTGGACAAGGCTGTGCAGTACAACCCCGAACTCGAGGGTAAGTGCTATATGCAGCGCGCCAATATCGCTACGAAGGAGAAGAACTACGCTCAGGCCAAGGCATTCTGCGACAAGGCTGCAGCTGCTGACATCACGCTTGCCGGTCAGGCACAGCGCCTGAAGAGCAGCATCCAGACTGTGGAGGCTCACAACGCCGAGTATGCCCGTCAGAAGGCTGAGTACGACCGCCAGCAGGCTGAGCTGAAGGCTGAGGAAGACTTCTGGAAGGCAGGCAAGAAATAAATCAATAAATAGGTTCTCGTGGCAGAACGACAAATCAGATGGGGCTTCATCGGATGCGGTGAGGTCACTGAGAAAAAGAGTGGCCCGGCATTCAGTTTAGTGCCGGGTTCCTCTGTTGTAGCGGTGATGAGTCGCAACGCGGAGCGTGCTCGCAGCTACGCCGAGCGTCACGGCATCCCGCGCTGGTACACCGATGCGCAGGCATTGCTCGACGATCCCGAGGTGAATGCCGTCTATATTGCCACGCCGCCATCGTCGCACGTGACGTATGCCATCATGGCGATGAAGAGCGGAAAACCCGTGTATGTGGAGAAACCGCTGGCGGCGACCTATGACGAATGCATTCGTGTCAACCGTGTGTCGCGTGAGACGGGCGTACCCTGCTTTGTGGCCTACTACCGCAGGTATCTGCCTTACTTCCAGAAAGTCAAGGAGATTGTGGAGTCGGGACAGATTGGTAAGGTTGTGGGCGTGCAGATTCGCTTCGCCGTGCCACCGCGCGACCTGGACTATAACCGCAAGCAGCTGCCCTGGCGTGTGCAGCGCGATATTGCCGGCGGCGGCTATTTTTACGACCTGGCGCCACACCAGTTGGATTTGTTGCAGGAGATCTTCGGTCCGATTACGCGTGTCAGCGGCTTCTGTACGAACCGTGCCGGACTCTACGAAAGCGAGGACACCGTCAGCGCCTCGTTCCAGTTTCTCGACGGGCTCCCCGGCAGTGGCACATGGTGCTTCTGCGCCCACGACTCCGCTCGCACAGACCGCATTCAGATTATAGGAGACAGCGGGCAAATCTGTTTCTCGGTATTTACGTATGAGCCGATTCATCTGCATACAGAACAAGGCGTGCAGGAGCTGGTAATTCCCAATCCTCCCCATGTCCAGATGCCGTTGATACAGCAGGTGGTGGAACACTTGCAGCATAAGAGCATCTGTCGTATGGACAGCGTCAGCGCTACCTCTGTGAATTGGGTGATGGATAAGATATTGGGTAAGTTGTGATATAAAGAGCGTCAGTAAGATGAGAGGGTTACGGCGATATGTCTTGTGTGGCATCGTGGTCAGTGCTATGAGCGCGATGGCTCAGCAGGTGATGTCTGTGGAGCCGGATACGCTCGTGCAGCGGCCTGACACCCTTCGCTGTGACACCCTTCGCTGTGACACCCTTCGCTGTGACACCCTT
>CAMVUB010000038.1 GCA_947170495.1 uncultured Prevotellaceae bacterium
ACCGCGTCGTGGTCTTCAACCGCGGCCAGCATCATATCGGTGACCGCGTGATGGTGAAGATTACCAGCAGCTCGTCAGCAACGCTGATTGGTGAAGAAGCGGAATAATCCCATAAGCCCTATAGGCCCCATTAGCCCCATAGGCCCCATAAAATAAAGAAATATACAATGAAACGAAAGAAAAGACACCGCATATTGGGACATATGCAATGGTTGACATCCTGCATTTCCACGACACTGGTCCTGCTGCTCCTGGGCCTCGTCGTGCTGTTTGGCCTCTCCGCCAATGAGCTGTCCAAATCCGTACGTGAGAACCTCACCGTAACGCTCCTCCTCGACGACGATGTCACCACCGCCGATGCAGATACTTTGGCCATGCGTTTAGACATGAAGCCCTATGTGGCACACACCACCGTCATCTCCGCAGAGCAAGCGCTCAAGGAAGAGAGTGAGCGCATGGGCAGCGACCCCACAGAATTCCTCGGTGGCGAGAACCCCTACACCGCCAGCATCGAGATGAACGTCGCGGCCAGCTATGCCTGCACAGACAGTCTTCTCCTGATTTCCAAAGAGCTGAAGGAGATGTGGCAGGTCACCGATGTCATCTACCAGCGCGACCTTGTCGAGAATCTCAATACAACCCTCCATCAAGCCACTATCGTGCTCTCTGTGCTGGCACTACTGCTGATGATTATCTCCGTGGTACTCATCAACAACACGGTGCGACTGAGCGTATATGCCCGTCGCTTCACCATTCATACGATGCGCCTCGTGGGTGCCTCGTGGGGTTTCATACGTTGGCCGTTCATCAAGCGAAGCCTCGGCATTGGACTGACAGCGGCCGTGCTGGCAGACGGCCTTCTGCTGGGCGGCATCTACTGGGCATTCCAGGAGGATGAGTTTATCCCCACCATCGTCAGCAATGAGATCATCGCCATCATGGCGTGCAGTGTGCTGGTGGCTGGCCTACTACTCACCTTTGTATGCACCTGGCTGAGTGTCGGCCATTTCCTGCGGATGAAGGAAAAGGAGATGTATCGGTAGGACTCTCCCCCCCCTCCCTAAGCAGGGAGGGGAGTATAATCCAATAACAAACAGTCAATCAAAATCATATAGTAGAAATATGGAAAAAACAAATAATCAAAAGGTATCAACTCCCCTCCCTGCAGGTAGGGAGGGGCATGGGGGTGAGTCCTTTGCTTTTGGCCGCATGAACTACATCCTGATAGCCATCGGGATGGCGGTCGTCATCATCGGGTTTATCCTCATGGCTGCGATGGGCTCTTCAGAAGAGTCCTTCAATCCTGAGATCTTCAATGCCCTACACATCAAGGTAGCACCTGCCGTGGCCTTCGCAGGCTTCATCTTCATCATCTACGGCATCATGTACCGCAGTAAGGAAGTGAAAAATGAAAAAGTGAAAAGTGAAAAATAAAGAATTGAGAAACGAACCATATCCATGAATACGATTGAAGCGATATTGATGGGCCTCTTGCAAGGCCTGACGGAATACCTTCCTGTGTCTAGCAGCGGCCATCTGGCCATTGCCGGCGCGCTGTTCGGCGTTGACGGCGAATCGAACCTGATGTTCACGATTGCCGTACATGTAGCCACCGTGCTCTCCACGCTGGTCATTCTGTGGCACGAGATTGCCTGGATTTTCAAGGGTCTCTTCCGCTGGAACGGTTCCCTCAATGCAGAACAGCGTTATGCGCTGGCCATCGTGGTATCGATGATTCCCGTGGGCATCGTGGGTGTCTTCTTCAAGGACTATGTCGAAGAAATCTTCGGTGCAGGGTTGTTCGTCGTGGGCTGTTGCCTGCTCGTGACCGCTGCCCTCCTGATTTTCAGCTACTATGCCCGTCCACGCCAAAAAGAGGACATCTCGCTGAAGGATGCCTTCATCATCGGTTTGGCACAAGCCGTGGCTGTGTTGCCAGGCGTCAGCCGTTCCGGTTCCACCATTGCCACTGGACTATTGCTGGGCAATAAGAAAGAGTCGCTGGCTCAGTTCAGCTTCCTTATGGTCATCCCCCCCATTCTGGGTGAGGCACTGCTGGATGTCATGAAGATGATGAAAGGCGGTGCTGAAGTCGTCACTGCCGGCATCGGCACATGGCCCCTCGTGGCTGGCTTCCTCGCAGCCTTCATCAGCGGCTGCCTGGCCTGCAAATGGATGATTGGCATCGTGCGCAAAGGCAAACTCATCTACTTCGGCATCTACTGCGCCATCGTGGGCACACTGCTGATTATTTTTGGTTAACAGACTCACCCCCGACCCCTCTCTTTCAAAGAGGGGGACGCCTGCGGGATGGTAGCCGAAATGACGAAATAACGAAATATCGAAATGTCGAATAATACAACAACTTCAACGCGCCAGCTCACCCCCTCTTTGAAAGAGAGGGGGCAGGGGGGTGAGTCTTGGATTGTTCCCGGCCGCATCCTTTACATTGACAAGCCTTATCGCTGGACCTCCTTCGACGTGGTGAATAAGGTGCGGTGGTTGCTGTGCAAACGCCTCGGCACGAAGAAGCTGAAGGTGGGGCATGCCGGCACACTGGACCCGCTGGCCACCGGCGTGATGATTGTCTGCACGGGGCGCGCCACCAAACGCATCGATGAGCTGCAGGCTCACACCAAAGAATATGTCGCTACTCTCCGTCTGGGCGCCACCACCCCCAGCTTCGACTTGGAGCACGAGATTGATGCCTACTACCCCACCGAGCATATCACCCGCGAACAGGTGGAAACAACGCTGAAGCAGTTTCTGGGACGCATTGAGCAAATACCGCCCTCCTACTCTGCCGTGAAAGTCGAAGGCAAGCGCGCCTACGACCTCGCCCGCAAGGACAAAGACGTGGAGCTGAAGCCCAAAGTGCTGGTGATTGACGAGATTGAGTTAGTGGACTGTCATTTGGCTTGCGAAGGCCAAATGGCCATCGCAAGCCAAATGACCATTCCACGCACGGGGATGAGGAATAAGGCTTTTCTCACCTCTCCCGACACGCCTCAGGATACGAACGAGTACCCCTTTATCACCATTCGCGTGGTCTGCTCCAAAGGCACTTACATCCGCGCCCTGGCCCGCGACATCGGTCAGGCACTCGGCAGCGGCGCCCATCTGACCGCCCTACGTCGCACGCAAGTCGGCGACGTCCGTGTGGAGGACTGCATGAGTATGGACACCTTCCCCGAATGGCTGGAACAGCAGGATATTGAGACATTGAAACCTTTGAACACTTCAACTAAATTGTATAATTGTAAATTGTAAAATTGTCCAATTAAGATATGAAATTATCCCAGTTTAAGTTCAAGCTCGACACAGACCGTATCGCACAGGAGCCCGTCACCTTCCGAGATGAATGCCGCCTGATGGTACTGCACACCAAGAGTGGTGTGATCGAGCATCGCGACCATTTCTATGACATCATCGATTACTTCGACGATAAAGATGTCTTCGTATTCAACGACACCAAGGTGTTCCCCGCACGGATGGAGGGCAACAAGGAGAAAACGGGCGCTAAGATCGAGGTATTCCTCCTCCGCGAGCTCAATGAGGATCTCCGTTTGTGGGACGTACTCGTAGAGCCCGCCCGCAAGATACGTATTGGCAACAAGCTCTATTTCGGTGAGGACGAGAGCATGGTGGCCGAAGTCATCGACAACACCACCAGCCGCGGCCGCACACTGCGTTTCCTCTACGATGGTCCCCACGAGGAGTTCAAGGAAGCCCTTTATGCCCTCGGCGAAGCTCCCCTGCCCCGCCAGATGATTACCCGCCCGGCACGCCCCGAGGACATCGAAGACTTCCAGTGTGTCTTTGCCAAGAACGAAGGTGCTGTGACAGCCCCCGTCTCCGGCTTGCATTTCTCCAAGAACCTGCTCAAACGCATGGAGATCAAGGGCATCGACATGGCCTTTATCACCTTGCATTGCGGACTGGGCAACTTCCGTGAGATCGATGTGGAGGATCTCTCCAAGCATAAGATGGAGAGCGAGGAGATGCACGTGGGTGCAGAAGCCTGCCGCATCGTCAATAACGCCAAGGATACCGGGCGTAAGATCTGCGCCGTGGGCACCACCGTACAGCGCGCATTGGAAACCGCAGTAGGTGCGGACCTGCGTCTGAAGGAGTTCGATGGTTGGACCAATAAATTCATCTACCCGCCTTACAACTTCAGCATCGCCACGGCCATGGTAGCTAACTTCTATATGCCCTACTCCACCCTGCTGATGATTGCCTGTGCGTTTGGCGACTACGACCTGGTCATGAAAGCCTACAAGGAAGCTGTCCGCGACCACCGCTACCGCTTCGGCACCTACGGCGATGCCATGCTCATCCTCAACGACTAATTCATCAATCATCAATATGATCGATGTTTACTTGGGCTTAGGCAGTAATCTCGGCGATCGCCACACGTTGCTTCTCTCCGCCATAGAGCTGTTGGTGCAACGTGTAGGGCGTCTTGTCCGTTGCTCCTCGTTTATCGAGACCGAGCCATGGGGCTTCGTCTCCGAGCACCCCTTCCTCAATGCGGTGGCCTTGTTTTGCACGACCCTCTCACCCCGTGAGCTTCTGGTCACCACCCAAGCCATCGAGCGCGACCTAGGCCGCAAAGAGAAAAGCCTCCCCCCTGCCACCGTGCCCGATGCGTCAGCATCGGTCCCTCGCTACACCGACCGCCCCATCGACATCGACATCCTCCTCTATGGCGACGCGCACATCGATGAGCCGGATCTCAAGATCCCCCACCCCCTCATGGGCGAACGAGACTTCGTGATGCGCCCCCTCAATGAAATAAAGAATCATTCCTAAAACATACCATTCGCATGACACTCAAGAAAATCTTTCTTTCGCTGACACTGCTTGTCACAACGATAGCAGCGTTTGCACAACAGGGTATGACACCGTTCTTGCAGCCTCTGCCTGTTGATCCTAAGGTCCGCATCGGTCACCTCGACAATGGACTCACTTATTACATCCGTCACAACGAAGAGCCCAAAGACCAAGCCTTCTTCTACATCGCACAGAAGGTGGGCTCTATCCAGGAAGAAGAGAGCCAACGTGGCCTCGCACACTTCCTGGAGCACATGTGCTTCAACGGCACCACCCATTTCCCCGACAGCTCCATCGTGAACTACCTGGAAAGCATCGGTGTGAAGTTCGGCGCACAGCTCAACGCCTACACCAGCGTGGAGGAGACGGTCTATAATATAGATAATGTACCCGCACGCGAGGGCGCCATCGATTCCTGCCTGCTCATCCTGCACGACTGGAGCAACAGCCTGACGCTGGATGGCAAGGAGATCGACAAAGAGCGTGGTGTGATTCATCAGGAATGGCGCATGCGCAACACTGGCACGACCCGCATCCTCGTGCGCCACCTCGAGAAGCTGATGTCCGACAGCCGCTATGGCCGCCGCTTCCCCATTGGCTTGATGGAGGTGGTCGATAACTTCCCCCATGACACCCTGCGCGCTTACTACCATAAGTGGTACCGTCCCGACCTGCAGGGCATCATCGTTGTCGGCGACGTGGATGTCGATGCCATCGAGGGTAAGATACAGAAGCTCTTCAGCCCCATCACCGTGCAACAGCCCGTGGCACAGCGCGAGTACTATAGCGTGCCCGACAACAATGAGGCCATCGTCGTCAGCGACAAAGATCCCGAGGTGACCTCGCAGATGGTACAGATCTCCCTCAAGCACGAAGTCATCCCTGACAGCCTCCGCAATACGCTTGCCGCGTATATGGAGGAAGTCAGTAAGAGCATCGCATGCTATGTCCTCAGCCAGCGTCTTCACGAACTCTCTCTGAAGCCCGAATGCCCGTTCAAGGGTGCTGGCATCAGCGACGGCGACTTCCTGTTGTCCCGCAAAGTCACGGGGGCCTTCAACGTGAGCGTATATCCGAAGGAAGGTCGCGTGGAAGAGGCCGTACAAGCCGTCATGGCAGAGCTCTACCGCGCCGACCAGTTTGGTTTCACCAAAGGTGAGATTGACCGCGCCGTCCTCAACACCCTCAGCGGCATGGAGCAGCAGTTCAACAACCGCGACAAGCAGAAGTCCATCGCCTATGCACGTGAGTACTACCGTTCCTTCCTCAACAATGAGCCCATCCCCGGCATCGAGGTAGAGTACCAGCTCATGAAGCAGGCATTGCCTCAGATTCCTGCCGAGGCATATCACATGAAACTCCAGGAGCTCGTCAGCCGCAGCGACACCAACCTCGTCGTGCTCGCCATCAACCCCGAGAAGGAAGGTCTCACCATCCCCACCGAGCAGCAGCTTCTCGATGCCATCCACGCTGCTCAGCAGCAGGAACTCACCGCATGGGTCGATAACGTGAAGACCGGTCCGCTGGTGGCCGCCCTGCCCAAGCCGGGTAAGGTGAAGAAGGAAGTGGCAGGCCCCTTCGATTCCAAGATCATCACCCTCAGCAACGGCGTGAAAGTGGTGATGAAGAGCACCGACTTCAAGGACGATGAGATCCGCATGCTCGCATGGAGCGAGGGCGGCATGGGTCGTTACCCCGACAGCGAACGCATCAACCTCGACGCCTTCGACGATGTCATGGGCCACTCCAAGATGGGCGGCTTCACCATGACCGAATTGCAGAAGGCGCTCGCCGGCAAGAACGTCAGGAGCTCCGCCTACGTGAGTGGTCGCGAAGAGGGCTTCTCCGGTTTCTCCTCCAAGAAAGACATACAGACGCTCTTTGAGCTCATCTATATGACCTTCCAGCCGCGTGAGAAGGACCAGGATGCCGTAGCCTCCTACCTCTCCAGCCTCCGCGAGAGCCTCCGCAACAAGAGCCTCAACCCCATGGCCAGCTTGGGCGACAGCGTGCAGGCAACACTCTATGGCCACCATCCCCGTATCACCCCGATGACGGAGGCTGAGGTCGATCTCATCAACTACGACCGCATTATGGAGATGTGGAAGGACCGCTTCGCCGATGCCAGTGACTTCACCTTCCTCTTCATCGGTAATATCGACGAGGCACAGATTCGCGACCTCGCCACCAAGTACCTGGCCACGCTGCCCTCCGTCAAGCGCAACGACAAGGCCGTAGATACGGGTGTACGCTTTGTGAAAGGTGATGTCCTCAACCGTTACACCAAAAAGATGGAGACCCCACAGAGCTTCGTCATCAGTGCCTGGACCGGCCCCATTGAGCTGACGGTGAAGAACGACGCTGTCATGGAGATTCTCGGCACTTGCGTGGCAGAGGTCTATCTCAAGAAGATTCGTGAGGAGCTGGGTGCCGCCTACAGCACCAGTGCAAATGGCAACATCACACGCGGTGCCGATGACAAGACCTACTACGTCTTAGAAGCCGGTTTCCCCGTGAAGCCTGAGATGACCGACACCTGCCTGCAGATTGTGCAGGATGTCGTGGAGGACATCGCCGCCAACGGAGCCAGCGAAGAGAGCATCAGCAAAGCCAAGGAGTATATGCTCAAGACCTTCGCCCAGAACCAGCGTGAGAACGGCTATTGGATGGGGCGCATCAACGAAATCCTGCGCCGCAACTACGACTCCAGCAAGGACTACGAAGCCGTCATCAGCGGCATCACCAATGCCGACATCAAGGCCATGGCCCAGACCATCCTTAAGAACGGCAACCGCTGCCGCGTGGTCATGGAGCCTGAGCAATAAGGACAACGTTCCCGACATATAACCGTCGCCCCGGCCTGGATGCAGGTCGGGGCGATGACGTTATAGAGATATGTATGCGGGGTCAGCCGACCGTGTTCTCCAAGGACACGGCGAGGAGCTTCTGCGCCTCCACGGCAAACTCCATGGGCAGCTTGTTCAGCACATCCTTGGCATAGCCGTTGACGATGAGTCCCACGGCATCCTCTTGCGGGATGCCACGCTGCTGGCAGTAGAAGAGCTGGTCCTCGGAGATCTTGGAGGTAGTAGCTTCGTGCTCTACGATGGCCGAAGGGTTCTGGATATCCATATAGGGGAAGGTGTGCGCCCCGCAGGTGCTGCTCAGCAGGAGGCTGTCACAGCTGGAGTAATTGCGGGCTCCTTCAGCCTTCGGCGCTACACGCACCAGCCCTCGGTAGGAGTTCTGCGAGCGTCCAGCGCTGATGCCCTTGGAGATAATTGTGGAACGTGTGTTGGATGCCAGATGAATCATCTTGGTGCCCGTGTCTGCCTGCTGGTAGTTATTGGTGACGGCGACGCTGTAGAACTCTGCCTGCGAGCCTTCGCCCGCCAAGACACATGAGGGGTACTTCCATGTGATGGCCGAGCCCGTTTCCACCTGTGTCCACGACAGCTTGGATTGTTCGCCACGCAGCAAGCCGCGCTTCGTCACGAGGTTCAGCACGCCGCCCTTTCCCTCCTTATCGCCGGGGTACCAGTTCTGCACGGTCGAGTATTTCACTTCGGCACGGTTCTCCACCACAATCTCCACGATGGCGGCATGCAGCTGGTTCTCATCGCGCATGGGTGCCGTGCAGCCTTCGAGATAGCTCACGTAGGCATCCTCGTCGCACACGATGAGCGTGCGCTCGAACTGCCCCGTGCCCTGGGCGTTGATGCGAAAGTAGGTGGAGAGTTCCATGGGACAACGCACGCCTTTAGGGATATACACAAAGGAACCGTCGGAGAAGACGGCGCTATTCAACGCGGCAAAGAAATTATCACGATACGGAACCACAGAGCCCAGGTACTTGCGGACGAGGTCGGGGTGTTCGCGCACCGCCTCGCTGATACTACAGAAGATGATACCCTGCTCCGCCAGCTTCTCGCGGAAGGTCGTCTTCACGCTCACCGAGTCCATGACCGCATCCACTGCTGTACCGCTCAAGGCCAGACGCTCCTCCAATGGAATACCCAGCTTGTCGAACGTCTTCATCAGCTCAGGGTCGATTTCATCGAGGCCTTTGGGCCCTTCTTTCTTCTTCGCTGCTGTCGGGTCTGCGTAGTAGGAGATGGCCTGATAATCGATTTCGGGCATCTGCAGGTGTCCCCATGTGGGCTGCTGCTGCGTCTGCCAATAGCGGAACGCCTTCAGGCGAAACTCCAGCAGCCACTCCGGTTCCCCCTTCTTCGCGGATATCAGGCGCACGGTATCCTCTGTGAGACCGCGGTCGATGACCTCCGTCTCCACATCCGTCGTGAAACCGAATTCATAGGTCTTGGAGATGACGGCATTGACCACCTCGTTCTCTGTGCCCGGGGTGGCATTGATAGGCTTATCGGAGCTCTTGGAACTCATGGGGTGTTATTCTTGTTTCGCTCCCTGCCATTGGCTCTTGGCCAGGTCGAAGGCGAGGGAAGTGGTTTGTTGGAGGGGGCTAAAGAGAACGGAGGTCTCCTGCATCTCATCCTTCACGAGATGGGTGATGGCAAGGACATTGCACAGGATACCGAGGAGGAGGACATACTTCACGAGGCTGACAACGGCGCCGCCGATACGGTTGATGCCATTGAGGCCCACCAGTTCCAAGAACTTCGTGAGCAGCGAGCCGAGGATGCTCAACAGGATGGGGACACCCATCCATAAGAGCGCAAACGCAATGATGTTAGCCACTGAGGGGGAGGTGCCCAGATGGGGGGCTAAATGTTCGCCCACCTGCTCATAAAGCAGGCGAGCGACATAGAGTCCCACGAAGATGCCTACCAGGCCGAGCACTTCCTTCAGCAGTCCATTGCTCCACCCTTTCCAAGCACCCATGAGGAGCACGAGCAGGAAGACAACGTCAAAACCGTTCATCGCTACGCCCTAAACCCTAAACTTTAAACTTTAGAGTTTCGCCTTGACCTCAATCTCCTGGAAGGTCTCGATGGTGTCGCCTTCGCGGATATCGCTATAGTTGACGAGCGAGATACCGCATTCGAAGTTGGTGCTGACCTCCTTGACGTCATCCTTGAAGCGCTTGAGGGCATCGATCTGTCCGGTGTGGATGACGATGCCGTCGCGGATGATGCGCGCCTTGTTGGTGCGGCTGACCTTGCCGTCGATGACGTAAGCACCGGCCACCGTGCCGACCTTGGAGATGTGGAAGACCTGGCGCACTTCGAGCTGGGCGGTGACTTCCTCCTTGAGCTCGGGTGCCAGCATGCCTTCCATCGCTTCCTTCACCTCTTCGATGGCATCATAGATGATGCTGTAGGTGCGGATCTCGACGCCCTGCTGCTCGGCAGCCTTGCGGGCCTGTGCGGAGGGACGAACCTGGAAGGCCACGATGATGGCGTCGGAGGCGGCGGCCAGCGAGACATCGTTCTCGCTAATCTGACCCACGGCCTTGTGGATGACATTGACGGCAATCTTCTCGGTGGAGAGCTTGATGAGCGAGTCGCTGAGGGCTTCAATGGAGCCGTCCACGTCGCCCTTGACGATGACGTTGAGCTCCTGGAAGCCGCCCTGTTCGATGCGGCGACCGATCTCGTCGAGTGTCAGATGGTGCTGTGTGCGGATGCCCTGCTCGCGCTGCAGTTGCTCGCGCTTGCTGGCGATCTCGCGGGCTTCCTGGTCGCTATCCATGACGTGGAAGGTGTCACCGGCCTGCGGTGCACCGTTCAAGCCAAGGACGGTGGCAGCCTGAGCCGGACCAATCTCCTTGATGCGCTGTCCGCGCTCGTTGAACATCGCCTTGATGCGGCCGTAGTTGGTACCTGCGAGCAGGATGTCACCCATCCGCAGCGTACCATTGGAGCAGAGGAGCGTGGCCACATAGCCGCGGCCCTTGTCCAGCGAGGACTCGATGATGGAACCCGTGGCCTTGCGGTTGGGGTTGGCCTTCAGGTCGAGCATCTCGGCTTCGAGGAGCACCTTCTCCATCAGCTCGGGCACGCCGATGCCCTTCTTGGCGCTGATGTCCTGGCTCTGGTACTTGCCGCCCCAGTCCTCGACGAGGAAGTTCATCTGTGCCAGATGCTCCTTGATCTTCTCGGGGTTGGCGGCAGGCTTGTCAATCTTATTGATAGCGAAGACGATGGGCACGCCGGCAGCCACAGCGTGGTTGATGGCTTCCTTCGTCTGCGGCATAATGTCGTCGTCGGCAGCGATGATGATGATGGCGATGTCCGTCACCTGAGCACCGCGGGCACGCATGGCGGTGAAAGCCTCGTGACCGGGGGTGTCGAGGAAGGTGATGTGGCGACCGTCCTCGAGCTTCACGTTGTAGGCACCGATGTGCTGCGTGATGCCGCCGGCCTCACCGGCGATGACGTTGGTCTTGCGGATATAGTCGAGCAAAGATGTCTTACCGTGATCGACGTGACCCATGACGGTCACAATCGGAGCGCGTGGCACGAGATCGGCCTCATCGTCGGCCTCCTCCTGCACGGCTTCACTCACGTCGGCACTGACATATTCTGTCTGGAATCCGAACTCGTCGGCCACCAGGTCGATGGTCTCTTTGTCCATGCGCTGGTTGATGCTGACCATCACGCCCAGGCTCATGCACGTTCCGATGACCTGCGTGACGGGCACGTTCATCATCGATGCCAGCTCGTTGGCAGTCACGAACTCAGTCAGTTTCAGGATCTTGCTCTCCTGTTCCATCTGCTCCAGCTCAGCTTCCATGCCGGCGCGGATGTTCTCGCGCTTCTCGCGACGGTACTTGGCACCCTTGCCGAAGGAAGCGTTCTTACCAGCTGTCAGACGGGCCAGTGTCTCGCGAACCTGCTTGGCGACCTCTTCCTCGCTCTGTTCCACGAGGATAGGCTCCTGCTTGGGCTGGTTCTTTTTCTTCTTGCTCTTACCTTCGGCCTTGTTCTGCTGGTTATTCTGGGGCTGCTGGCTGCCGCCCTTGTTCTTCTTGGAGGGTTGGCTACCGCCCTGCTGGGTCTGCTTGGCTGCCTCGGCCGTGATATCCACGCGCTCACCCTTCTTCTTGCCTTCGTTGCCCTTCTTACGCTTCTTGCTGCGTGGCGGGCGTGTGCTCTGGTTGAGGGAGTCGAGGTCGATATGACCCTTGATGTTCAAGGTGAGAGGGGGCTCTGTGGGGCCTTTCACGCGAAAGACGCCATCGACTTCCTCCAGCTCCACACCCTTTTTCTTCTTGGCGGGAGCCGCAGGAGCAACGTCCTCGACGGCGGCCTCCACGGACGGAGCTTCGGGAGCGGCGGCTGCCGGCTTCTCAGGCTTTTCTGCGACAGGCTCCTCAGCAGGAGCAGCCTCTACGGGTGCTGGCTCGGCCTTGGCAGCGGGCTCGGGCTTAGGCGTCGGAGCGGGGTTACCCTTGCTGTCGAGATCGATGCGTCCCACGACCTTGGGCTTCTGCACCTCCGTGATGGGCAACGCCTCACCGTCCTCGGTCAGCACGATGGTCTCCTTCTTCTCCTTGGTCTTGCGAGCCGCAGGCTGCGGAGTGGGGATGCGCAGGCCCTTGTTCATTTCCTTGTTGAATTCGGCCTGCACCACGGCATACTGCTCGTCGCTGATGGTCGCATTCGGATTGGCCTCCACATCCGTGAAGCCTTTCTTATTGAGGAGATCAACGAGCGTCTGCAGACCTACGCTGAACTCTTTTGTGACTTTATTTATTCTTATTGGCATTTACTTAGATTGAAAAATTGAAAGATTGAAAAATTGAACTTTTGAAAGATTGTATAAAAATTGAGTTGAATTGAGAGTTTACGTTTATAGTTATTGTAACTTTCAATGTTTCAATATTTCAATCTTTCAATTCTCTGCAGCTTCCTCCTCGTCCTGGAACTCCTGACGCAGGATATTGAGCACCTCGTCAACAGTCTCCTCTTCGAGGTCGGCGTTCTTGACGAGCATCTCACGCGGAGCTTCCAGCACGGAACGGGCGGTGGTCCAGCCGTTCTTCTTGAGCTCTTCGATGACCCACTCGTCTATCTCATCCTTGAAGTCGTCGAGGTAGATATCATCCTCCAACTCTTCTTCCTCACCACCCTGTACCTCGCGATAGACATCGATGACGGTGTCGGTGAGCATGGATGCCAGACGGATGTTCAGGCCACCCTTACCAATAGCGAGGCTGACCTGGTCGGGATCGAGATAGACCTCGCAATGCTTGCTCTCCTGGTCGAGGTTGATGCTGTTGATCTCTGCGGGACCCAAGGCACGTGCGATGAGCAGCTGCAGGTTGCTGGTCCACTGGATGACATCGAGGTTCTCACCTCTCAGCTCGCGTACGATACCATGTACACGGCTACCGCGGACACCTACGCAAGCGCCTACGGGATCCACACGGTCGTCGAAGCTCTCCACCGCGATCTTGGCACGCTCACCCGGCACACGGGCAATCTTGCGAATGGCGATGATGCCCTCAGCAATCTCGGGGACCTCAGCCTCCAGCAGGCGCTGCAGGAACACGGGGCTGGTGCGTGACAGGATGATCTTGGGGTTACCGGTGCTGTTATCCACGCGAGCCACCACGGCACGAGCCGGCTCTCCCTTGCGGAAGAAATCGCCCGGAATCTGCTCGTTCTTCGGCAGCAACAGTTCGTTGCCCTCTTCGTCGAGCAGCAGGATCTCCTTGTGCCATACCTGATAGACTTCAGCGGAGATGACCTCGCCCACCATATCCTTATACTTGTTGTAGAGTGCGTCGTGCTCCAGCTCCAGGATACGGGATGCCAGCGTCTGGCGCAGCGTCAGGATGGCGCGACGGCCGAACTTGGAGAAATCCACGGGTTCTGACACATCCTCGCCAACCTCATAGTCGTCAGCAATCTGACGGGCCTCGGAAAGCTCGATCTGCATATTGGGATCCGTGACCTCGCCATCAGGCACCACGGTGCGGTTACGGTAGATTTCGAAGTCGCCCTTGTCAGGGTTCACGATGACGTCATAGTTCTCGTCGGTTCCCTGCATCTTAGCGATGACATTACGGAAGCTCTCTTCAAGCACGCTCACAAGGGTGGCGCGATCGATGTTCTTTGTCTCCTTGAACTCAGCGAATGTATCGATGAGTGCGTTGTTTTGTTTCTTTGCCATTATATCGTTTTAGTTTAAAGTTTAAAGTTTAAGGTTTAATGAGGTTTGTCCTGTTCGCGGGTTCTAAAATCTAAGGTGTTTACATTAAACTTTAAACCTTAAACTTTAAACCTCGCGCGAGCGCGACCTATTTAAAGTCTATGATGTACTTTCCGCTCTTGACCTCGCTCATGGGCAGGTTCACGTCCACATCCTGCATGACGGGGCGCTTCTTACCCTCCACCTGCACCTTCTGGCGCACGGCCACCACGATATGGTCGGCATCGGCCTCGCGTAGCTCACCTTTGAGCTTACGGCCGTCGGTCGTGAGAATCTCCACCTGCTTGCCAACGTGGTTCTGCCACTGGCGCAGCACCTTGAAGGGCTGACCCAGACCAGCGCTGCCCACCTCCAGCTCGTAGTCCTCCTCGTCGCGCGAGAGATGTTCCTCGATGAAACGGGAGAGTTGCACGCAGTCCTCAATCCAGACACCTTCGGCCTGGTCGATTTCCACGGTGATGCAGTCGTCGGCCGTCACGGTGAGGTCCGTCAAGAAGTAGTCTTTATCGTCGAGCCATTGCTCAACCAATGCTTGCACTTTTGCTTTGTCAATCATACAGTCTCGTTTAGCGGTTAGCGATGAACGTTTAATGATTCTTTGTTAGAATAGTGAAGCGAAGAACCTCGGTGGCCCCTCGCTTCAATTTCTTTTGCGCTGCAAAAGTACGCCTTTTCCCGCTAATGCGCAAACAAATCCGTGATTTTCTTTGCGTAAAAGCCTCTTTTACATATAAAAGGTGTACTTGCCACGCCTCTCAGCACAATAAATTGCACTTTTGCACGTTATAAAGACAATGAAACGTGCGTTAGCCTTTTGTCTCGCGCTCCTCACCTTCATGCCCCTCATGGCGCAGGAGCCCCGCATACAGCACCGGCCCTATCTGGACAACCGGCGGCTGCACTATGGCTTCTTCATAGGCTTGAACATGATGGACATGGAGGTGACGAACAACGGCTATATCGACCCGGAGACCGGCCAGCAATGGTTCACCGAGGTGGACAACTTCCAACCCGGTTTCACGGTGGGCGTTCTGGGCGAGCTGCGCCTCAATAAGTACCTCGGCCTGCGCCTGCAGCCGTCACTGCATTTCGGGCAGAAGCATGTCGTCTTCCACGAGCAGCTCAGCGGCCGCGACTCCACGCAGAACATCAAGTCCACGTACATCACCGTGCCCGTAGGCCTGAAGATAGCGGCGCCACGCTATAACAACTTCCGCCCCTACGTCACCGTGAGCGCAGCACCCGCCATCGACCTCATCGCCCGCAAGCACAACGCCCTGCTCACCGAGCGCTTCGACTGCTTCCTGGAGATTGGCCTCGGCTGCGACATCTACCTCCCCTACTTCAAGCTCATCCCCGAACTGAAGTTCTGCTTCGGGCTCCGCGACATCATCGTCCACGACCGCAGCGACCTCATCGACCAGACGCTCCTGAAATTCACCAACAGCGTTGACCGTGGCCGCGCCAGCATGATCGTCCTCGCCTTCTACTTCGAATAACAGAAAAGGGGCTGTGCCACGCACAGTCCCTTTTTCTTTTACAGAGAGTCTTTCTTTAAGCCTCCTCAGCGGACACTGCCACCTTCTTCTCGGCAATGCGGGCTTTCTTACCCGTGAGGCCGCGGAGGTAGTAGAGCTTCGCACGACGCACCTTACCAACCTTGTTGACGGTGATGCTGTCGATGTTGGGGCTTGTGATGGGGAAGATACGCTCCACGCCTACGGTGCCGCTCATCTTGCGAACCGTGAAACGCTTCTGGTCGCCGTGGCCGCTGATCTTGATGACTACGCCGCGGTACAGCTGGATGCGCTCCTTGTTACCCTCGACAATTTTGTAAGCCACGGTCACGGTGTCACCAGCCTTGAACTGGGGATAGGTCTTGCCCGTAGCAAATGCTTCTTCAGCAATTTTGATTAAATCTGCCATTGTTCAAATGGATTAAATTGTTGTTGTCGGTCCTGCAAGGGCATAACAGGGAACTCTGCATCCTGCCAGCGACCCATGCGGAAAGCGGGCGCAAAGGTAAGGCAAAAATCTGGATTAGCGCATCATCTTACCCTATTATTTTCTCTTTTTTGCCTCTTTTTCTTGATTTTCCGACGCCAAAGGCCACTTTTCGTACCTTTTTCTTTATTTTTGCACACAGAAATCCTAAACATCATCAGCATGACACACCGCAAGACTTTCTCAAGTTTCAAGTTGCAATTTTCAGGTTTCAACCTTAAGCCCTCAACCTTAAACCTTAAACTCCTACTTCCCCTCGCTCTCTTCCTCGTCTCCTGCAAGAGCCACCATTACGTGCTGCAAAGCGTGGAGCCCCACCGCATCGAGGTCACCAAGGCCTTGGATAGCAACCCCGCTTATGAGGCCGTCGATTTCCTCAAGCCTTACCTGGCAGGTGTCGATAGCCTACGCAAGCCCTACATAGGACAGAGCGAACAGTATATGACGGCCGGTCGCCCTGAAAGTCTCCTCAGCAACTGGGTCACTGATGCGCTCATGGCCACGGGCGAGCGCCTCGGCTATCATCCCGACCTCGCCATTTGCAATATCGGTGGCTTGCGGGCTGCTATGCCACAAGGCATCGTATGCCGTGGGGACATCCTGGCGATTTCACCTTTTGAGAACTTCTTCACAGTGCTGAAGCTACGCGGTTCCGATGTGCAGACGCTGATGCAGGACATCGCTGCCGTCCACGGCGAAGGAGTCAGCAGCAGCGTGCGCCTCGTCATCACGCGCGACGGACGCCTCAAGAGCGCCACTATCGGTGGCAAGCCCATACGCGAAGACAGCATCTACACCATTGCGACACTCGACTATCTCGCCGAAGGCAACGACAAGATCTACTCCCTGAAGAAAGCCATCGAGCGCATCGACACCAAGGAACCCGTGCGCGAGACGCTCATGAATTACCTCCAGTTACTAGACAAGCGGGGACTGAAAGCTACGGCAAGCATCGAAGGACGCATCGTGGAGACCGATGAGGGCGAGGCCATTCAGGATGTGCGGCAGACGGAATTAGGAACACGTTCCGATGCCCCCATACAGCTGTATAATACCAAGACACAGACAAAGACCCACTCACTACTCGTAGTGCACACCAACGACACCCACTCCTGCATTGAACCCCTCAACCCTCTGCTCGCCGACACAGCACAAGCCGACAAAGGCGGATACCTGCGGCGCGCGGCATTGCTCCGCGACCTGCGCAGCAAGAATCCCGACCTGCTCCTTGTGGATGCCGGCGACTTCTCGCAGGGTTCCACCTACTATAGCCTCTATCACGGCGATGTAGAGGTCGGCCTTATGAACCTCATGGGCTACGATGCTGCCACTATCGGTAACCACGAGTTCGACTTCGGACTCGACAACATGGCACGCATCTTCCGGCAGGCCCGTTTCCCCATCGTATGCTGCAACTACGACTTCACCGGCACACCCGTCGAGGGTCTCGTGAAACCCTATATCATCATCAAGCGTGCAGGCTTGAAAATCGGCATTCTCGGCGTAGCTCCCCAGCTCGAAGGCCTCGTGGCATCCCAAACCTGTGAAGGTGTGCGCTACACAGATCCCATTCTGGCAGCACAACCTGTGGCCGACTACCTGAAGAACAAAGCCAAATGTGACCTCGTCATCTGCCTCTCGCACCTTGGATGGAACATTGCAGGTGTCAGCGACGAGGAGTTCATCCCTGCCACCCGCAACATAGACCTCGTCATCGGCGGCCACAGCCACACCTACTTCGCCAGCCCGCAGCTCTTGAAAAATGCCGATGGCATCCAAGTCCCCGACAACCAGATGGGCAAGAACGCCCGCTTCGTCGGCACCCTCCGTCTTCAGTTCACACAGAAATAAGTCTTGACAATGAAAACATATCCCCTGCTTCAGTCTCAATTAGGTGTCTTCTATGATTGCCTGAAGTACCCGCAGGTGATGCAATACAACATCCCGGGCATCATCACATTAACCGATGATATCGACCTCGACCGCGTGGAACGTGCCATGCAGGCCATCTTTGCTGCACGCCAGGAGTTACGCCTGCGCTTTCTCATCGATGACAGCGGCGAGCCGCGACAGTATGTAGATGACACAAAACAGCTGACCATCGTTCGGCGCCAGATGTCGGAGGCCGACTTCCGCCAATATGCCTATCACGGCTTCTGCCGACCGTTTGATGTCATGGGCGAGGAGCCGCTGGTGCGCGTGGAGCTCGTGATGACTACAGAAGGGCCGCGTTACATGCTGTTTGACATCCAGCATCTGGTGTCCGACGGCACGGGCTACCTGAAGCTCTTCCCCCAACGCGACCTGCCGTTGGCCTACGAGGGTAAGCCGTTGCCCACTCAGGAGTATGGTATCTTGCAAGCTGCCGAGGAAGAGGCAGCTGCCATCGGCAACGAGGAGTACGAGCGCGCCAAGGCCGTAATGGCTGAGAAATACGCTGGCGTGGACTTGGCAACGCTGTCCGATCAGCCCGCGAATCCGGTGGGTGAGATGGGACAGGAGTCAGCCTATATCAACCGTGCGATGGTGGATGATTGGTGCCAGGCCAACGGCTTCGCACCCTATCAGCTCTTCCAGGCAGCGTTCAGCTACGTGGTGGCACGCCTGCTGCGCGAAGAGAAGGTGGCCTACACCACCAGCTACCACGGCCGCCACGACCCGCGGCTCAAGCAGGCCTACGGTATGTTTGTTCGCACACTTCCTTTTATGATGGAAATCAAGAAGGGGGAAACCGTTCGCACGTTTATCGCCGACATACGCCGGGAGATGAAGGACACGCTCTCGCAGTGGGCCTATCCCTTCTCGCACTTCTGTCGCGACCTGGGCGTACAGCCCGGCATCTCATTCAGCTTTACGGCGCTGCCTGATTGGGAAGAGGTCTATCATTTCGGTGAGACATCTTGTCCGCTGGTGCAGCCGGACCGCGGCGACGTCTTCTACGATATGCTGGCCCATATCTATCTGGCCAATGAGAACTACGACATCCGCATGGAGTCCAGTCTGGCCGTGAACAGCCGCAAGCAGATGCGGATGGTGGCCGATGCCATCAAGGCCACGATGGAGCAGATGATGGCGCAGCCCGATGCGGACATCAACGACATCAGCATCGTCAGCGACGAGGAGGCCGCACGCATCATCAAGATAGGTACAGGTAAGGACCTTGACGTCGATATCAGCAAGACCTTCGCCAACCTGTTCACGGAGCAGGCCAAGCGCACCCCCGATGCGCCGGCTGTCGTCGATCGCGACAGTCAGCTGACCTACGCCGAGATGGACCGTTACTCGAATGCACTGGCTCACCAGTTGATTGACTTTGGCGTGAAGCCCAACGACTTCGTTTGCGTCATGCTCGACCGCTTCAAGGAGTTCCCGCTTTCCGTGTTGGCTATCCACAAGGCTGGTGCGGCCTACACACCGCTGGACTTCGAATATCCCAACGAGCGCTTGAGCTACATGCTCGAGAACTCCGAGTCGAAAGTCCTCATCACCACCCACGATGTCCTTGCCGCCAAGCAAGCCGAAGGTGACTTCAGCACCGCTGCCGCCAAGACCTTCTTCATTGACGACTTCATGAAGGCCCCCCTTTCGTCCCCCAAGGGGGACACGGCGCCTCATTCCTCAGGAAGTATAGAAGCCCCCTCGGGGGCCGTATGGGGGGCCCCTCCCATCGACCTTTCCCAGCCCGACGGCCTCGCCTACATGATCTACACCAGCGGTTCCACCGGCAAGCCCAAGGGAGCCATGCTGCATCAGGCCGGTCTGCGCAACTTCATCGCCGTCGTCATCGACATGGAGCACCTCACCGCCGCCGACCGCATCAGCGGCCACCGCTCGTTCTCCTTCGATGCACACATCGAGGATATGTACCCCATCTTGACGTTGGGTGGTTCGTTCCACATCATGCCGACCGAGATCCGCAAGGACCTCTCCCTCATCCGTCAGTTCCTCTTCGACCACCAGATCACGGGCGGCGGCTACTCCACTGCGATGACCTGCCTGCTGCTCAACACCTTCGACGACCTGCCCATCCGCTTCACCACGGGTGGTGGCGAGAAGATGAGCGGCGTGTATAGCGACCACATCGAGATCATCAATGTCTATGGTCCTACGGAGTGTACCGACGACACCTCGTATTTCGCCATCCAACCCGGTCAGCGCATCGAGGACATCCCCATCGGCGAGAGCGTGGCCAACAACTGGAACTTCATCGTCGATACCGCAGGCAACCTCGTCCCGCAGGGTGTGGCTGGCGAGCTCTGCTTTGCCGGCATACAGGTGGGCTGCGGCTACTGGCGTCTGCCCGAACGTACAGCCAAGTCATTCGTGGATTGTCCGTTCGTGAAGCAGGACCGCTGGGGACGTCCTGTCCGCATGTACCACACCGGCGACCTCTGCCGTTGGACAGAGGACGGACAGATAGAATACCTCGGTCGTATCGACACACAGGTCAAGCTGCGTGGCTTCCGCATCGAGCTCGGTGAAATCGAGAACAAGGCGCTCAACATCGAGGGCATCCGTCAGGCTGCTGCCGAGGTGCGCAAGGTGCAGGGCAACGAGCACCTCGTGCTCTACTACACCGTGGTCGAGGGTTCCCCCATCGACGATGAATCCATCCGCCAAGCCCTTGCCGCCTCCTCGCTGGCCGACTATATGGTGCCCGATGTCTATATGAAGCTGGACGTGATGCCGATGACACCCAACCTCAAGATCAACCGCAAGGCACTGCCCGCCCCCGAGATGAAGCGCTCCACCGAGTATGTAGCTCCCGTGGGCGAAACAGAAGAACTCTTCTGCAGCATCTTCTCCGACGTGCTGAAGATTCAGGAGGTAGGCGCCACCGACAACTTCTTCGAGATTGGCGGCACCAGCATCAACGCCATCAAGGTCATCGTCGAAGCCAGCAAACAGGGCCTACAGATTGTCTTCAACGACCTCTTCACCCACAAAACCCCAAGAGCGTTGGCAGCAAGCCTCACGGCCCCCCTTTCATCCCCCGAGGGGGATACGAGACCTCTTGTCTCAGAAACTACAGAAGCCCCCTCGGGGGCCGTAGGGGGGGCCTGCTCTGTTCTCGCCTCCAACACCCTCTCCTCCTTCCTCTCCGGCAAGCGTCTGCCCATCGGCGATATCCTGCTGACGGGAGCCACCGGCTATCTCGGCATACACATCCTCAACGAGCTGCTGACCAACTACCACGGTCGCATCCTCTGTCCCGTCCGTGCTGAGAACGACGAGAAGGCCCTCAGCCGCCTCAAGTCCCTGTATTTCTACTACTTCGGTCGCACCGAGGCCTTCAACGACTTCTCCGCCCGCGTCACCGCCTTCGCCGCCGAAATCACCCAACCCGACGCGCTCGAGAAAGCTGCGTCAGCCAACTCTCAACTCTCAACTCTCAACTCTCAACTTTGTGTGGTCAACTGCGTCGCCAACGTGAAGCACTTCTCCGCCGGCAACGACATCGAGATGGTGAACATCGAGTCCGTACGTCACCTCATCACCTTCTGCCTGCGCACAGGATCCCGCCTCATCCACATCTCCACCAACAGCATCGCCGGCCTGAGCGTGGACGGCCAGCCCGGCCCCGAGGTGAAGCTGACAGAACAGGACCTTAACATCGGGCAGAACATCGATGCCAACAAGTACGTCTATTCCAAGTACAAGGCCGAGGAGCTCGTGCTCGACGCCATCGCCCACCACGGCCTCAATGCCAAGATCATGCGCGTCGGCAACCTCTCGGCACGTCAGAAGGACGGCGAGTTCCAGATCAACTTCAACACCAACAACTTCCTCGCACGCCTGCGCGCGTATGTAGTAATAGGTATGGTGCCTTACGAAGACCTCGACCGTCGCTTTGAGTTCTCGCCCATCGATGAGGTGGCACATGCCATTATGCTCTTGGCGCAGACACCCAAGGAGTGCATCGTGTTCCATCCCTGCAACACCCACCGCCAGTTCCTCAGCGACATACTGATAGGCTTCGCCCAGGCTGGCATCACCCTGAAGCGCGTTGAAACCGCTGAGTTCCAGCAGGCCCTGGAGCAGATGATGGAGAATCCCGACCTCGTCACGCTCCTGCGTCCCCTGATGGCCTACAACGTCAGCAGCAAACACGTGATGCGCTGGATAGAATCCACCAACGACTACACCACTCAGGTCCTCTACCGCCTCGGCTTCCAGTGGCCCCCCACCGCCGCCGACTACGTCCACCGTTTCATCGATACCATCATTGGCTTCGACTATTTCAAAGTCTGAGAAAGTCAAAACATCCTGGAAGCCCTCCTCATCCTCCTCTTCCACCGCATCGGCCACCTCCATTTCGTCCTCCCCACCCAACACACCACGATGTGAAGTCCATTGCACCACGGTCTTCCATCGATAAGACCACGATGCATTCATTGTTCGGTTGCGAGAGGACCTGCCTTTGTGTACCTCTGTGAATTTGTGGTTAGATAATAAGAAACTTAAATCGGACGGAAATCTGAACTTAAATATCTTTTACCGAACACGGATCTCTCGGATCTACACGGATTACTTGTTCTAGGTAGAAGAAAACCTTAAAAACACCGGCAAGGGCGGCTGAGTATCGGGACGATACAGGGTGGTGCTTAGGAGTGAGCGTTGAAAGCTCGCTTTCATAAGAGCACTCTTGAGCTCAGCCCGTAGGCCGCAGGCCACAGCCATCATCAGAGGTGTTTTTCTTGTTTTTGTCTTTAACCGACATATTTAAGTCCCGATTAAAGACTGATTTAAGTTCAGTTTGCCCGATGAAAGCGAAGATTTTTAAATTCAAGAGTTCAAGGTAATATTTAATTTTTGCTTTAATTTTAGGCGTATAGGTCAAATTGCAGGATAGTTTAGTGGTACTTTGTTTCAATGGGT
>CAMVUB010000039.1 GCA_947170495.1 uncultured Prevotellaceae bacterium
TCATGTTGGGCACCTGCTCGGCGAGGACGCTGAGGACGGCAGCGCTGGCGTTGCGCGTGGCGTCGCCGCTCTTCTGCTGCACCTTGCTCCAGTCCACCTTCGGGGCCTTGCCGCTGAACCATTCGGCCTGTGCGGCAGCGCACTCGGGATTGGCCTTTGCCCAGGCAGCCTCTTCGGCCTTGCGCTCGGCCACAATCTTCTTCAGCTCTTCGGCGCGACGGGCATAGAGCTCCTTGACATCGTCGAAGATAACAAACGGATTCTCAGGGTCTCCGCCAAGGTTGGTTATAGTTTTTTTGTAAGCATCGCCGCCGAGGGGAGCACCGTGGGTCTTGCAGTTGCGCTCGTAGCTGGAACCGTCCTCCTTGAGGGCGCCCTTGCCCATGATGCACTTGCCGATGATGAGGGCGGGCTTGCCCTTCACGGCTTTGGCCTGCTCGATGGCCTTGCGGATCTGTGCGGCATCGTTGCCGTTGATCTCGAAGACCTCCCAGCCGAGGGCGCGGTACTTGGCAGCGGTGTCCTCGTTCATGACTTCCTTGGTCTCTGTGGAGAGCTGGATATCGTTGCTGTCATAGAACATCACCACGTTGTCCAGACCCAGCGAGCCTGCGATGCGGGCTGCGCCCTGAGAGATTTCCTCCTGCACGCCGCCGTCGGAGATGTAGATGTAGATGGTCTCCTTCGCGAAGGTCGGGTTGCCGGTGTGGGCGGCCAGGAACTTGGCTGCGATGGCCGCGCCGATGCCGAAGGTGTGGCCTTGGCCGAGAGGGCCGCTGGTGTTCTCGATGCCGCGCTTGGGGTCAGCCTCGGGGTGGCCGGGGGTGGGAGAGCCCCACTGGCGGAGCTGCTGCAGCTCGTCGAGGGAGAACTTGCCGATAAGGGCCAGCTGGCTGTAGAGCATCGGAGCCATGTGGCCGGGGTCGAGGAAGAAGCGGTCGCGACCTACCCAGCAGGGATCGGCGGGGTCGTAGTTGAGGTACTCGCTGTAGAGCACGTTGATGAAATCTGCGCCACCCATAGCGCCGCCCGGGTGACCGCTCTTGGCCTTTTCGACCATGGACGCAGCCAGAATACGGATGTTGTCTGCTGCGTGGTTCAAAACTTTAATGTCGTTCATGTTAATTTGTTGATTGAGTGATATAAAAAGTTGTTTTGTTATTCAAAGAACCCGAAGCCACCAATGGCGGTGAGCATGCGCTCAACGTAGTCCCACGAGGTGTCTTTCCAGTGGAAGCCGAGGCGGTGCAGGATAGAGCAGGTGTAGCGGTTGTCGCGCTCGATGATAGCGGCCTTTTGTCCGTGAACAACATCCTGGTAGGCCAGAATAGCTGAGAGCAGTTTGGCCTTCTCGGGGTCTTGTCCGGCAATGGCGATGGTCTGCTCGAATTCTTCATCCTCCACAAAGCGCATCTCGCGACCCACCTTCGCCAAGAGCTGGAGGACATCGCCCAACAGCTCAGTGTGGTCGTTGAAGGGTTGGAAGACGGTGCATTCCTTGGGCGTTGATGCGAGGAGCACCACGGCCTTCGCCGTCTGGTCGATGGGCGACATCTCTGTTGGTTCGCCATACTGGTCGTAGGGGCAGCAACCAAGTGTGTAGAACACCTTGAGACGTCCCATGAAACTGTTGCTGTTGAAGTTGGCCTGGAACTCACCGTCGTAACTGCGTGGTGCCAGATTACCGACGCGCATCACCTTGGCACTCAAGCCATGATGAGCTACAGCATCAAGCACCAGACGCTCTGCCAGGAACTTGGAGCTGATGTAGCGATTGTCGAGGAATTGTCCGAACCACAACTTGCGCTCGTCCAACGTGGGTACTTGTTCACCGTCGTTATGGATAATCCATATCTCGCCCACGGAAGTTGTGGAGATATGCACCAGTCGGGCGCCGGTCTTCAGACAGAACTCTACGCAGCGCTGTGCACCGCCGATATTCACGTCTTCTATGTCCGTTCCCTTGGAGAAGTGCTTCACGTTGGCGGCACAGTTGAAGACCGTGTTTATTTGACAATCTGACGATTTACGATTTACAATTTCGGTAAAGTCCTGTGTCACGTCGCCGTTGACGACAAAGAGGCGGGTGCCGAAGAGTTCCTTGAAGGATGACTCGAAATAGTAGAACAGCAGGTTCTTGAGGCGGTGCTCTGCGGAAGCCTGATCCTTGCCGCGCACGAGGCACGTGATGGTTTCGGCATCAGAGTCAATAAGCTCGCGCAGCACATGGATGCCCAGATAGCCGGTGGCACCGGTCAGGAGGACATTGCCCAGCTGCTGCTGCTCACCCTTGAGGAACGTCTCTACCGTGTTGCGCTGCAGGATGGCATTAATGCCAGTGTAGTCAAAGTTGGTGAATTCGACATCGGATGCCTCAGCGGGAGCCTCGCTACTCACGAGCTGTGCCAGCAAACGCGGTGTAGGAGGGGTGCATACATCGCCGTAGATCACGTGGTAGCCGGCCTTGTGGGCCTCGATGATGACCTTGGTCACGATCAGCGAGGTGCCGCCCAGCTCGAAGAAGTTGTCGGTGGCGCCGACCTTGTCCATCGTCAGGACATTGCAGAAGACGTCGCAGAAGAATTTTTCCACCTCGGTGGCGGGTGCCACATAGTCGTGGTCGGCGGCCTGGACGACCGGGGCGGGCAATGCCTTGCGGTTCACCTTCTGGTTCTGGTTGAGCGGAATGGCATCAATCTGCATCGTGGCAGCGGGTATCATGTAAGGCGGCTTCTGCTTGCCGATGAAGGCGTTGAGCTCCTTGATATCTACTTGCTCGTCGCTGACGATATAGGCCGCGATGAACTTACCGCCCGTCTCGTAGTCGAAAGCCTGGACAGTAGCGTCCTTAATGCCTGAGAACTCACGAATGACGGCCTCGACTTCCTTCAGCTCGATACGGAAGCCGCGGATCTTCACCTGACCGTCCTTGCGGCCTACGAACTGTATATTGCCGTCGGGGAGGTAACGCACGATATCGCCAGTGCGATATACACGCGCATATTTCGCCTCATCCGTGAAGGGGTTCTTCAGATAGGTCTCGGCAGTCTTCTCCGGACGGTTGAGGTAGCCTCGGCTCACTTGCGGACCGCTGACCCACAGCTCACCAGCTGCGCCGAGGGGCAGGCGGTTGAACTGCTTGTCAACGATGTAGAGTCGGAAGTTGTCGAGCGGCTTGCCGATGGGGGCATTCTGCTCGAACTCCTTCATGGAATATGTGGTCGTAAAGATGGTACACTCTGTAGGACCGTAGGCATTATGGAGCTGATAGGCTGTAGGAGGTGTGAGCGGCAGTATCTTTTCGCCACCAACGGAGAGATGGTGCAGCGAATGATTGTCGAAGTTCATCGCAAACTGACAGCCCACTTGTGTGGTCATGAACGAATGGGTGATGCCTTCACGGTTGAAGTAGTCGTTCAGGTCGGGTAGGTTCAGACGGATGTCCTCGCCGATGATATAGACAGCAGCGCCACAAGTCAGGGCGGAGTACATGTCCATCATACAAGCGTCAAAACCGTAGCTGGCATAGGCGGCTACCTTGCTCTCAGGCTTCAAGTCGTAGTAGCGATGGTACCAGTGGCAGAAGCATACCAAGTTGCCATGTTCCAGCTGACAACCCTTAGGCGTACCTGTAGAACCTGAGGTATAGAGCATGATAAACAGCGACGATGGTGTGATGTCTGCCTGCACAGGCTTCGTGACAGCTGGCAGGGATTCGATATCCTTGGTAAAGAGCACCTTGCCCTGGTATTCATCCACCAGCGGGCGCAGTTCCTCGTCAGCAATCAGCAGCTTGGCACCCGCATCTTGCATCATGAAATTCAGTCGCTCAGCAGGATAGCTGGGATCCAGCGGTTGGTAGGCACAACCGGCTTTCAGTACACCAATTGATGCCACTACCATCCACTTGCTGCGTGGAATCAGAATGGAAACCACATCTTCGTTGCCAAGACCCAGTGACTGGACGTACCCGGCAATACGCTCCGACTGTTCATCGACTTGCTTATAGGTCAAGCGCTCGTCGTGATAGACCATGGCGATATTGTCAGGATGTAGTTCAGCCTGACGACGGAACAGCGATACGACGGTCTGCGTGTTGTCGTAGGGCACATCGTTCTGGTTGAAGCTGTCGAGCAATGCGGTCTGCTGGGCATCCAGCAACACCACATTCTTCAGCGTTGCATCAGGATTGCTCATGAAGGCATTGGCTGCGTTGCTGATGGACTGCGCCAGGCTTTGCATCAGGTCGTGGCTGTAGCGGCCATTGTCGTATTGCAGGCAAATGCTGGGCTGTCCCTTCTCGTCGTTCTGTATAAAGAAGGCGATGCGGAACTTGGGCGTTTCGGACTCGAAGGTCTCAATGGCAATGGTCTGACCTTTATATTTATAGTCGTCAATAATGCCCATCTGGTAGGCGAACATAATCTCCGCCGAGAGGTCGTAGTCGGAGGCGATGCGTGCAAACGGATAGGTTTCGTGGCTCAGCGTCTCGTCGAAGTTCTTGCTTGTCTCATTCAAGAATTCCATCACGCTCTGTTCGCCAATCTGCGCACTCAGTGCCAGCGTGTTGACGAACATACCCACGGTGTTGCTGATGCGCAGGTCGGAGCGTCCGTTACTGATGGTCGTGATGCACAGCTGCTCGTTGTTGGTGAAGCGAGCCAGCGCGTAGAAGGTGGCAGCCAGCAGGTGATGAGCCGGCGAGATGCTGTGCTGACGGCAGAAGGTCTCTATGGCATCGAAATCCAACGGTGTGTAAATGAAGCCTACGGTGCCTTGCTCCAGCGGATTGGTCAGGTCGGACGCCACTTCCGTTACGCCTTCCACCTTTCCCAGACGCTCTTGGAAGAACTCGCGGGCAGCGGCATATTCCTCGCTGCTCTCAGCGGCTTTCTGTGCGGCCACGAAGTCGGCATAGGTGAAGCTCTCAGGCTCAATCTCCTTGCCGTTGAGCAGGTCGAAGAGCTGTGCCAGCAGCATGTCGAACGAGCCGCCATCGACCACGAGGTGATGAATATCCATCATCAGATACACCCACTCTTCGGTGGTGACAATCTCGATGCGGTAGAGCGGTCCTTGTCTCAGGTTGAACGGCTTGACGAACTCCAGCTTGTAATGCGGGAAGTCAGCCTCCTTGCACTGGCTCTGGGTAATCTCAACGGGTTGTGCAGTGTCTACGATTTGGATGATGTCAGCCCCTGCACTTCCGAAGTGCGCCTGCAGCAGAGGATGCGTCTTGACGAGCGTCTCCACAGACTTCGACAGCAACTGGATGTCCACGTTCTTGGGGAAGCGCGCGATGACCGGCGTATTATAGATGGTGGAATCGGGTTGCTTCATGCAATCCACATAGACGCCCATCTGTGCATACGACAACGGAATATTGCTCATGTCGGCGTGTGCCACCTCGGCTGTCTCCGGCTTGGCGGTAGTTCCGCTCAGCAGCGCCGTCAGGATCTCGTTCTCGATGCTCTGTACGCTGCCGCTCTTGGCCAGGGCCTTCGCGTTCAGCGTGACGCCGAAGCGCTTGTTGATCTGGATGGCCAGCTTAATGCCCATGATGGAGGTGAGGCCGACATAGCCCAATATCGTCGTGATGCCGAAGTCCTCGGTGTTGATGATCTGTGCGATGATCTCATGGATTTCCTTTTCCAGCACATTCATGGGAGCCTGTTCCGTCTGTTGCTCTACTGCAACCGGAACGGGTTTCGGCAGCGCTTTCTTGTTCACCTTCTGGTTCTGGTTGAGTGGGATGGCATCAATCTGCATCGTCACAGCGGGAACCATATAAGGCGGCTTCTGGTCGAAGATGAAATTGTTTAACTCATTGATGTCAATCTTTTCATCAGCAACGATATATGCAGCAATAAACTTGCCGCCTCCCTCATCGTCGAAAGCCTGCACGGTGACATCCTTGATGCCTGGGAACTGACGAATGACTGCTTCGACTTCTGTGAGTTCGATGCGGAAACCGCGAATCTTCACCTGTCCATCGCGCCGTCCTACAAACTGGATATTCCCATCCGGCAGGTAGCGCACAATGTCGCCAGTGCGGTAGCAACGGCCCCAAGGTGTCTCTATGAAAGACTCGGCAGTCTTCTCTGGACGATTCAGGTAGCCTCTTCCCACTTGAGGACCATTGACCCATAGTTCACCGGCAGCGCCTACGGGCAACCTGTGTCCATATGCATCCATGATGTATAGATGCATATTCTCCACAGCCTTTCCTATGGGGATGTTCTGCAGTTTCTCCTTTACGGCAAATGACGTTACATAACAGATGCTCTCTGAAGGGCCATAGCCGTTCAGAAGCAAATAAGGTGGAGGAGTGACATCTGCCAGTTTCTCACCACCTGTGACAAAGGCCTTCAAGGAGTGATTGGTGATATCGTTGACAAAAGATCGTGCCACCTGTGTTGTCATAAACGTATGGGTGATGCCGTTCTGTTCAAAATAGTCGTTCAGGGCGATAAGGTCTAGGCGGATTTCCTCAGGAATGATATAGACCGTAGCACCCACGATAAGCGGTGCCCATAATTCAAGCAAACAAGCATCGAAACCGAAGCTGGCGTATGCTCCCACCCGGCTGTCAGCTTCGAGATGCATGTTATGTTTGTGCATGTGGCAGAATGCCACCATATTGCGATGCTCCAGCTGGCACCCTTTGGGTACGCCTGTAGAGCCGCTGGTGTAGATGAGCGTAAAGAGGCTCTCGGGCTTGGGTCCATCAAAGTCCTTGGAATCCTTCAGCTTCTCAATGTCTTTAGTGAGCAATACTTCTCCCTTGTATTCATCCACGATGGAACAGAGTTCTTCGTCGGCAATGAGCAGTTTGGAAGCTGTGTCTTGCATCATGAAGTTCAGGCGCTCGGCAGGATAGCTGGGATCCAACGGTTGATAAGCACAACCAGCTTTCAGCACACCCAGTGATGCGATGGCCATCCATTCCGAACGGGCTATCAGAATGGCAACAACATCCTCAAGTCCCAATCCTTTCGATGCGATATAGCTTGCGATGTGATCGCTCATATCATCCAATTCGGCGTAGGTGAACTGCTTGTCCTTGAAGACCACGGCTGTCTTGTTGGGTGTCGCCTTCGCCTGCTGGCAGAACAGCGAGACGATGGTCTGCGTGTCATCGTAGGGCACGTCCGTCTGGTTGAAGCTGTCGAGTTTTTCCACTTGCGAAGCGGTCGTGATGTCGATGTCGCACAGTCGGGCTTGACTGAGAAAGCCTTCCACCACAGCCTCATAACTCTCCATGAACTCACTAATCAGTGCTTCGGAGTATGCGCTGGCGTCGTATTCTGCCCGTAGTTGGTATTGACCGTCGACGATAGATGCCATCAGGCAAAACGGCACTTCCAACGTGTGGTTGCAGAGCTGTATGGTCTGCATGGGCTTGCCTACGAACTGGCTGTCATCGAACATCTTCCCACGCCATGCAAACAGAGAGTTGCTTTGCAGGTTGAGGTCGGCCATCAGATCCGGATAGGTGTAGATGTCGTGTTCGCGACAGCCTGTTTGCAGCTCCTGACAAGCTTTCAGGAAGTCCATCACAGAGGTGTCGCCCGTGAACTTGGCGTAAACGGGCACCGTCTTCACGGTCATGCCTACGGAATGGAGGAAGCGCTTGTCGGTGCGTCCGTTGTAAACAGTGGAAAACAGCGCCTCCTGCTCGTTGTTGTACTTCGCCAGGAGATAGGCGTATGCGGCCGTAAACAAGGTGTTCTTATAGATGCCGTTGGCGGTGCGGAACGCCTCTACCTTTTCTTTCTTCGTGCCGAGCACGCGTGTGAGGGTGGCCTCTGAGCGCTCCCCACCTTCCAGGTCGGGGATGAGCTGGGTGAACGTATCGCCACAGTCAAAGTTCTGGGCAAACCATTGTTTGGCTTCCTCAAAAACGGACGTTTTGCGCATCTCGTCTTCGGCGAGGGCCACTTCCTGCATCGTCATCGTTTCGGCCTCCAGCGTCTTGCCGTTGTAGGCAGCCTCCACGTCAGCAAGCATCACCTTTAGTGTAACGCCGTCGCCGATGAGATGATGGATGTCGAGGAGCAGATAAAAATGAGCGGTATCTTTCAATAGTCGGATATGGAAAAGCCTGTCGTTATAGATGTCGAACGGCACGACCAGATGCTGCTTTTCCACTTCTATATCGGCTATCTGCTCTACTTGCAGGCTGAACGTCTCGCTGTCATCAATGGTCTGCTGTGGGTCACCCTGTTCGTTCACCTTGATACGCGTGAATAGCGTGGGGTGGGCTACCACTGCAGCCTCAACAGCCGTCTTGAGTTTTTCCTCATTCAGGCTACCATCGAGCATATAGAGATAGGGCAGATTATAACAGATCTCACCTTGATGAGCGATACATTCGGCATAGATGCCATATTGAACCTTGGTTAATGGAGCAACAGTCCTCATATTTATGAAATTCTAAGTTGAGCAAATGGGGAGATGAAGAATTAAATAATATTGAGTGAATCCAGGAATATAATGGCGATGCCGATAGGTACTATCCAGCGCAGGATGACCAGATAGATGAATGAGGCCACGCGTGAGCCCTGGTACCTTGTCTTCGGTACGAACCATCCTGTGAACAATGCCGCACCCAGTGCGCCAATAGGCATCAGTATGTTATTGACACAGGCATTGGCGGAGTCGAACAGGTTCATCCCCATCACGCTGAGCCAATTGGCATGGCCTGTCATCGACAGCACGGACAGTATGTTGGCAAGTATAAGAATCAGGGATACAACAATGACACTATGATGTCTGTTGAGTGGCCGCTTCGTTTCGGCTGTGGCTTCGCAGAAGAAAGCCACCATCACCTCCATCATCGAGATTGTTGAGGTGATGGCTGCGACACACATGAGTGCAAAGAATGCGGTGCTGGTGACCGTTGGGGCGAACATGTGCTGGAACACTGCTGGCAGCGTGACGAATGTGAGTTCTGGCCCTTCTTGGGGGCTGAAGCCGTAGGCGAAGACAGCGGGGAAGACGATCATGCCTGCCAGCAACGATACAATGAGGACAAGCACGATCATTTGCAACGACGTCCCCCGGACATTCTGGTCTTGGGGCATGTAACCACCATAGGTGATGAGTGCGCCCACACCTACGGACAGCGTGAAGAAGCTGAGTCCCATGGCCTGAAGGATGACCTTTGAGGTGATTTTCGAGAAATCAGGCTCAAACAGATACTTCAGTCCAGTGGTGCCACCGTCGAGGAAAATCATGTGGATGGCCATAAATATTAAGATGAGGAACAGCAGCGGCATCAAGATCTTGCTCAGTCGCTCAATACCCTTGTTGACGTCAAACCACAGTACCGATGCCGTCAGCACAATGCCTATGACGGCATACACAATCATCAGCAAGGCCTTCCCCTCAAACGCAGTGAAGTGAGCCTCAAGTGCTTTGGCATCCATACCGGCGAAGCTGTTCGTCGCCGCCTCCGCCATGTAGTAGAAGCACCATCCTGTCACGACAAAATAGAAGCTCAGGATGGCCAGTACGGACAGCAGGTTCATCCATGAGAGCCACTGCCACCTACCTGTTCCGCTCAATGTCCGATAAGCTCCGTAGGCGCTCTTGCCCGACAGCTTGCCGATCAGGAACTCGTTCATCACCAGCGGCAAGCCGAAGATAAGTGAACACACGATATACAGGATGATGAATGCGCCACCACCGTTTTCTCCCACCGTATAGGGGAACTTCCAGATGCTGCCCAAGCCTACCGCACTACCTGCAGCGGCCAGCAGAACGCCAATCTTTGACGAAAAAGAATTGCCCATGCGCCCTTGAAATCTGAATCCTGCGAATACTTAATCTTCAAATTCAAACAAGCTGATAAATCCTGTCAGTTTGAATACGTTCTTGATGTCGTCGTTCACGTTGCTCAAGGTCACCTTGCTGCCTGTCGCCTTAGCGCCCTTCAGGATGCTGAGCAGGATGCGCAGGCCGCTGGAAGCGATATACTCCAGACCTTTGCAATCAATAATCACGTCCTTGCCGTTGCTGGTGTAAAGCGGCTTCAGCGTCTCTTCCACCTCCATGGCGGCGACGGTGTCCATTTCTCCCTCTAAAGTGGCAACGTACTTGCCATCAATCTCTTCAATCTTTGTTTTCATTTTTATTTGTTTTAAGGGTTTATAATCAGTCTTTTAATCTTTTGGTGAGCGTTAGCGTATTGTGCCCGTTTACGTATTCGTAGCGCACATCATCTACAAGGCCGCGAAGCAGGTGAATGCCCAATCCTCCTATCTGACGCTCCTCTGCGGAGAGCGAGATATCCACGCCCTCTTTGAGCGTTGGGTCGAAGGGTCTGCCGGCGTCTGTGACAACCACCGTCAGGCATTCACCGTCTGTCGTCATGCAAACCTCTATTTCGCCCTCTTCCCCGATGGGATAGGCATACTCCATCACGTTGACGACCGCCTCCTCGACAGCCAGTCTTATCTGGCGGGCCAACGCATCCTCCAGCCCCATCTTCTCGAACAGGGCCTTCTCGAAACTGCTGAGTTTCGTCACCTCATGAACATCGTTCTTCAGTGTCAGCGTCTCGCTCAGTATGCCATTGATTTCATAATTTCGCATTTCTTGGCTGCAAAAATAGCACTTTATTTGAAACCGCGCAAGAAAACTCCCCAAAAATAAGTCTCCGCCCCCAATAAATCCCCCTTCCTCCGCCCCAAACCCTTTCGTCTTTTACCTAACCCTTTAACCCTTTCGCCAAAACCCTTAGCTCTTCCCGTTGTTCCATCGTGATGGAACAATGAATGCAGCGCGGTCTTCCAACTGGACCACCATGGTGGGACACCCAACGCACCGCGGTCTTCCAGCGTGTCCCACGCGTGGGACTCGCAATAAGGACGTGTCCCTCGGGCCGTTACGATGCGTCGTGATGGCCGTTGCGACGCGTCCTTCATAAAAAGTTTTCCGCAAAAATAATTCTGTACCGCTACAGCCGGACACTACTACTCCCTCGCCTTACCCTCTATAGTCCCTACGCGCAGAGACTATAGAGGGTTTGCTTATGGACTATAAAGAGTACGTCTTGGCCAGAACTCCTATTTCAGAGATAACAGCGATTTGAGATACCTTCATCATTTGCATTCAAGTAATTGACTCATAAATAGATAATAAAAATATACCTACATCAAACCTACATGATCCTTCATGGCACCATCAAAGTAAGAGGGAAGCATCGAGAAGGAGAGGGAAGAAGCGGAAAAAGAGGGAAGAAGAGAAACGGGGCGGGAAGAAAGGGGATTCCTGACACAGACTTGGCGGACGAACCGCCAGGAACGGAGTGGGAAGGAGGGGAAGGGCTATGGGTTGAGGCCGCAGAGGATGCGGGCGAGGGTGTTCAGGAATTCGAAGCGGCCTTTGGTGGGATGGACGGAGAGGGGCTGGTCGGGCCAGGGGGCGAGGAAGAGCATCTGGCCGGAGGCGGTGAAGGGCAGGAAACGCTCGGAGGGGCTGTAGAGGTCGGACATCCCTTCGTGCTGCAGGCGTATGACACGAAAGCCGTTCTGCAGGGCATCATCAACGAGCATCTGTTCGCCATTGCTGACGCAGGGCGTGACGATGACGGCTCCCTCATCGGCACAACGTTGCAGGAGTTGGTCGTGGAGGGTTGTGTAGTCCTCGCGTGAGACGCTGCGCGAGACACGCAGGGGAAGGTGCAGACCCTCGTCGAGTAGGAAGGGGTTTCCCATAGCTCGCATCCGCAGGCTGGTCTTGACTTCCTCGCCTGTGCGATCGACTATCAGAAAGCTCTCGAGGGCTGGCAGCTCTGCCAGCGCCCGGGCTTCCCGATAGAGCGCCCGGGCAAGCTCCACGGGGATGGGGATATGGAGGGTTTGTTTGTCGTAGAAGAATTGGCGATGTTGGCGCTTTGTCCAAGCGCGATGTGGGTTGTCCTCGACATAGTGCAGCATCTTAGGCAGTTGGCCGTAGTGTGTGAGAATGCGGTCGTGGTAGTTGTCCTGCCACAAGGGAGGCACCAAGACTGTTGGGCGCTCTGTTGCCTGCGGTTCTTCCGCAGGGGCTTCCCCCTTGACGGCTTCGCGCTCTCTGCGCGAGGGCCTGCTGCCTTCGACACGATGAAAGCAGCCTTCGCGAAGATCCAGCTCCTTGAGATAAGCGACTGTAGTGGTATATTTCAGGCGCCGCACCATTTCTCCCAAATGACGCTGCATGGGTTGATGGATCTGAACGACGACGTGAAAATGGTCGGGCATGACGACATAGCGCATCACCTCCAACTCCTCATAGAGAAGGGGAAGCTGCTGCAGGGCTTGCGCTAAGGAAGAGCCGAGATGAGAGGGGCGCACACGCCCGACACCTGCTTCATCGGCATAGAGGGAGCCAAGGAGAGGGCGGCGGTCATGGGTGCAAAGGGTGAGCATATAGACGCCCGGCTGGCGATAGTCATGCCAAGGGGCGCGGAGGATTTGTGGACGGGAGGAGGAGGACCTGGCGGACGAACCGCCAGGAACGGGGCGGGAAGGGGAGGGGGCTGCAGACACAGACTTGGTGGACGAACCGCCAGGAAGGGGGCGAGGGGCAGAACCGCCAAGAACGGGGTGGGAAGGGGATGTTTCGGAGGAGGACATGGGGGAAAGCGCAGGGGGAGGGGGGCCTGGGGATAGGGCGCTGTGTTGCCTGCGGTTTGTCCGCAGGACGGGGGCCTTAGATCAGGTACTGGCTGCTGATGCTTTCGTTGTCTTCGACGCGGCGGATGGTTTCGGCGATGAGGTCGGCGATGGAGATTTGCTTGACCTTGGCGCAGCGGTTGCTGTAGGGGATGGAGTCGGTGAAGACGATCTCCTTGAGCTGGCTGTTCTGCACGCGCTCGCTGGCGGAGCCGCTCATGACGCAGTGGCTGGCGATGGCGCGCACGCTGCGGGCACCGTGCTCGATCATCAGGTCGGCGGCCTTGGTGATGGTGCCGGCGGTATCGACCATGTCATCTACGAGGACGACGTCGGCATTCTCCACATCGCCGATAATCTGCATGCTGGCGACTTCGTTGGGACGGGGACGTGTCTTGTTGCAGAGCACGAGGGGGCAACCGAAATATTTGGAGTAGGCGGAGGCGCGCTTGGAACCGCCCACGTCGGGGGTGGCGATGACGAGGTTCTCGAGATTGAGGCTCTTCACGTAGGGGAGCAGGACGCTGGAGGCGTAGAGGTGATCGACGGGGACGTTGAAGAAGCCTTGCTCCTGGTCGGCGTGCAGATCCATGGTGATGAGGCGGCTGATGCCGGCCACGGAGAGCATGTCTGCCACGAGCTTGGCGCCGATGGCCACGCGGGGCTTGTCCTTGCGGTCCTGACGTGCCCATCCGAAATAGGGGATGACGGCGTTGATGCTGCGGGCGGAGGCGCGCTTGGCGGCGTCGATCATCAGCAGGAGCTCCATGAGGTTGTCGCTGTTGGGGAAGGTGCTCTGCACGAGGAAGACATCGCGACCGCGGATGCTCTCTTCGTAGCTGACGCTGAATTCGCCGTCGGCGAAGTGTGTGATGTTGATCTGGCCTTGGGGCACGCCCAGGCTTTTGCAGATTTTCTCAGTAAGGTACTGTGTGGCGGTGCCGGAAAAGACAAGGAAGGAGGACATGGGGGAGGAGGTTTATGGTTGAGGGTTTATGGTTGAGGGTTTATGGATAACCTTACTCGGCGGCTTTGCGGAGCTTGCGGAAGTGAGCGATGACTTCTTTGTAGTCGAGGCCGGAGTGGATATTGAAGCGTGTCCAGAGGTCGCCGAGGATGACGGCACCGCCGAAGCCGTAGTCGGAGAGACGGGGGAGCGTCTCGCTGTTGACGCCGCCGGCTGCCATCACCTTGCGGTCTATGAGTCCTGCGCGTGTGGCGTCGTGCAGCTGCTCGGGGGTGTAGGCTGCATGACGGTTGGGGTAGGTGATGCTGTCGAAGACGGGGGAGAGGAAGACATAGTCCAGGTCGCGCCGCTGCTGCAGTTCTTCCAGCGAATGACAGGAACGGCTGCAGGTGCCGTGGTAGTTCTGCGGGAGCGTGTTGTGCTTCTCGGAGAGGTGAACGCCACGCAGGCCAAACTCATCGACGAGGTAGAAATGGTCGTGGACGACGATGCGGTTGTGCCATTGTTGGGGGATGAGTGTCAGCAGCCGTTCGGAGTAGATGGGCTCGGTGTTGGGCTTGCGCAGGTGAAAGGAATCGAGTCCTTCCTCGAAGAGTGCTGATATGATGGTGTCTTCTTCTACGAAGAAGTCGGGGGTAGAAAGCAGAATGAGTTTCATGTGCTCTTTTTGTTTTTCTGCTGCAAAAGTACTACAAATAATCTATATAAACGAAGAAAAGCACGAAAGAATTCGCGCTTTTCTCCTTTTTTAATAACCTTTAATATGTTGGCCTAATATCCAAAGATTTCTGAGAGTGAAACATGGCGCACGGGACCTACTTGTTGCAAGGCGTCCATGTCGAGCTCTTTCGCGTCGCCGAGGATGGCGATGCGGCGCGGTTTGCGGGCCATGCGTTCATTGGCGAAGCGCACGATGTCATTGAGGGTGAGGTCGGGGAGTGCGTTGTAGATGCGCTCGTTGATGTCGTAGTCGATGCCGCGCTCCTGAGCCGCTAACCAGGCGTTGATGACACCGAAGCGGGTGGTGCGTTGTGCTGCGAGCTGCTTCGTAAGGCTCTGTTTGGCAATCTCGAAAGCGCCTTGGCTCTGCGGTATTGTATCGAGGATCTGGTTGAAGGTGCGAATGCAGTCCATGAGCTTGTCGTTCTGCGAGATGATGGAGGTGAAGCTCGTCTCGGGGTGTCCCTTGCGGTCAGGGATACCGTCGTAGTAGGCGCCGGCGCTGTAGGCGAGGCCGCGGCTCTCGCGCAGTTCCTGGAAGACGATGCCGTTCATGCCGCTGCCGAAGTACTCGTTGTAGAGTGCTGCCACAGGCGTTTGTTCTACCTGCCACGGCATCAGGTCGTTGTGGAAGGCAATCATATAGATGTTCTTGGCATCGTAGGGTGCGATGATGATTTCCGTGGCGGGCGTCTCCTGCTCCTGGTAGTCCTCGAAGGCTGGTGCTGGCAGCAAGGTCTCGGGGAGCGTGTGCTCCTTGCTGAGGAGTGCCGCGAGGTCGCTCTGGCTGCGGGGACCGTAGTAGAGGACGGTGTGCTCGTAGCTGGTGAGCGAGTGAATGAGGTCGATGAGCGTCTGCGGGTCGGTGGCTGCGAGCTGTGCGGCCGTGACGATATTGCGCTGGGCATTGCGCTCACCATATATATTATATGCGCGCAGGCGTGAGAAGCAGGTCTGCTGTTCCAGCTTCGCATCGGCCTGGGCCTTGGCGACGTTCATGATGTAGGCCTGATAGGCTTCGGTATCTACCTGTACGTTGGCCAGCACGTTTTCTGCGAGTGCCAGCGCCTCGGGCAGCTTCTCGTCGAGACCTGAGAGCATGATAGATGTCTGATAGGGGCCTGCGTAGATGCCGAAGGTGCAGGCGAGGCCGTAGAACTGCTGTTGCACCTGCTCTGCCGTGAGGCTGTCGGTGCCCAGTAGGTCGATGTAGTCGCTGGCATCGTCCAGCAGCGGGTTGGCAGCGGTGCCGAAAGGCAGGTAGAAGACGAGGTTGAAGATGCCGTTCTCAGTGTTCTCCTTGTATACCAGCGGCAGGTCATGGGCGGTGGTGCCTATGGTGAGGTCTTCCTTGAAATCTACGAAGCGGGGTTCGATGGGCTCTACTTCGGTTCCTTGGATTTCCGTGACGAAGTCGCTCATCTCGTTGCGGTTAGCTGGGATAGGCGTGATCTCGGGCTTGTCGATTTTCTTGATGTTGGGGTCGTCGCCCTGGCGCTTGAAGACGGTCACAACGTTTTCCGTGAAGTGGCGCTGTGCGAAGTTGACGATGTCCTCTTTCGTGAGGGCTGCGATGCGGTCGATCTGGCCGACGGCGTCTTGCCATTCGATGCCGTTGATGAAGGCATCTTGGAACATTGATGTGCGGGCGCGGTTGGTTTCCATGGCCTGCATCTTGTGCAGCTTCATGTTATTGATGATAGCGGGCAGCAGGTCATCGGGGAAGTCGCCGCACTTGAGCTTGTTGATTTCGCCCAGTAAGCGTTCACGACAATCTTCCAAGGTTTGTCCCTCAAGTGGCGAACCGCCCATGAAGAAGATGCTGTAGTCGGCCAACTGGTAGTCGTCGGCCCAGGCCTCCAGCATGGTCATCTTCTGGTTGATGTCGAGGTCGATGAGACCTGCGCGGCCGTTGCTCATAACCTCGCTGATGAGTGAGAGAGTGTCGCAGGCGAGGTCTTTGGCGCCGGGGAAGGCCCAGCCCAGATAGAGCGATTCGGCATTGAGGCCGATGACGGTGGTATCTACGGGCTGTGTCAACGCTGCCACGGGCTCGTACTCGGGCTGCTTGCAGTCGGGATTCTCCTGCCAGTCGCCAAAGTATTTCTCCAGAATGTCGATGGTCTTTTCGGGGTCTAAATCGCCTGACATACAGATGGCTACGTTGTTCGGACAGTAGTAGTTCTTGAAGTAGTTCTTGATGTTGGTGATCGAGGGATTCTTCAAGTGTTCCTGTGTGCCGATGGTGGTCTGTGTGCCGTAAGGATGTGTGGGGAATAGCTTGTAGAGGAGGGCGTTGATCATCTTCTCGTTGTCGTCGCTCAGGTAGATGTTGTACTCCTCATACACAGCTTCCAGCTCGGTGTGGAAGCCGCGGATGACCATGTTCTGGAAACGGTCTGCCTGGATGCGGGCCCAGTTCTCCACCTCGTTGGAGGGGATGTTCTCCACATAGCAGGTGATGTCGAATGAGGTGAAGGCGTTGCTGCCGTCCGAGCCGATGAGGGCCATGAGCTTGTCGTACTCGTTGGGAATATTGTACTTGGCTGCCAGCTGGCTGACGCTGTCAATCTCGTGGTAAGCCTGACGACGCGCCTCAGGGTCGGTGAGCTGTCGGTAGGCTTCGTAGCGCTGCTCGATGTCGTCGAGCAGGGGAGCCTCTGCCTCGGCATCGGTGGTGCCGAAATGGTTGGTGCCCTTGAACATCAGGTGTTCGAGATAGTGTGCCAAGCCTGTTGTCTCAGCAGGATCGTTGCGAGAACCCGTGCGCACGGCGATATTGGCTTGGATGCGAGGCTCGTCCTTGTTCACGGAGAGATAAACTTTCAGACCGTTCTTGAGCGTGTAGATGCGAGTCTGCATCGGGTCGCCCTTTACGCTCTCGTAGTCATGCTTCTTGCAGCCCGTAAGGCTCAGCAAGATGGCCGCCGTGGCGGCAAAGAGATAGAATCGTTTCATGTAGGATGAATGATGGTATTTATGATGTCGTAATTCTTGGCAAAGGTAGTGATTATCTGTGTAAACTTACGTCCAAGACGGATGAAGTATGGGTAGAAGAAAGTGTTTTAATCCTTTTTAACTAATATGTGGAGAGGGCTTTCGGGATTAATCCGTATTTTTGCAAACCAATACACACGAGATGACTGATATTATACTCTCCACCTTTCTGAGTCTTTTTGCCTTGTTCGGCAAAGAGGAGAATGTTGACGAAGCACGGGCTAAGCGTATGCTCGTGAGCTATCTGCGCCACCACCTCGGTATTCGCAATGTGGATTTCTACCTTGATTTCTACAGCGATATGCGTGGTGCTTACGAAATGTCCGAAGGTCTTGATACGCAGGCTGTGGCCGCCACCATCTGTGAGAACCTGCATGGCAAGATACGTGCCGGTGAGGAGGCGCTGCTGCTGTTGCGTCTGATGGAGTTCTGTGGCATCGGCGGTGGCGGACTTGATTCCATCTTCCGCGTGGTGGCAGAGAAATTTGAAGTCAACGATGCTGTGTTCCAGGACTTCACGGATTTCGTGAAGGGAACACCCTCGGAACACGTACTCCTTCATCAACTGCCTGGTTATCAAGGACAGCTGAAGACCTTGCTGAACCCCGAGACGGGCGCGCTCGTGTTCACTTATCTCGGTGATGACACGGTATTGCTGAATGATGTTCCCGTGCTTGCGGGATCGTACCAAGTGTGGCTGCAGAGCAGTGTGTTGAAGGCCCGCGACGGTCACCCCGTGTATTACTCTACCATCCTTGAGGCTCACCACCGTCGTATGGGTAAGAAGGGCGAGAGCGTACACAAGGTGGAATTCTGCGGTCGCAATCTCAATTTCCGTTTCCCAAATAGTGACAACGGTTTGCACAACCTCAGCTTCACGCTACGCAGCGGCGAGTTGCTGGCGATTATGGGCGGCTCTGGTACGGGAAAGACCACGCTGCTCTCCATCCTCAACGGCAGCCTGATACCGCAGGAAGGCACGATGACCATCAACGGGCACGACGTCAGCGAACCTGCTGTCAAGAACCTTATCGGCTACGTGCCGCAGGATGACTTGCTCATCGAGGAACTCACCGTTTATCAGAACCTGTGGTACACGGCCAAGTTCTGCTTCGAAGGGATGAGCGACGAGGAACTGGACCGCCGTGTCATGAAGACGCTCAAGGACTTGGGACTTGACGCGGCGCGCGACCTGAAGGTAGGCTCTGCCATCAATAAATTCATTTCCGGCGGTCAGCGCAAACGCCTGAATATCGCCCTGGAGCTGATCCGCGAACCTGCGGTGCTGTTCCTGGACGAGCCCACATCGGGCCTCTCGTCGGCAGATACAGAGAAGGTCATCAACCTGCTGAAGGAGCAGACCTTCAAGGGAAAGCTCATCGTGGTGAATATCCACCAGCCGTCGAGTGATGTCTATAAGCTCTTCGACCGCCTGTGGTTGCTGGACCGCGGAGGCTATCCCGTCTTCGACGGCAACCCCATCGATGCCATCACCTATTTCAAGGAGGCCGCTGACTATGCTGACGCGGAGACCAGCGCCTGCCCCACATGTGGCAATGTCAACCCTGAGATTGTACTGAACATCATCGATGAGAAATCGCTCACGAGCAGCGGCGAGATCTCTGATGAGCGTAAGATGTCGCCGCAGGAATGGCACGAGCTGTATCTGCAACGCCGTCCTGCACAACCCGAGGTTACCGTTGGCACAGTGCCTCCTTCCGACCAGCGCAAGCCGGGCGTGCTGAAGCAGTTCCTCATCTTCCTCAAGCGCAACCTGTGCACAAAGGTCACCAACCTGCAGTACATGCTCATCACGCTGCTGGAAGCACCGCTGCTGGCTGTCGTCTGTGCCTTCCTCACGCGCTACGCACCGCCAGAGGGCTATTGCGTGATGAACAATAAGAACCTCGTCAGCTACTTCTTCATGGCTGTCATCGTGGCTACGTTCATTGGTATGAGCGGCAGCGCCGAGGAGATTTTCAAGGACCGCGCTTTGCTGAAGCGCGAGAAGTTCCTGCACCTGTCCTACGGCAGCTACATCTGGTCTAAGATTGTCTATATGGCCGGCGTCTCGTTGTTGCAGACCTTCCTGTTTGTGATTATCGGCAATGCCATTATGGGACTCCATGGACTGTTCTGGGTGTGGTGGCTCATCCTTTTCGTGACGGCTTTCCTCTCGAATCTCGTGGGGCTCTTACTCTCACAGACGCTCAACTCCATCGTGGCCATCTATATCACCATCCCGATGCTCTTGATACCGCAGATCCTGCTGTGTGGACTCGTCGTCAGCTTCTCAGATCTCGCGCCTCGCAGTCATACGGGTAATGTGCCGATAGTGGGTGATGTCATCCCCTCGCGATGGGCGTATGAGGCGCTGGCTGTGACACAGTTCTCAGACAATGCTTATGAGCAGCCGTTCTTTGAAACAAACCGTGAGAAGTATGAGGCGCAGTTCTATAATGTCGGCATCCTCAATGAGCTGCAGTCGCAGCTGGAAACCCTGAAGGATGAGCGCAAGCGCGGGGTGGAGGAGAATCCCCAGCATATCGCAGTGATTCGCCGCAACCTTCCCACCATTACGGCCTATTGCGAGATGGAGCCTTATAGTGGTGATTACGATGCTGTCTCGCTCTACGATTATATGAAAGCTGCTGAACGCATCCTCGTGCAGCGCGCTAACAAAGCGACGCTGGCCAGCGATCGTATGATGTCGGCCTTCCTGCGTGAACGCGGTAAGGATGCCATGTTTGAACTCAAACGCCAGAATTACAATATCAAACTGCAGGAGTTTGTCGTGGGAGCTGACAACGGACAGTTCGTAGATGTCATTGACGATGCCATCGTGCCGCGTGTCGGACAGGTCTATCTGACGCCTCATAACCGCTATGGCCGTGCACCTTTCTACAGCTGCGAGAAACGCCTTGGCGATTGGCATATCAAGACCTTGTGGTTCAATGTCGGCGTGCTGTTGCTCATGTGCATCTTTTTAACGGTTATCTTGCTCTTAGACTTGCCCGAACGACTTCGAAAATCATGAATGTGAGCGCATATTTCAGCAAAATTGACTGATGATATGGAAAAAAGTTAGTTTCAGTTTTGGCGATATGCGCAGAATGCACTACCTTTGCATAAAATACAAAGAAAAATCATCTTCAAATAACAAAAAACAATGAAGAAATTATCATTTTTTGCTGTGGCTTTGGCCGCAATGGCTTTCGCAGCTTGCGGAGGCAACAAGAGTGCTCAGGCGGAAGAGGAATCCAGAGACTCTCTTTCTATGTTTGAGCAGCAGCAGATAGAGGCTGCCATTAAAATGAACTTTGACAGTCTTGCTGCCGAGGTCGCTCGTCTGAAGCAACTTCCTGTCGTGCAGAAGAATGGCATGATTGTGCTCACCGATGAGGAGAAGCAAGTGCGTCCCCACTATCTCTTGGATCTTTCTGTTGCCGAGCAGGCTATGACCCTGGCCGAGGAGTACCGCGTACTGAGTGCTATTGAGGTTGACAAGGAAATTGCCGCTCTCTATGACCTCCCCATGGAAGGCTATGACAAGGCAATTGCCAAGTTGGTGGCAGACATCAATGATCCCTCTTTCAAGGTGCTCGACAGTGAGTACAGCATCTATGAGTCCTCGCAGATGTTGTATGACGCCATGAATGAGAATGGCCGCATCAACTTCTTCTGGCAGATTGTTTCCGCATCTCTCGTGGAGCAGCTTTACATCCTCTCACAGAATGTGGATAAGTTCATGGCTGCTTTCGACGATGAGGCTGCCAGCAACGTTTCCCTCCGCATCATCCTCATTCAGGATGCCATCAACCGTCTGACCGAGTACGACCCCGAGTTGCTGCCCGTGGCTGAGGCCATCGATCCTCTCGCAGTCATCAACGCCATTACGGTTGAAGAGTTCAAATCTCAGATTGTCGAGGCTGGCGACCAGATTGCACAAGCCCGTCAGGCTCTCATTGAGTTGGTTTACTAAAAGAGAATCTACTCCATATGAAAAGCCCTTCCGAAACTCGGAAGGGCTTTTTGATTGACCTTTGTTGGGTGAAGGATTACTTCAGCTCAGCGAGGTACTTGATGGTGCGAACCATCTGGCTGGTGTAGCTGTTCTCGTTGTCGTACCAGCTGACAACCTGAACGAGCGAGTTGCCGTCGCCAATCTTGCTGACCATGGTCTGGTTGGCATCGAAGAGCGAACCGAACTTCATGCCGATGATGTCGCTGCTGACGAGCTTCTCCTCGGTGTAGCCGAAGCTCTCGTTTTGAGCAGCCTTCATAGCAGCGTTGATGCCCTCAACAGTAACCTCACCCTTCACAACAGCGTGCAGGATAGTGGTGGAACCGGTGGGAGTCGGAACACGCTGTGCAGCGCCGATCAACTTGCCGTTCAGCTCGGGGATCACGAGACCGATAGCCTTGGCAGCACCTGTGCTGTTAGGAACGATGTTCTGGGCACCGGCACGGGCACGCTGAACATCACCCTTGCGC
>CAMVUB010000040.1 GCA_947170495.1 uncultured Prevotellaceae bacterium
GATTCCTTTGGTCATCTACCTTCATGGCAGACATGCCAGTGGAAACGACAATCATAAACAACTGTCTCAGACAGGTGTCCAAGAGATAGACAAATACCTACGGAAGAACGCCATTTCTGCCTATTTCCTTGTTCCACAATGTCCAGAGGACTATGAGTGGGCGAGCATACGGGTGTTGGACGAGTGCCAGGGGTGGTCGAAGTACGCCACCAGCACCCGCGCCACGCTGTCACTCGTGAACACCGTGTCCGCCTGATTCCACTCCTGCAGCTCCCTTAATGCCCCATGCATCGCGCGGTCGCGCCGCACGGCCCTGACCACGAAAGCCGTCACCGCCAGCACGAACATCACACCAGCCACCACCCACATCAATGTCTTTCGCCTCTTCATGTGGTTAAAGACCTACTTCACAAGTTAACATCTGTTGTGAGTTGTCTGGTTCCACCCGCACGCAATTCCGGTGTGTTGATTCTGATGTCACAATCAACAACAAAGATATTTCCTTCCTTAGAACGAATCACGTTCTCATCATGCATATCACTCAAGTAGATGCTTGGGGATGCATATGTCCAGTTACGGGGATTGCGAAGTTCAAAGCCCATGTTCCTTACATACTCACCAATCTCCTCGTCAGAGACGTGATCGCCTTCGATAAAAGGTTGCTCTACGATCACCTTGAAAGCGCCGTCAGAGCTTCTGCCAAATCCGATGACTGTCATGCAAGTCTCAGGGAAGTAAGCATTATGGAGCGATATACGGTCTAATGCTAAAATGGGTTGGATGAAATAGTCCAATCCAATAGACTTAACAATATTGACACCATGGTCATAAACAATGGCCTCTCCCCCTTCGGCTATTTTCTCACCAAGAGATGCGGATAACAAGTCATCCACATTCTCATTCCAACAGCCTACTGCGTGCGCCCAGCGTTCTATATATTCTTCCTGCTTCGCTCCGCGTTGGCACTCTCTTTGGAAGTCATTGAGAGGTGTCGAATGGACTGAATCTGTCGAATCTTCTGCTCCCGCGAGTAAGGATGCAATGACATGTGTTTCACCTCCCGCTGCGCAGCCATGCTGCTCGAGCGGTGAAAATCGTTGATATACAAGCCTTCCGCTGATAAATAGTTCTGCATAGTAGTCCAACATTTGCAGACCTTTAGGCGTGAATCCTTCGGCAATAATATCCCTAACGGATTTCCAAAAATCTGCGTTATTCATGTTTTAAAAGCCTTAATCTGCTGCAAAGGTATGTATTATCTGCTGAACCTCCAAATTTTCCTCATTTTTTCATCTTTGTCCTCAAGACATGAGAGACATTATCGAGTAAAAGTGTTATGCAAAGTGGGGTAAATATGACTTTTTTTGTGATGGGGCGATGAAAATAGTGGTTTTCGTGGTCGTAAACGGGAAGTTTTCACTACCTTTGCGCCCGCAAATTACACATTATAAATTATTATGGCATTAAAAGCAGGTATTGTGGGCCTGCCCAACGTGGGCAAATCGACACTGTTCAACTGTCTGTCCAGCGCCAAGGCGCAGGCAGCCAACTTCCCTTTTTGCACCATCGACGCACAGATGGGACAGATCACGGTCCCTGATGAGCGACTGAATAAGCTGGCGGAACTCGTACACCCGGGGCGCATCGTGCCGGCGACGTGTGAGATCGTAGATATCGCAGGCCTCGTGAAAGGGGCCTCGAAGGGTGAGGGTCTGGGCAACCAGTTCCTGGGTAACATCCGTGAGTGCGACGCCATCATCCATGTACTGCGCTGCTTCGACGATCCTAACATCGTGCATGTCGATGGCAGCGTGGACCCCGTGCGCGACAAGGAGATCATCGACACGGAGCTGCAGCTGAAGGACCTGGAGACCATTGAGAGCCGCATGCAACGTGTGGAGAAGCAGGCGCGCGTGGGCGGCGACAAGCAGGCAAAGATCGAGCTGGGCGTGCTGGAAGCCTACAAGGCAGCACTCGTGGAGGGTCGCAGCGCCCGCACGGTGACCTTCGACACCGAGGACGAGATGGCTGCCGCCAAGAACCTGTTCCTGCTGACGACGAAGCCGGTGCTCTACGTCTGCAATGTCGATGACGCCTCTGCCGCCAACGGCAACGCCTATGTGGAGGCGGTGCGCGAGGCTACGAAGGACGAGGAGGCGGCCCTGCTCATCATCAGCGCCCAGACCGAGGCTGACATCGCCGAGCTGGAGAGCTATGAGGAGAAGCAGATGTTCCTGGAGGACATGGGCCTCACGGAGAGCGGCTGCGACCGCCTCATCAAGGCCATCTACTCGCTGCTGGGTCTGCAGACGTTCATCACCGCCGGCGAGATGGAGGTGAAGGCGTGGACGTTCCGTCGCGGCTGGAAGGCTCCGCAGTGTGCGGGTGTCATCCACACGGACTTCGAGAAGGGCTTCATCCGCGCCGAGGTCATCAAGTACGACGACTACATCCGCTATGGCTCCGAGGCTGCAGTCCGCGAGGCGGGAAAGATGGGTGTCGAGGGCAAAGACTACATCGTGCAGGACGGCGACATCATGCATTTTAGATTCAACGTCTGACGTTGAATCGGATTAAGGATTAAGGATTAAAGATTAAGGCGTGATTGATGAGGCATGGATAATTAAAGACATGGAAGAGTTCTATTATAGGAAATTAGATGTTTACAAGAATGCCAAATCCTTGTCCCATGAAGTATGCAATCTTATCAAGACCTATCCCGTTGAAGAGCGGTTTGGACTATGCGACCAACTTCGTCGTGCTGTCATGTCTGTTCCGATTAACATCGCAGAAGGTTTTGGTCGATATTCCGCTAAAGAAAAGGCTCATTTCATCCAAATAGCCTATGGTTCACTTAATGAAGTGATGTGCGAGTTAGAATTATCGGAAGACGAAAGTTATATCACTGTTGAACAACTAAAATATTTCGAGCAACTCATCATTCCATTAAGAAGGAAATTATCAGCGCTCCATAAAACAATATTAGACAATGGCGATTTCTCTATTCCCAAATAATGTCATAATCCTTAATACGTAATCCTTAATCCGTAATCCTTAATCCGTAATCCTTAATCATAAAAAATGTCTCATTTTTTATACATAATCTGGAACCCTGATGTGATGGCTTTCACCATCGGGTCGTTCGGTGTCCGCTGGTACTCGCTGTGCTGGTGCCTGGGACTGCTGGCAGTCTTCTTGCTGGAGCAGAGGATCTTCAAGGAACAGAAGATTCCCGACGAGAAGTTCGAACCGCTGTTCATCTACTCGTTCCTCGGCATCTTGATAGGTGCGCGTCTGGGCCACTGCCTGTTCTATGAGCCGGACTATTTCCTGTCCTCACCCACTCACATGCTGGAGATGATCATCCCCGCCAAGATGGGGGCCGACGGCTCGTGGCATTTCACGGGCTACACGGGTCTCGCCTCGCACGGCGGCACCATCGTCTTCATCTTCGCCCTGTGGCTCTACTCACGCAGGATGAAGATTCCCTTCCTCACCGTGTGGGATAACATCGGCATTGTGACACCGCTGTGTGCTGCCGCCATCCGCATGGGCAACCTCATGAACTCCGAGATTATCGGCAAGCCCACGGATGTGCCCTGGGCCTTCATCTTCGAGCAGGTGGACAACGTCCCCCGCCACCCGGGACAGCTATACGAGGCTTTGGCCTATTTCGTGTTCTTCATCGTGGGCTGGCTGATCTACCGCCGCCACCCGGAGCGCGTGGGCAGCGGCTACTACTTCGGCTACTGCATCTTCACCATCTTCACGTTCCGCTTCTTCATCGAATACACGAAGGAGGTACAGGTGGCGTTCGAGAATGGCATGCTCTTCAATATGGGACAGCTGCTGTCTGTGCCCTTCATCCTTGTCGGCGGCTATGCGATGTGGCGAGGAAGGAAAAGGACGGTTGAGGGTTGAGGGGTTATGATTTATGGGTAAAAAGAGAACTATCATAGCAATGCTGGTGGTGATGGCGGCGATGCCGCTGTCGGCACAGAGCATCGGCGAGCAGTTGAAGCAGAACACCACCTTCGGCGGCTACGTCATCGGCCGCGTGAACGGAACCACCTGTAAGGACACCGACGTGAAGGCCGACATGGGCGTGCGCCTGGCACGTGCCTACGTAGATACGAAAATCGGTGACTTCGCCATGAAGCTGCAGCTGCACCTCTCGGGCAGTCCCCTGAACAAGAAGGAGAATGCCATCCGACTGGTCGATGCCTGGGTGGAGTGGCAGCACTGGAAGGAGTTCCGCGTGAAGTTCGGACAGTTCAAGCGCTGCTTCACCTTCGAGAACCCGATGCACCCGTGGCTCTTGGGAGAGGGCACCTATGCCCAGCTGACCGACCGTCTGGCAGGCTACAACGACCGCACAGGCGAACACGCCTCCAACGGCCGCGACTTCGGTCTGCAGTTCCAGGGCGACCTCTTCACCTCGCGCCGCGACGGCCACCGCTGGCTGCATTACATGGCGGGCGTCTATACGGGTCAGGGCATTAACCACGCCGACAAGAACACCATGAAGGATTTCATCGGCGGCCTATGGTTTATGCCCATCAAGGACCTCCAGATCGGTGCCTTCGGCTGGTATGGAGATTACGTCCGCGATGACGGCACCACCGTGGATCGCCGCCGCTACAGCTTCGGCATCAACTACACTGGCGACTGGACCGCGCGTGCCGAATACGCCGTGGACCAGGCTGCCGGGAAGGCCGATGCCTGGTATCTCGTAGCTGGAACGCCCTCATGGCACCGCGCCAAACTCTTCATACACTACGACGTCTATCGCGAAGGTCGCAGCTGGGACAATGCCCACAGCATCTACGGCGCCTCGGCACAATACCATTTCCACCCCAATCTGATGCTGCAGCTCAACTACGGCTTCCATGTCAACAAGACGATGGAGGATGAGCGTTATCACGCCGTGGATCTGCAGTGCTACTGGCGATTCTAAACTCTCATGGCAAACAAGTTCTCACAAATCGGCACGCAGGTGCAGACACAGGCACAGACGCTGACGCCCCAACAGCTGTTGGTGAGCCAGCTGACGGAGATGCCCGTGGAGGCGCTCTATGAGCGTGTGGATCAGGAGCTGAAGGAGAACATCGCCCTGGAGCGCGACACCGACCATAGCGACGATGCCGGTGAAATGGAGAATTCCGAGGCGCAGGACTACGCCGAGACCAACGATTCCACCGACTATACGGACTACTCCGAGCTCTCGGACCTCTCCGGGCTGTCCGACGACGTGCTCCCCGGCGGCGCACAGAAAGAAGTGCCCGAGACGGTTGTCGGCGAGACGCTGTCGTTCTACGACCAGCTGGAGGAGCAGATCGGCTTCTTCCACCTCAGCGACCACGAGCAGGAGCTCATCCGCTATCTGATCGGTTCACTGGATGAGGACGGGCTGCTGCACACCTCCCTGCAACAGATACAGGATGAGCTGGAGGTGTATCACAATATCAATACCTCGCAGGAGGAGCTGGAGCGCGTGCTCGCCACGCTGCAGGAGTTCGAGCCTGCCGGCATCGGTGCGCGCACGCTGCAAGAGTGTCTGCTGCTGCAGGTACGTCGAGCGCCCGACTACGACTCACCCATCAAGCACAAGCTGGAGCGCCTGCTCACCGATCACTTCGACAGCCTGATGCTGAAACACTGGGACCGCATCCAACGCGGCCTGCGACTGACGGATGCCGAGGTGAGCCGACTGCAGCACGAGGTGCGCCGCCTCAACCCGCGCCCCGGCAGCTCCATGGGCGAAGCCCTCGGCAAGAACCTACAGCAGATCACGCCCGACTTCATCGTAGATACCGACCCCTACGGCCAGCTCACGATGACCCTCAACCGCGGACATGTGCCGCCCCTGCGCGTCAGCGACGACGACCTCACGTTCCTGCAGAGCTATGAGGGTCGCGACCTCAAGAGCCTGCCGCGCTCTGAACGCGAAGGCATCCTCTACCTGCGCGAACGGGTGGAGAAAGCACGCGGCTTCATCGAAGCCCTGCAACAGCGCCGCCGCACGCTCACCGACACGATGCACGCCATCATCCGCATGCAGCGACCTTTCTTCGAGAGCGGCGACGACACCCTCCTGCGCCCGATGACACTCGAGGATGTGGCGACACAGACGGGCCTGCACCTCTCCACCATCTCGCGCGTGAGCAACAGCAAATGGGTGCAGACACCCTACGGCATCTACCCGCTGCGCTGGTTCTTCACCTCTGCCGCACGTCTGCAGGGTGGCGACGAGGTGAGCGTCCGTAACATCAAGGCCGCCCTGCAGGAGATCATTGATGCCGAGGACAAGAAGAACCCGCTGGCCGACGAAGCCCTGGCCCGCGAGCTGCAACAGCGCGGCTATGATGTGGCGCGCCGTACCGTATCCAAATACCGCGAGGCGATGGGCATCCCCATAGCCCGTCTGCGACGATAAAATGGTCAGAATACAATGATTAAGCATATTTCTATGAAGATGAAAAGAATGCTCTGCCTGCTACTAAGCCTGTGGGTGCTGTCTGCGACAGCGCAGGAGAAACGCGTCATGGTGATGAGCAACCTCAATGTGATGTCCCCGGAACTGCTGGTGCAGGAAGGCAGCGTCTTCACGGAAGCCTCCAAGCTGTCACCTTTCATGTTCAAGCTGAGCAGCCAGATATTCCGCACGATGATTGACACCGTCAACAAGTACCGCCCTGACCTAGTCCTCATCCCGGGCGACCTGACGAAATGCGGCGAGCTGCTGAGCCACCAGACCGTCATCAGCGCGCTGGAGGCCATGCGACAGATGGGCGCTACCGTGCTGGTCATCCCGGGTGACCAGGACATCAACCACCCCGATGCGGTCTATTACAACGGCAGCGAGACCACGCCCGCAGCGTCTGCGACCGCTGAACAGTTTGTGGAGCTGTACAAGGAGTATGGCTATGGTGAGACCTCGCAGCGCGATGCGCAGACATTGTCCTATGCCTGTGAACCCATCGAGGGACTGGTGGTCTTTGGCATCGACCTGCAGCCTACGGGAGGTGCCTTTACGTCCGAGACGATGGCGTGGCTGACAGGCATCGCCGACGAGGCGGTGGCGCAAGGCAAGCAACTCATCGGCATGATGCATCGCAATGCCATCGAGCACTTCAAGAAACAAAGCGAGATTGCTACGGACTTTGTGGTGAGAGACTGGGAGAATGTCGCTAAGGAGCTGGCAGGACACGGCCTGCGCCTCTTCTTCACAGGGCACCAGCATGTGCAGGATGTAGCCAAGTTATACGTCAATGAGGAGCGTACCGACTCCCTCATCGACGTGGCCACGGGTACGCTGACGATGTATCCCACCCCGTGGCGCCTCTTCACCGTCAACGAAACGCTCACAGAATGGTCGGGGCGGACGGGCTATGTCACCAACGTGCCCAATGTGGGCAATGCCAAGGTGCTGAGCAAAGGCCACGCCGAGGCCAACTTCAAGAACATCCTCACCAACCTGATAGTAGCGAACTGGGAACCCATTGCACAAGTGCTGGAGGATAATTACGATAACCTCAAGCGGATTCATCTCGAGAACATACAATCTCCGGAGGAACTCAGCGACCTGGCAATCAAATACCTGGATGCCACCTTTCGCAAAATCATCTATGCCCATCTCGAAGGCAATGAGCCCCAAGGCTCGGTTACGCCAAAAGTGGCACAGCAGGAGATTGAGGACGCCGTATGGAACCTACTTGGAGACCAGCTGAAATGGTATGAGTTGGCTGAGAAGCCCGTCATCAACATTGTAATCAAGGATATGCTCAGCACTGAGCTGTACCCGGGGCTCTTCAGCATCCTCACAGATACCAACCAATATGACACGCCGCAGGCCAGCGTCACCGATGACCTCGCCCCCGTCATCACACTTCCGCGTGCCGAGAAGCGCTACGACGGTCTCCAGGCGTTGCCCGCCGACGAGCACCCCGCCGCCACCTTCTTCACCCTCGATGGCCGCCGGCTGCAAGGCATACCGCAGCAGAAAGGCATCTATGTGACACAGGGAAAGAAATACATCCTACGATAAACCCCTCTCTACACCCACATGAGCAGCTACATTCCACAGACACAAGGACAAAGCGTCGATGTCTTCCTCCTGAAGGCAGCGCGCTGGTTCTCTACGGTCTTCCGACCGGAGTTCTTCCCGCTGCTGGGATTCGTGGGGTTGTTCTTCTTCACCTACCTGGCCATCCTGCCCTGGGCCTTCAAGGGCGCCATCCTGTCGCTGGTACTGTTGGGCACGGTGCTGCTTCCGCGCTGGACCATCCTCTTCTGGCGCAAGGCACGCGGCTGGGAGCCTCATCTGTTGCGCTGGCGTGAGAACCGCTACTTCCCGTACCTTATATATATATTGTACTACGCCTTCACGCTGCACACCCTGAACCGCTTCCACCTGCCCCTCTACATGTCGGGCATCCTCATAGGCTCGCTGCTGATACAAGGCAGCTGCTTCCTCATCAACCTGCGCTGGAAGATCTCCATGCACTGTGCAGGCGCGGGCGGTGTCATCGGCGCCCTGGCCGGCTATAGCTTCCTCTTCTCCTTCAACCCGCTGGGCTGGATGTGCCTGTGCATTTTCATCTCCGGGCTCGTGGGCAGCAGCCGCATGATGCTACGACAGCATAACCTGTGGCAGGTGCTCGCCGGCACCTTCCTTGGCATCGTCGGCGGCTTTGTAGGAATCGTCTTTTACTGAAAAACGGCCTTTGAGAATACTTTTTCCACAAAAAGCATAGACAGCTCACGACTTTTTTGTACCTTTGCGCCCGAATTTCAATGTGGATAGATTTGGGCTGCTTGCAACCACAGAAAAAAATGCTAAAAGGACAACCGACAAGGTTGATGCATTTTCATCCCAATGACATCCCATTCATGATTTAATGTTTAACACTTAAATTACTATTAAGAATGGGTTATTTATTTACCTCTGAATCTGTTAGTGAAGGGCACCCCGACAAGGTTGCCGACCAAATTAGTGATGCAGTCCTTGATAACCTGCTGGCTTTCGACCCGCAGTCCAAGGTTGCCTGTGAGACACTCGTCACCACAGGACAGGTCGTCCTGGCCGGCGAGGTGAAGTCCGAGGCTTACGTGGATCTTCCCGAGATTGCCCGCAACACCATCCGCCGCATCGGCTACACCAAGGGCGAATATATGTTCGAGGCCAACTCCTGCGGCGTCTTCTCCGCCATCCATGAGCAGAGCCCCGACATCAACCGCGGCGTAGAGCGCGAGGATCCCATGAGTCAGGGTGCCGGCGACCAAGGCATGATGTTCGGCTATGCCACCAACGAGACCGAGAACTATATGCCGCTGGCCCTTGACCTGAGCCACCGCATCCTGCGCATCCTCGCCGACATCCGCCGCGAAGGACTGGAGATGACCTACCTGCGCCCGGATGCCAAGAGCCAGGTGACCATCGAGTACGACGATAACGGCCGCCCCGTACGCGTAGATACCATTGTCGTCTCCACGCAACACGATGAGTTCATCTTCCCCATTGACGGCGACCAGGCGAAAGCCGACCGCCAGATGCTGGAGCAGATTCGCAACGACGTGCGCAACATCCTCATGCCGCGCGTCATCGACAGCATTCAGGCTCCCGAGGTGCGCGCGCTCTTCAACGACCACATCACCTACCACGTGAACCCCACGGGCAAGTTCGTCATCGGAGGCCCCCACGGCGATACCGGCCTCACCGGTCGTAAGATCATCGTTGATACCTACGGCGGCAAGGGTGCCCACGGCGGCGGCGCGTTCTCCGGCAAGGACCCCTCGAAGGTGGACCGCTCGGCAGCCTACGCAGCCCGTCACATCGCCAAGAACATGGTGGCGGCAGGTGTGGCCGACGAGATGCTCGTGCAGCTCAGCTACGCCATCGGTGTGGCAGAGCCCGTCAGCATCTTTGTTGACACCTACGGCAAGAGCCACGTCAACGTCTCCGACGGCGAGATCGCACGCCGCATCAAGGAGCTCTTCGACCTGCGCCCACGTGCCATCGAAGACCGTCTGAAACTCCGTGCCCCCATCTACGAAGAGACCGCCGCCTACGGCCACATGGGTCGTGAGCCGCAGCACATCACCAAGACCTTCTACAGCCACTATGGCAGCAATGTGACCGTTGATGTGGAGCTCTTCACCTGGGAGAAACTCGACTATGTGGAGCGCATCCGCGAAGCCTTCCAACTCTAAACATTGTCAATTGTCCACTGTCCATTGTCCATTATCAGCTATCAACCCTTATGAAGATCGCCGTCTATTGCGCTTCCAGTACCAAGATACACCCCGACTTCTTCGAGGCCGCCAGCCAGCTCGGACGTGAGCTGGGGCGGCGTGACCTCGAACTGGTCAACGGTGCCGGCAGGATGGGTCTCATGGCTGCCACGAGCGATGCCTGTCTGGCAGCCGGCGGCCGTGTGACCGGCGTGATACCCACCTTCATGGTCGAGCAAGGCTGGCACCACACCGGCCTCACCCATCTCATTGAGACCCCCGACATGCACAAGCGCAAGCAGATCATCGCCAACATCAGCGACGGCTGCATCGCCCTTCCCGGCGGCTGCGGCACGCTGGAAGAGCTCATGGAGGTGATTACGTGGAAGCAGCTCGGCCTCTACCTGAAGCCCATCGTCATCCTCAACACGCGCAACTACTACGACCCGCTGCTGGAGCAGTTGCAGCGCGGCATCGACGAGCATTTCATGGGAGCCCGCCACGCCGAGATATGGCGCGTCGCTGCCACCCCCGAGGAGGCCATCGACCTCGTGCTCTCCACACCCCTGTGGGATGCCAGCGTCCGCAAGTTCGCCGCCATCTGACCCCGCACTACGCAACGTGGATTTCCCCTATTCCTTCTTCAACTTTCCACCCCCTGACGGAGCATTATCAGGGAAAATGGCTGACGAGCTGCTGCGCCAAACCGACGTGCTCATCGTCACGCTCCTCGTATGCTTCCTCATCGTCATGATCCTCTGGCGCCTCCTGCGGCCCCACTGGCGTGACACCCTCTCCGACTTCCTTTTCCCCACCCCCAGCCTCACCGACGACGTCAAGGCCCAACGCAAGGAGCGACGCCGCATGCTTGTTGCCATCCTCTTCTGCATGGAGAGTGCCTTGCTCACGTCGGCTGTGGCAGGCATGGCAGGACTCACCAACTATCTGGTGCCACCCGCCTTGCTGCTGGGCATCTATGCGCTCGTCTTCCTCGTCTATATCGCGTTCAAGCAATTCCTCTACCACGTCGTTCACGGCATCTTTTTCTCACGGCAGCAGAACACCCTTTGGCGCAATCGTTTCGCCTTCCTGTTCTTCATAGAGACAGCCCTCATGTTCCCGCTCCTGTTGATCATCGTTTTTCTGCCTATAAACCCCTTTTGGCCCCTCTTCATAGGTGCTATTGCGTTACTTTTTGTCAAATTAGTACTACTTTTTAAGTGTTTTTCGACATTTTTTAGGAAAAAGCATGGTTTTATGCATCTTTTTGTGTACTTTTGCACGCTCGAAGGCACTTCTGCCGTCATATTAGGCGCCTCACTGATAGAAATAACACGCAATCTGACACTTATATAGAAGATACACGATGATCAAGAAGATATTGGTTTCACAACCCAAGCCCTCTTCCGAAAAATCTCCATATTTTGACATCGCCGAACGATACGGTGTGGATATTGTGTTCCATCCTTTTATCAAGGTTGAAGGAATCTCGTCGCGTGAGTTCCGTCAGGAGAAGATTTCGCTGTCAGAGCACACGGCCGTCGTCTTCACATCGAGACACGCCATCGATCATTTCTTCCAGCTGGCCAAGGAGCTTCGTTTCGTAGTCCCCGATGACATGAAGTATTTCTGCATCACGGAGCAGGTGGCACTCTATATCCAGAAGTACGTGCAGTATCGCAAGCGTAAGATATTCTTCGGTGAAACGGGACGTTTTGCGGACCTCCTCCCCCTCATGGTGAAGCACAAGAATGAACGTTATTTCATTCCCATGAGCGATGTCCACAACGATGAGATCAAGAATCTTCTGGACAGCAAGAAGCTGCGCCACACCGAGGGCGTCATGTACCGCACGGTACCCAATGACCTGAACAGCGACGAGCCTTTTGACTTCGACCTGGTCGTCTTCTTCAGTCCCAGCGGCGTACAGAGCCTCCTCAAGAACTTCCCCGACTTCCAGCAGGGCGACATGGCCATTGCCACCTTCGGTCCCACTACTGCCAAGGCTGTCAAGGAAGCAGGCCTGCGCCTCGACCTGGAGGCACCCACGCCCCAGTATCCCAGCATCACATCAGCCCTCAAGGCATTTATCGAGGAGCGCAACAAGAAGCACTAAGTGGCGCCCCACCCCAGCGATGAGCGGTCCCCACACCTTCCCCAAGTCCAGCCGCCTCTGTAGCCGTAAAGCCATAGAGTCGCTCTTTGGTGAAGGCAGCCGTTCCTTGACCGCCTATCCGTTGCGCGCCATCTACAAGCCCGCCGGCGACACCACGCAAGTGTTGTTCTCCGTCTCCAAGCGTCATTTCAAACATGCCGTGGACCGCAACCGTGCCAAGCGGCAGTTGCGCGAGGCCTGGCGCCTCCACCGCGACATACTCCTTGAAGGGCCTGTAGCCTCTATGATGCAACCCCTCCATATCGCTTTCCTATGGATGGCCGATGAGCCCCAGCCGACAGACCTCGTCCATCGCAAGGTGAAGAACCTCCTCCACCGCATTGCCGAGGTACAATAATTTTCAATTCTCAATTTTCAATTTTCAATTTATAATTGTCCCTTGCTCCGTCGTCTCCTCATACTCCCTATCCGTTTCTATCAGCGTTGCATCAGCCCGCTGACGCCGCCCTCGTGTCGCTTCACCCCCACTTGTTCGCAGTACGCCATCGAGGCCATCCAGAAACACGGACCGTTCAAGGGCCTGTACCTCGCCATACGCCGCATCCTGCGCTGCCACCCTTGGGGAGGCTACGGCTATGACCCCGTACCCGACGAGTTCCATTTCTAACCCCAAACACACCCATACCTCCCATGAAACAACGACTTCTCCCCACACTCATCCTTACACTTCTCAGCCTGCACGTCAACGCCCAACAGCGTCAGACGCTATCTACCGGCTATCCCATCACCCCCGTGCCCTTCACCAGCGTGAAGGTGACCGACGGCTTCTGGGGCCAGCGCCTGCAGGCCAGCCGCGAGGTCACGGTGCCGTTGGCCTTCTCCAAATGCGAGGAGACGGGGCGCTACAAGAACTTCGAGAATGCGGCAGCGCACCTGAAAGACCCCTCAAAAGTGTTTGACATCAAGGAGGGCACCTTCAGCTTCGACGACACCGATCCCTACAAGACCATCGAGGGTGCCAGCTACCTGCTCCAGACATACCCCGACAAACGGCTCCGTCATTATATCGACTCCGTCATTGACATCATAGGCGCTGCCCAGGAGCCTGACGGCTACCTCTACACGGCCCGTACCCAGAACCCACAGCACCCACACCCGTGGTCCGGCGACCGCCGTTGGGAGAAGGAGGAGGACCTGAGCCACGAGCTCTACAACCTCGGCCACATGGTGGAGAGCGCCATCGCACACTACCAGGCCACCGGCTCGCGCAAGTTCCTCGACATCGCCATCCGCTATGCCGACTGCGTCTGTCGCGAGGTGGGGCCCAATGCCGGGCAGGCTTGCGTTGTGCCGGGGCATCAGATTGCAGAGATGGCGTTGGCCAAGCTGTACATCGTCACTGGTGACAAGCGCTACCTCGACGAGGCCAAATTCCTGCTGGACTATCGCGGCAAGACCACCATCGTGCATGAATACTCCCAGGCACACCGACCCGTCATTGAACAGGACGAGGCTGTAGGACACGCCGTCCGTGCAGCCTACATGTACGCCGGTATGGCCGACGTGGCAGCGCTTACGGGCGACAGCGCCTACATCCGCGCCATCGACCGCATCTGGAACAATATCGTGAGCAAGAAGCTCTATATCACCGGCGGTATCGGTGCCACGAACCAGGGTGAGGCCTTCGGCCGCAACTACCAGCTGCCCAACATGACCTCCTACTGCGAGACCTGCGCCGCCATCGGCAACGTCTATGTCAACCACCGCCTCTTCCTTCTGCACGGCGAGGCCAAGTACTACGACGTTCTGGAGCGCACCCTCTACAACGGCCTCATCAGCGGTGTCAGCCTCGACGGCGGCAACTTCTTCTATCCGAACCCCTTGGCCTCCAAGGGCCAGCACCTGCGCCAGCCGTGGTTCGGCTGTGCCTGCTGCCCGTCCAATATCTGCCGTTTCATCCCCTCGCTCCCCGGCTATGTCTATGCCGTCCGCGACGCCAACGTCTATGTCAACCTCTTCCTCGCCAATCAGGGTGAGGTGCAGGTGGGCGGGCGCCGTGTGCGCCTCTCGCAGCAGACCGCCTACCCATGGCAGGGCGACATCACCATCACCATCGATGAGAACCGCGCCGGCGCCTTCGCCCTGAAGGTGCGCATCCCGGGATGGGCGCGCAACCAGGTGGTGCCCTCAGACCTCTACCGCTTCAGCGACGACCACCAGCAGGACTATCAAGTGGCGGTGCGTGCCAAGGACGGCAGCATCTGCCAGCAGGCCACCACACAGCTCACCGACGACGGCTACCTCACCATCACGCATCGCTGGAAGCGCGGCGACCGCGTGGAGCTCCACCTCGATATGCAGCCGCGCACGGTGCGCGCCAACGACCGTGTCCGCGACGATGAAGGACGCATCTGCGTGCAGCGCGGCCCCCTCATCTACTGTGCCGAGCAACCCATCCAACAGGGCGAAGGCGACGATCCTCTGGCCAATGACTTCAACATCACCCGCGTGCTCATCAACCAGCACCCCACCTTTGCACTCGGTCAGGGCACCATCGCCGACACCCCCATTACCACGCTGACCACCGACGCCCAAGTGCTGGGCTTCGACGCGCAGGGACGCCTCACCGCGACCGATGTCCGCCTCCTCCTCATCCCCTACTACGCCTGGTGTCACCGCGGTCGCAGCACCATGCAAGTCTGGCTCCGCCAAGACCTACCAAATTGAAAAAGAGAAAAGGTTGGCACATGGGTGCCAACCTTTTCTACTAAAAGACCATTAATCGTTATTTCCTGACAACCACCTTGCGGCCATCGATGATGTAGAGGCCGCGCTGGGGCTTCTGTACGCGCTGTCCGCTGAGGTTGTAGATGACGGGCTTGCCGTTCTTTGCACCGGCCTCTACGCTGCCGATGCCGTCGGTCGTAAGCTCGAACCAGCCAATCTCGGAAGCGTTTTCCTCGCCACCACCATAGTAGATGGACTGCACGCCGATGTACTTCCAGGATGCAAGCGTCTCATCGTCCTGATTCAGATAGACGGTGCTGCCACCAGCATAAATATCCCAGTCGTCATCGTAGGCGTAGGGGATCTCCGTCATGTCAACCTCCAGTTCTTCATAGTCCGCTGTCGAAAGCGTCAGCTTCTCGGGCTCACCGTTCTCGGTGCGTACCCAGATGACATAGTACAACTTATCGGTAATCAGCGGATTGCCTTCGGTGTCGGTAGTAGGAATTTCGAAAGCCACATACGGGTACATTCCGGACAGGTTGCAATCCGCCACAGAAGGCGCAGCCGGCGTGGCAGCCACGTCTGGAACATAGGTCATCTGGTTGTCGATGAGCCAGAGCCAGAAGGTTATCTCCAGATTGTCGGGGTCTTCACAGACAAAGATGTTCTGCGTGCTTGTCAGCGTCTTCGCCTCCGCATCGTAGTTGAAGACGATGTCCTCGAGTGTGGCATCTTCTAAACCATCAGCAGCCGTGAGGTAGAGATAAGAGGTAACATACTGGTATGTCTCCCAATCAATATACTCATAGGTGCCAGCGAACGTGCCGGCAGGGATGGTCACCTTGCCGTCAGCGAGCGTGCCCTTCACCCAAGCATCGGGTACAGAAGGATTGAGACCCTGAATGTACACCTCGCTACCATCGCCGTAGAATCCGACGTAAACACTGCTCGTGAAGGGTTCCTTTTCAGTACCTTCCTCACCCCCGGTCATGGTCACAGCCTGACCCGTCCATGTCCACATCGTAGCCTCCAGGTCCTCGGGAACTTCCAGCGCCTCGGGGGCACCCAGATATACCTTGATGCTGTTGAACTGCGTGTTGGCGGCAATGGTCAGGACGACGGACTGAGCGCTACCTTCCCAAAGGACGACCTTTTCGTTTGTATCAACGTCAAAGTCACCGCTATTGAAGTCATTGCCATCATTCCACTTGGCATAATTGAACTCCAGCCCCGTGATGAAGGCACCATAGGGAGCCGTGAACGTCAGGGTGCCACCATAAACGCGCAGCTGCGGGCCATTAGCGGTACTCCAGAAGCGGTTATTGGTTTGTGCGCCGCTGGGCGTGATGGTCAGCGTGCCCTTAGAGGAGTACAACGTCAAATCTTCTGTGATATCACCGTCGGAAGATGTGTTAGAAGTGGCCACATCCATCTTGTTGAAATTGAAGCCAGGGAATTCTGTGGAGTACCAGCAGATCTCGGACTCGTTGTCTACGTCGCCACCCTTGTAGATGCTTTGTATGCCGATTGCATCCCAGTCATCAGACCACAGGTCGTTGAAATAAAGTTCATCAACATAGAAATCCCACTCTTCCGTAAAGCCATAGGGGAAGATGGTCATGCTCTCCGGCAGTCTCTCGTGGGTCTCTGGGGTGAACTCCAACTGACGAACCTCATTGCCCTCGCGGACATAGATGACATAGTAGAGTTTCGACGAAGCCATGGGGTTGTTATCGACATCGTAGAGAGGGATGTCGAAATCCATGTACCATCCATAGCTATCACTCTCAGCGATGTCCACAATCTCCGGTGTTTGGGGAACAGCAGCCATCTCGACCACCTTTTGCAAGGAGAGTGCGGTATAGGCATCGTAATACTGGTCGTTGCCGAAAGTTTCTTCATTGTTGATTTCTATAATCTCGTTGACAAGTTCAAAACCCGTCTCCTCACCATACTGGAACACGACATCTTCCTCGCCATAGTTCAAGTACATATCATAGTCAACCTTATCGTAAGTGAACACCCCGAAGTACGAGCCGCCGGGAATGGTCACCTTGCCATCGGCCAGTGTACCCTTGACCCATGCTGAAGGCAAAAAAGGGCAGAGGCCCTGCAGATAGACATCAGTACCGCTGAAGGCCGCATACATATAGCCTGTGAGCTGTTTCTGCTCATCGTCCATACCTTGATAGATATATTCAATGATGTCCAACTCCTCCGGGGGTGTCACGGGCGTGGCGCTGGGTGCACGGCGCACATGGTTAAAGGGCGTTGAGGGCGTTGAGAGCACGGTCTTAGCGGCACGTGCGTGATGACGCAGCGGCAACGGGAGAGCGCGCTTCTGTGCAAAAGCGGTTACACTCAACACTGCCACGAGCATCGCAAACAGAGTAAATCTTTTCATAAGCAATTTTGTTAAATGGTTATATTAGATGATTGGATACTTGCATATAATCGCTGCAAAAGTAGTGAAGATTGGCAGGTCGTCAAAAAGATTCGCAAACTTTTTGTCTTTATTGCCATAATTATGATGACATACAAAATATTTGCCTTACCTTTGCCGCGCAAAAAAACGTCTTCATCAACATCATCATGATTACATTTGCTTTAAGCGTCGTTGCCCTCTTCGTAGGCTATCTCATCTATGGCCGTGTAGCAGAACGCATCTTCGGTCCCGACGACCGTCTCACCCCCGCCCTCCGTAAAGCCGACGGCGTTGACTATATCGTGCTGCCCTCATGGCGCATCTTCATGATTCAGTTCCTGAACATTGCCGGCACCGGTCCCATCTTCGGTGCCATCATGGGCATGTGGTTCGGTCCTGCAGCCTACCTGTGGATTGTGTTTGGCTGCATCTTCGGCGGTGCTGTCCATGACTACATTAGCGGTATGCTCTCCTTGCGCCACGACGGCTGCGGTCAGGCGGAGCTCACAGGCCTCTACTTGGGTGCTATGGCGCGCAAGGGCATGATACTATTTACCATGATGATGATGGTGCTCGTGGGTGCCTTCTTCGTGTATTGCCCCGCCATCATCCTCAGCGGCATCTGGGGCGACAAGATGATGTGGGTGGTCATCATCTTCATCTACTACGTCGCGACGACCATGATGCCCATTGACAAGGTTATCGGTAAGATCTATCCTGCCTTTGCGCTCTCTATGCTCTTCATGGTCGTGGCCATCGGTATTGTGCTGTTTATCAAGCATCCCGTGCTGCCGGAGGTCTGGGACGGTCTTTCCGGCTGGGGTAACAAGCGTCTGGGCTTGCAGCAGCCCCTCTTCCCGGCCCTCTTTGTGACCATTGCTTGCGGCGCTGTCAGCGGGTTCCATGCCACACAGTCACCAATGATGGCTCGCTGTATGAAAAGCGAACGTCAGGGCCGCCCCATCTTCTACGGTGCCATGGTCACCGAGGGCCTCGTAGCCCTTGTGTGGGCTTCTGTCTCCAGCTATTTCTTCTTTTCCGATGGTTGGCGCGATGTATGTTCGCCCGAAGTCGTGGCACAGTTCCAGACCGGTGCCGACGGGCTCCTTCGCCATGCCGATGGCCGTACGCTGATTCAGTTCTTCGATGCGCCCACGGTCGTCACCACCATCTGCGCCGATTGGCTGGGGCTCGCGGGCAGCATCCTGGCACTGCTGGGTGTCGTCGCCGCCCCCATCACCACGGGTGGCAGCAGTTTCCGCTCTGCGCGCCTCATTCTCACCGAAGCTCTTGGTCTGCAGCAGACCACAGCACGCTCGCGCCTGTTGCTGAGTCTCCCCGTTTTCGCCGTGGGCATCGCCTTGTTAGCATGGCAGATCGGCAACCCCTCAGGCTTCAGCACCGTGTGGCAGTACGTCGCATGGGGCACACAACTCATGGCTGCCGTAACGCTATGGGTGTGTACTGTTTATCTTGCGCGTGAACATAAATTCTATTGGCTGACATTGCTGCCCGCCATCTTCATGACGATGGTTGTCTCCGACTTTTTCCTCGTCTCCCCCACCATCCTCGGACTTGACCAGACGCTCGGCCTCATCCTTTCCGCCTGCTTCACCGTGGTCTGCATCGTTTGCTTCGCACTCTCACAGAGGAACAAGAAATAACATAGCCATGTCCCACACGTGTGGAACATGGCTATGCCGGTAATTATCGGTAATCTTCTGTAGGCTGTTTCAGATGACCTCGATGCCCTGCTCCTCGCATAGCTTGAGGCTGAGTTCCTTGAGCTTGAACTTCTGTATCTTGCCAGAACCTGTAAGTGGGAAGCCATCAACGAAAAAGACGTACTTGGGAATCTTGTATCGCGCAATCTTACCGCGGCAGAACTCACGCACATCCTCAGCCGTCATCTTGGCATCCTCATAGAGGATGATGAATGCGCCCACCTCCTCGCCATACTTCTTGGAGGGCACTGCAGCCACCTGAACATCCTTGACGCCAGGCATGTGATAGAGGAACTCCTCGATTTCACGGGGATAGATATTCTCACCGCCACGGATAATCATATCTTTGATGCGGCCAGTAATCTTATAGAAGCCGTTTTCATCCTTGATGCCTAGGTCACCAGAGTGCAGGAAACCATTCTTGTCGATAACCTCTGCTGTCGCCTGCGGGTTCTTATAGTAACCCTTCATGACGTTGAAGCCACGACAACACATCTCACCCTGCACTCCTACAGGGCACTCCTCACCTGTCTCAGGGTCGAGGACCTTCACCTCCACGAAGGGGAAGTCGCGGCCCACGGTGGTGCAACGCTGTTCAAAGGTGTCGTTGAGGCAGGTTTGCGTCATGCCAGGTGATGACTCTGTGAGTCCATAGACCGAAGTGATGGTCATATACATCTTCTCGCTGACCTGCTTCATCAGCTCCACAGGGCAAAGCGAACCTGCCATGATGCCTGTGCGCAGGCAGGAGAGGTCGAACATCGAGAACATCGGATGATTCAACTCGGCAATAAACATCGTGGGCACACCATAAACGGCAGTGCAACGCTCCTTATGGATGGAGGCAAGCACAAGTAGCGGGTCGAACTTCTCAACCATCACCTCCGTGCAACCATGTGTGAGGCAGTTCATGGTAGCAAGGACCACACCGAAGCAGTGGAAGAGGGGCACGCAGACACATAACTTGTCATCTTGCGTGAAGCCCATGTTCTCGCCCGTGAAATAGCCGTCGTTGGAGATATTGTAGTGCGTAAGCATCACGCCCTTTGGGAAGCCCGTAGTACCACTGGTGTACTGCATATTGCAGACATCGTAGCAGCTGACATTCTTCTTGGCCTCATCGAGCTGCTCATCCTCGATATTCTGTCCCAGCAGCAGCAGCTCAGCCGTATTAAACATACCACGATATTTCTCCATACCTATATATACTACGTTCTTCAGGTAGGGGAAGCGCTCGCTGTTGAGATGTCCGCGCTCACAAGCCTTCAGCTCCGGCAGCATCGTGTAGGTCATGTCCACATAGTTACAGTCCCATGTACCGTCGGTGATACAGAGCGTGTGCATGTCAGAGTCCTTGCAGAGATATTCCAGTTCATTCTGCTTGTAGTTGGTGTTCACGGTGACAAGCACCGCACCAATCTTGGCGGTAGCATAGAGGAACGTGAGCCAGTCGGGCACGTTGGTGGCCCAGATACCGACATTGCTACCTTTGGTGACACCGATGGCCAGGAGTCCCTTGGCCAAGTTATCCACGCGCTCATTGAACTGTTTCCAGGTGAAGCGCAAGTCGCGGTCAGAATAGACGATATATTCCTTATCGGGCGTGGTCTCAGCCCAGTGCTCCAGCCACTGCCCGAGCGTGCGCTCATAGAGCTGGTAGCCCTCAGCACCCGTCTCAGCAGGGTATGTTCTGTCAGGCAGCGGCCTGCCTGCCATATCGTATTTCACATTCTTGTTTTCCATTGTCTTCGTCTTAGAAGGGGATGTAAACGACAGCAAGTATCTTGGCTGCATGACCAGCGACACCATGCACATGGTGTTTCACGATGGAGTCATAGAAAATACTGTCGCCAGCACGCAGGGTGTAGATTTCCTTGCCATAGGCAATCTCTACTTCACCCTCCATCACATAAATAAACTCCTCGCCTTCATGTGCCGAGAGTTTGAACTCCTTCTCCTCTGAGGGATTGATGTCGATGATGAAGGGTTCCATGTGGCGCCCAGCCTTCTGCTTGGCCAGCGAATGATACACCATGTTCTTGCGAGCCTCGGCGGCATCATTGGAAAAACTGATACTGCTGTCGTTGTGCTCTGCAGCACGACTCACCACAGGTCCCAGCGCATCGTTGTCATCGAGGAAAGTACCTAGACGCACACCCAAGGCGCGAGCTATCTTGATAAGTGGTCCCAGCGAAGGCAGAAAGTCATCGTTCTCGATGGATTCAACCTGTTCCACGGCCAAGCCGCTACGCTCGGCCATCTCAGCGATGGTGATGTTCTTGGATTCCCGGATTCCTTTAATCTTGGAACCCACTAAAGTGTTACCTTTGGACATACGGACTAAAGACTAAATAATGACTGATAAATAATTGTCTGTGTTTTAATTCAGAGAGAGGCCTGCACCATCGTCATGGTACAAGCCTCGCATGTTTGTGTCGACACTTGGACTCGAACCAAGGACCCCCACCATGTCAAGGTGATAC
>CAMVUB010000041.1 GCA_947170495.1 uncultured Prevotellaceae bacterium
CCGTGGGAGAGTAGGTAGCCGCCACTTTTCGAGAAGCCCCGAGCACAACAATGTGCCCGGGGCTTTCTTCGTTTGATACACCTTAATTCTTAATGAGCACTAAAAAGAGGGTTGTTCTCTGTTATTTTATCTTGAATTATTTCCGTAGATGTTTATTTTATCATTATCTTTGCAGCGCATACATTGATTCAAGATGAAATACGCAGATTTACCGAAACAACGACTGAGTCACCTGGTGAAGCCCAACGACAAGACGCTGGAGGAGTGGCAGGTGATGCTGCGCATGCAGCAGGCCCAGCGTGAGGACTTGCAGGTGGAATGCGTCAGCGAACGCTATAACCCCGGTGAGTACCGCGTGCAGAGCCCTAAGTCGGGTGGTGTATATAAGGTGGTGTTCCGGGGTGCGAAGAGCCCGTGGAACTACTGCGACTGCATGGATTTCAAGACGTCGCAGCTGGGGACGTGCAAGCATATCGAGGCGGCACGGCAGTGGATTGCGGACCATCATAAGCGCATTCATTGGGACTTGCCCGCCTACACAAGCGTGTATCTCAGCTATCGCGGCAACGAGCGTAAGGTGAAGATCCGCATCGGCACACAGCATGAGGCGGAGTTCCGTGCGTTGGCAGCCCGCTATTTCGACGAGTTAGATACGTTGCAGGCGCGTGCCTACGAGCATTTCGGTGAGTTCCTGACGGCGGCCCGCGCAGTAGATGAGGGCTTCCGTTGTTATCAGGATGCGTTGGATTTCGTGTTGGAGCAGCGCGAGGCTATCGCGCGTCGCAAGGTGGTGCAGGAACGCTATGATGATGCGGCCCTGGACGGCCTGCTGCATACGACATTGTACCCATACCAGAAGGAGGGTGTGCGCTTTGCGGCGAGTGCAGGGCGTGCCATCCTGGCAGACGAGATGGGTCTCGGCAAGACGGTACAGGCCATCGCCACGGCGGAGCTACTGCGGCGCGAGGGCTTTGTGAGCAATGTACTCATCCTGTGCCCCACGACGTTGAAGTACCAGTGGAAACGCGAGATAGAGCGCTTCACGGAGGCTTCGGTGGTGGTGCTCGACGGTACGCCGGAGCAGCGCTGCGAGCTGCTGGAGGGCGAGGCGTTCTTCAAGATAGCCTCGTACAATAGCATCCTGAACATGGTGGATGCGAGTGCGTTGCAGGCGGTAGATATGCTCATCTTAGACGAGGTACAACGCCTGAAGAACTGGAACACACAGCTGGCGAAGGCGGTGCGCCGCATTTCCTCGCGCTATGCGTTGATACTGAGTGGCACGCCGCTGGAGAACCGGCTGGAGGAGCTGTATAGCATCGTGGAGCTGGTGGATCAGTTCCTGTTGTCGCCTTATTATCTGTTCCGCGACCGCTATATCATCATGGATCAGGATGGGCGGACGACGGGTTATCGCAACCTGTCGGAGATTGGTCAGCGCATGGCCAACGTGATGATACGCCGCCGGAAGGCTGATGTCGCGTTGCAGTTGCCGCCACGCATCGACAAGAACCTGTTCGTGCCGATGACGCGCGAGCAGATGGAAGCGCATCATGACCTGAAACGGCAGGCGGCACGCCTGGTGGCGAAATGGCATCGCCAGCATTTCCTCTCGGAGATGGACCGCCGCCAGTTGTTGCTGCTGTTGCAGCAGATGCGCATGGCGTGTGACAGCCTGTTTGTGCTGGACGAGCACAGCCGCCATGACACGAAAGTAGAGGAGACCATGAACATCCTCGACGAATGTGGGGTGGATGGTGCAGAGAATGGACAATGGACAATGAATAATGGACAAAATCCTTCTCCGAAGGTGGTGATCTTCAGCCAGTGGGAGCGGATGACGCGGTTGGTGGCGCAGGAACTGGAACGTAGCGGGGTGGAGTACGCCTATCTCCACGGCAACGTACCGTCGCGTGAGCGCAAAGAGCGTGTGGAGGCGTTTCAGAACGATCCTTCCGTGCGCGTGTTCCTCGCTACGGATGCCGGCTCCACGGGCCTGAACCTGCAGGCGGCGAATGTGGTCATCAATCTGGACATGCCGTGGAACCCTGCCGTGCTGGAACAGCGCATAGGACGGCTCCACCGCATTGGACAGCAACGTGGCGTGGAGGTCATCAACCTCATCTCTGCGGGCACCATCGAGGAAGATATGCTGTCGCGCCTGCGCTTCAAGACCTCGCTCTTCGAAGGCGTGCTGGACGGCGGGGAGGATGCCGTATTCCTGTCGGGCAATGAGTTCGACGGGCTCCTCAACGGCCTGCAGGATTATATGGAGGAGGCGCCGCATGAGTACGAACCTGTGCAGACGGAGCTGGAGTTCGCGGAAGCGGGGAGTGACGAGCGGGCGGCTGAAGAAGGGACCGTCGCTGATGCGACGGGCACGGTGGCTGCGGAAGAAAGCAGCCTCGAGGCTACGTTCCTGCGCTCGCTGGCCGACCTCTTGGAGGCGGACGAGGCTACGCGCAAGAGGGTGGCGGAAAGGCTGAGGGAATTGACAGGCCCCCTGTGGTCCCCCAAGGGGGACGATTGATGATCGAAGTTTTGTGACAAAGGAATACAAAGAAGTTATAAAAACAAATAGTAAGCAATGGACTTTAAGATTGCAGTATTGGCCGGCGATGGTATAGGGCCGGAGATCAGTGAGCAGGGCGTGGCCGTGATGACGGCGGTGTGCGAGAAATTCGGGCACACGGTGAGTTATGAATATGCCATCTGCGGTGCTGATGCCATAGACAAAGTCGGTGACCCGTTCCCCGAGGAGACATTCCAGACGTGCCTGCGCGCTGACGCTGTGCTGTTCAGTGCCGTGGGCGATCCGAAATACGACAACGATCCCACATCGAAGGTGCGTCCGGAGCAGGGTTTGCTGGCGATGCGTAAGGGGTTGGGGTTGTATGCCAATATTCGTCCGATAGAGACCTTCGACTGCCTTGTGCATAAGTCGCCGCTGAAGGACGAGTTGGTGCGCGGTGCCGACTTCATCTGCATTCGTGAACTCACGGGCGGTATGTACTTCGGCGAGAAATACCAGGACAACGACCGTGCCTACGACACGAACGTCTATACGCGCGGTGAGATAGAACGCATCCTGCGCGTGGGCTTTGAATATGCACGGCGTCGACAGCATCACTTGACGGTAGTAGACAAGGCCAACATCCTGGCGTCGAGCCGTCTGTGGCGGCAGATAGCCCAGGAGATGGAACCGCAGTACCCCGATGTGCGTGTGGATTATATGTATGTCGATAACGCCTCGATGCGAATGTTGCAGGAGCCGCGCTTCTTCGATGTCATCGTCACGGAGAACACCTTCGGCGATATTCTCACCGACGAGGCTTCGTGCATCACAGGGTCTATGGGTCTGCTGCCCTCGGCCAGTACGGGCGACCATACCCCCGTCTTCGAACCCGTTCACGGCTCCTGGCCGCAGGCGGCAGGGAAGAATATCGCCAACCCGCTGGCACAGATCCTCAGCGTCGCCATGCTCTTCGAGTACTTCGGACTGATGGAAGAGGGCCGCGTCATTCGCGAAGCCGTTCGTGCCAGCCTCGACGCCCATGTGCGTACTCCCGAGATTCAGGTGGAGGGCGGTGCGACCTATGGCACGAGGGAAGTCGGGGAGTGGATTGTGAAAAGACTCACCCCCAACCCCTCCCTTTGAAGGGAGGGGCGTAATTAGCTTCAAGAATTGATGGATGAGTAATAAAGCCCTATTCCTTATTATTATTTCCCTGTGTTTGCTCGCTTTGTCCCCATTGGCAGCGCAGGTATCTACTCCCCTCCCTAACAGGGTAGCGAGGGAAGAGGGGATTGACTCAACGTCAATCCCCCCGAGCGACCGAGGCTTAACTCCTAAGCCGAGGACGGACAGGCAGGGGGGAGAGTCCGTAGAGTCCGTAGAGTCCACGACTTACCCTTGGCTCGTACGCCAGGGGATTACGGCGATGGAGGATGATAGCCTGATGCTGGCGGAACGGCTGTTCAAGCTGGCGATGAGGGAGGCCCCTTCTGCACATACCAACGCGATTCTGTGGAGCCACCTGGCCAGCATTCACGAACGTACGGGACGCGAGCAGGAGGCACTAGAGGATTATAAGCAGGCGCTGGCAATAGCTCCCGGCACGACGGGCATCCTGCTCAGCCGTGCATCGCTTTATCTGAAGCTGGGCAATGAGGATCGCGCGCTGACGGATTATGACGAGGTGCTGCAACAGCAGCCCGATCATCAGGAGGCATTGCTGATGCGGGCGTACATCAAGCAGCGGAAGCGCCTGCTGAAGGAAGCGCGTGCGGATTACGAACATTTGTTACGCCTGCAACCCACTCATGAGCAGGCACTCTTGGGACTGGCACTCGTGAACAACGAAGGACGCCGTCCGCAGGAGGCGATGGAGACCATCAACCGCGCCATCGACCTTTACCCGACACACGCCGCAGGCTATGCGCTGCGTGCGGGGATGGAGTTTGAACGCAAGCTCTACGAACTGGCAGAGCTCGACTACGGCATGGCTATTGACCTCGACCCCACGAATGTCAGCTACCGCCTGGCGCGCGCCAGCTTTTACACGAAGACCAAGCGGAAGCGTCTGGCACGCGAGGATGTGCGCGAGGCGGCACGTTTAGGCGCCTCCCCCGCCGAGGTGGCCGGGGCCGCCGGCTATAAGATTAAATAAATTAACAAAAAAACAGACAATATGACACAGTATCTTGCAGTCGATTTGGGCGCTACCAGTGGGCGCACCGTTCTGGCATCGTTTGATGGCCAGCGTGTTGAGATGCGTGAGTACACGCGCTTTGAGAATCCCCAGCTGCCGCTGGGAGGACATATCTACTGGGACCTTCCGCATTTGTATAACGAGGTGTTGCGCGCCTTGCGCAAGGTGAAAGCCGAGGGTGTGGAGCTGCAGAGCATCGGCATCGACACGTGGGGCTGCGACTTCGCCTTCTTCGGGCGCGACGGCCAGTTGCTGGGACTTCCTCACTGCTACCGCGACCCGCACACCGACGGCTCGATGGAGCTCTTCTTCGAGGAACACATGCCCCAGCCCGAGGTGTATGCCCGCACGGGAATCCAGTTCATGCCTTTCAACTCGCTCTTCCAGCTCTATACGATGCGCCGCAACGGCTGCGAGGCACTGGCCCATGCCGACAAGATCCTGTTCATCCCCGATGCGCTCATCTATATGCTCACCGGTGAGGCCGTGATGGAGAGCACTGTGGCTTCTACGTCGCAGATGCTGAATCCCCAGACGGGTGATTTGGACGAGGAGCTGCTGAAGGCCATCGGCCTCACGCGCGAACGCTTCGGTCGTCTGGTGCAGCCCGGCGAGCGTGTGGGCGTGCTCTCCGCTCAGGTGCAGGAGGCCACGGGCCTCGGCGCCATCCCCGTCATTGCCGTGGGCAGCCACGACACCGCCTCGGCCGTAGCTGCCGTGCCCGCCACAGATGCCCATTTCGCCTATCTGAGTTGCGGCACCTGGAGCCTGCTGGGCGTAGAGTCCCCGACGCCCATCATCAACAAGGACAGCTTCGCCGAGAACTTCACCAATGAGGGCGGCCTCGACCACACGACCCGCTTCCTGAAGAACATCACCGGTCTGTGGATCTTCGAGCAGTGCCGCAAGGAATGGGATGCAGAAGGCTCGGTGCCGAAGGATGTCAACGCGCTGAATGCGCTGTGCAAGCAATCCGGGTGTCAGAGTATCATCTTCCCCGACGACCCGCGCTTTGCACATCCCGTTTCCATGACTGCCGCCATCCGCGACTATCTCACCGAGAGCGGACAGGCGTTGCCCCAGACGCCCGCCGACTATGTCTGCATCATCTTCCGCTCGTTGGCCGCACGCTATCGTGGAGTCGTGGAGTCGCTGCGCAAGCTCACCTCCGTTGATATTCAACGCCTTCATGTTATCGGCGGCGGCTCGCGCAACGAATACCTGATGCAGTTCACGGCCGATGCCCTGCAGATGCCTGTCATCGCAGGTCCCCAGGAAGGCACGGCGCTGGGCAATGCCCTCGTGCAGGTGCGTGCTGCCGGATTGGTGGGTTCGCTCAAGGAAATGCGCGCCGTGATCAAGAACAGCATAGAACTTAAAACCTATTCACCGCGATGAAGAATATGGATTGGAAGACGCTGAAGAGCGAATATCTCTTCCGGCGTCCTTGGCTAACGGCACGACGCGATACGTGTGAGCTTCCCGACGGCCGCATCAATGATGAATACTATGTGCTGGAGTACCCCACATGGGTGCATGTCGTGGCTATCACCAAGGAGGGTAAAATGGTGATCATCCGCCAGTACCGCCACGGCCTCGGCCGCACCTGTTACGAGATTGTGGCAGGCTGCGTCGAGGAGGGCGAGGATCCGCTGGTGGCCGCGAAGCGCGAGCTACAGGAGGAGACGGGCTACACGGGCGGTGAATGGCGCGAGGTACTGCAGTTCTCCTGCAATGCCAGTGCCATGAACAACATCACGCACAGCTATCTGGCTGTCGGCGTGGAGCAGACAGATGGCCAGCACTTGGACGCTACCGAAGATATTGAAATCTACACCTTCACGCCCGACGAGGTGAAGGACATGCTCCGCCGTGGCGAATTCATGCAGGCCTCCATGCTGGCGGCTCTTTACAAGTATTTTTCCGGACTTTGAGGCTTTCGTTTAGGAAAGCACCACGTTGATGGGTTGTCCCGCCATGAAGGCCTGCAGGTTGGCCGTGGCGGTGGCGATTAGCCGCTCGCGTGCCTCGCGTGTTGCCCATGCGATGTGCGGCGTGAGATAGCAGCGCGGTGCTGTGAGCAACGGGTTGTCGGCGGCAGGTGGCTCGGTGGAGAGCACGTCGGCACAGTAGGCTGTGAGGTGTCCAGCGTGCAGGGCCGCCGCTACGTCCTGCTCGTTTACCAGCGGGCCGCGGCCCGTGTTGATGAGAATGGCCGTGGGTTTCATCATCGCCAGCGTCCTGGCATTGATCATCTCGCGGGTCTCAGGGGTCAGGGGGCAATGTAGCGTGAGCACGTCGGACTCGCGTAGCACGGTCTCCCACGACGCCTTCGTGATGCTTGGCGCCAGGGATTCTTGCGCGCGACTTGTTACGGCCATCACCCGCATGCCAAAGGCCAGGGCGATGGCGGCGACGGCCTGTCCGATATTTCCCAGGCCGTAGATGCCGATGGTCTTGCCGGCCAGCTCCGTGAGGGGTGTGTCCATCCACAGGAAGTCGGGGGATTGGGACCAGCGGGAGGGGGAGACCGCCGCTGATGCGGCGGGCACGGTGGCGTTGGCGGTGCTTTCTGCGGGCGCGGTGGCGTTGGCGGCGGCGTAGTGAGCGACGCGGTTTGTGATGTTGAGAAGGTGTGCGAAGACCAGCTGGGCCACGGACGCGGTGCTGTAGGCCGGGATGTTCGTGACCGTGATGCCTCGTCGGCGGGCCGCCTCGCCATCCACGACGTTGTAGCCTGTGGCCAGCACGCCGATATAGCGCAGATGGGGGAGGGCTTCGATGACTTCAGCCGTCATCAACACTTTGTTTGTGAACACGGCCTCCGCCTCACGGCAGCGGGCGATGGTCTCCTCGCTGCGTGTACGTTCATAGACGGTGAGCTGCGCCCCTGCCGTTCCCAATGCAGTCTCCAAAGACTTCCATGACAAGTCCTGCTGTGTGACGGTGTAGCCGTCCAAAATCACTATCTTCATTCTTCTCCCATTCTTTGTTTTGCGCGGCAAAGTTAATGTTTTTCTGTGAAAACGTAGTTCCATTGCGAAAAAAAACGTACCTTTGCCACGGAAATAAGCTACACACAAAAACAACGATATGAACGAACTACAGCTCAAGTATGGGTGCAACCCGAACCAGAAGCCGTCGCGCATCTTTATGGCCGATGGCAGTGAACTACCTATAGAGGTGCTCAGCGGGCGCCCGGGTTATATCAACTTCCTCGATGCACTGAATGCCTGGCAGCTGGTGCGCGAACTGAAGGAGGCTACGGGCCTGCCTGCAGCGGCTTCCTTCAAGCATGTGTCGCCCGCCGGTGCTGCCGTGGGGCTGCCGATGAGCGATACGCTTCGCAAGATATATTGGGTCGATGATGTGCAGTTTGAACTGACGCCCATCGCCACGGCCTATGCGCGTGCACGTGGTGCCGACCGCATGAGCTCCTACGGCGATTTCATTGCCTTGAGTGACACCTGCGACGAGGCCACGGCGCTGCTCATCAAGCGCGAAGTCTCGGACGGCGTAATAGCTCCCGACTACACGCCTGCCGCCCTGCAGATCCTTCAGGAGAAGCGCAAGGGCACGTATAACGTCATCAAGATAGACACGGCCTATCGCCCTGAGCCCATCGAGCGCAAGCAGGTGTTCGGTATCACCTTTGAGCAGGGTCGCAACGAAATCCGCCTGGACGACCCCGCGCTCTTCGAGAACATTCCCACGCAAAACAAGACGTTCCCCGCCGAGGCGCGCCGCGACCTCATGATCGCCCTCATCACGCTGAAATACACGCAGTCCAATTCCGTGTGCTATGTCAAGGACGGTCAGGCCATCGGCATCGGTGCCGGTCAGCAGAGCCGTATTCATTGCACACGTCTGGCCGGCCAGAAAGCTGACATCTGGTGGCTGCGCCAGCACCCGAAGGTGATGGCATTGCCTTTTGTCCCCGGCATCCGTCGTGCCGACCGCGACAACACCATCGATATCTATATTTCTGATGACCACGATGACGTGCTGGCCGACGGCGCCTGGCAGCAGTTCTTCACCGAGTGCCCCGCACCGCTGACGCGCGAGGAGAAGGCGGCTTGGATTGCGCAGAACCGCGGTGTGTGCCTGGGCAGCGACGCCTTCTTCCCCTTCGGCGACAATATCGAGCGGGCGCATAAGAGCGGCGTGGAATACGTGGCACAGGCGGGCGGCAGCGTCCGCGATGACCATGTCATTGCCACTTGTGATAAATATGGCATCGCCATGGCGTTCACAGGCGTGAGACTGTTCCACCATTAAGATTGATTGGACAATTGGACGATTTACAATTGGACAATTCTTAAACGCTAAACGTTAAACGAATAAACCGATAGCTGTCAATTCAAGTTATGAGTAATTTTGGCGGTGACGACATCGATAAGGTGATTCTCGAAGGTGTCACCTTTAAGAAGGCAAGTAACAAGCCCAAGGCTGATCCCGGGAAGGTGAAGACCAAGGCTAAGAAAAAGAGCTACATCACCGGTGCTCACGGTAGTGCCTCGGCCAAGAAGAAGGCCGACATCCGCCGTGCGCGTGCCAATCGTCATAAGTGATGGTGAGGCGCGGAGCTATTCGAGGTCGATGATCTCCATGTCCTCGAAGTCTTCCAGCTCGTCGAGGTCATCGATGTCCTTGTCGTCCACGAAGACGAGTTCCTGATCTTCGCCTTCATCCGTCATCTCAGCTCGCAAATAGGAGAGGTCCTTGTCGCGATGCACCATTGCAGCGGCATGGGCCTCTTGCCGTTCGGCGGTGTCAAGCTGTTGCCACAGGATGTCCTTGAGCTGGGTGATATGGAAGCCCGTGACGGACGAGATGAAGATGTGCGGCAGGTCTGTGGGCAGGTCGTCGCTGAGCATCTGCATCAGTTCCTCGTCGAGGAGGTCTGCCTTGGTGATGGCCAGCACGCGCTGCTTGTTGAGGAGCTCGGGGTTGTAGTTGGTGAGTTCCCGCAGGAGCACCTCGTAGTCGCGCCGTATGTCGTCGGTGTCTCCGGGTATCATGAACAGGAGCAGCGCGTTGCGCTCGATATGCCGGAGAAAGCGCAGCCCGAGACCCTTGCCTTCGCTGGCGCCCTCGATGATGCCGGGGATGTCCGCGATAACGAAGGAGCGGTTGTCGCGGTAGCTGACCACGCCCACGGAAGGCTCCAGCGTCGTGAAGGGGTAGCCCGCAATCTTGGGGTGTGCCGAGCTGATGGCGTTCACGAGCGTGCTCTTGCCCGCATTGGGGAAGCCCACGAGGCCCACGTCGGCCAGCATCTTCAGCTCCATGATGACGGTGAGCTCCTGCATGGGCTCGCCGGGTTGTGCGAAGCGGGGTGCCTGGTTGGTCGAAGTGGCGAAGTGTTTGTTGCCCATGCCGCCGCGGCCGCCGCGCAGGAGCATGACGACCTGCCCGTCTTCGGTGACATCGCAGATGAAGCGCCCCGTCTCGGCGTCATAGACCACGGTGCCGCAGGGCACGTCGATATAGCGGTCCTCGCCGTCGGCGCCGTGGCTGCCGTTCTTGCCTCCCGCGCCGCCGTGGCCGGCGAAGATATGTCGGTCGTAGCGCAGGTGCAACAATGTCCAGTAGTTATGGTTGCCGCGCAGATAGACGTGGCCTCCACGGCCGCCGTCGCCGCCGTCGGGACCTCCGTTGGGCACATATTTGGCACGGTGCATGTGCATAGAGCCGCGCCCGCCCTTGCCGGAACGACACACGATCTTGACGTAATCTATGAAGTTTGTTTCCATTGTTGAAGAGGTAATGGGGCTAATGGGCCTTATGGGTTTTTGAGCTGCTTGAAGGCCGCAGGGAGATAATTGATGATGTCGCTGGCGATGAGGGATTCCTCGCAGAGCGCCTCGGCGGCTAGGTCGCCCGCTAGGCCGTGGAGATAGACACCCAGCTGTGCCGCCTCGGCCGCCAGATAGCCTTGTGCGAGGAGGCTGGTGATGATGCCCGTGAGCACGTCGCCGCTGCCTGCTGTTGCCATACCCGCATTACCTGTGGTGTTGAAGAGCACGTTGCCCGTGGGAGTACAGATCTGTGTGTAGTGCCCTTTCACGATGAGGAAGACGCCGAAGTTGATGGCGAAGTTGCGGGCGCGGTTCATTCGCTCGAAGGAGTTGTTGCAATGTCCCACGAGCCTGTCCAGTTCAGCGGGATGCGGTGTGAGGATGCTTTCTGCCGGCATTTCGCGCAGCCATTCTGGGTTCTCGGAGAGGATGTTGATGGCGTCGGCGTCGATGACCATGGGGCATGCCTGCTGGCGCAGGTAGCTGTGGAAAGCCGCAGCGGTGTAGCGCTCGGTGCCGATGCCGGGCCCGATGCCCATGGCCTGATAGCCTGTGGCGTCGAGTGCAGTGGTGATGATGGCGTCGTCCACATCGGTCTGCACGATGGCCTCCGAGACGGCCGTCTGCATGATATTGAGGACCGCGCGCGGCAGCTGTGCAGTGACCTTTCCGGCACCTGCGCGCAGGGCGGCACGTGTGCAGAGGATGGCAGCGCCCGCCATCCCTTCGTGGCCCGCCACGAGGAAGGCGTGGCCCATGGTGCCTTTGTGCGCGAAGGGCGACCGCTGGCGCAGCAAAGCCCGCACTTCGGCCTCCTCGGTCATCCACAGATGGCTCTTGATGCTCTCGAGCCCCTTGCGGCTCAACCCAATGTCCAGCAGCCGGAAATCGCCCACGAAGCGATGGTTCTCGGGGAAGAGGAAGGCCAGCTTGGGCACTTGTATGGACAGCGTCTTGTGCGCGCGTATTATAAAAGAGGTGTCGTTGTAGGTGTTGTCCTCGCACATCAACCCCGAGGGGACATCGATGCTCACGATGGTCGCATTGCATTGGTTGATGCGTTTGGTGACCAGTGCGAAGCCGCCGCTGAGCGGTTTGCTGAGGCCCGTGCCGAAGAGGGCGTCGATGACTAAGTCGTCGGGGTGCAGGTCGGGGAAGGTCAGCTCGCTGGTGACCTCTATGAGGGCGTCCTCGTTGAGGTCGCGCAGGCGGTCGCGGTTCGTCTCGCAGTCTGGGTTGATATGTCCCGTGACGTTGAAGAGATAGGCCGTGACATTGCGCTCCGCCTGCAACAGCATACGTGCCACGGCGAGCCCGTCGCCGCCATTGCCGCCGGGGCCTGAGAAGACGATGATGCGCTGCTGCTCGTCGGTGAAAGTGCGTAGGATTTCATCGGCGATGGCACGACTGGCGCGCTCCATCAAGTCAATGGACGCGATGGGCTCATGTTCAATCGTGTAAAGGTCCAATTCGCGGAACTGACCGCCCGTGAGAATCTTCATTTGAGGACTTTTTTTGTAATTTTGCCGCAAAAATAGTGAAAGGAATATGAAAAACAAAATAATTTATATACTTTTGCGGTCGAAAAGGTGAATCTCAACAAAAATTATCATCTGACATGAAGGAACTGCAAGTGAAAGACAAGTCCTTTGCCATCTCCATTCCCGAGGCAAAGATCCAAGAGCAAGTGCGGCGCGTGGCTGCGGAAATCTGTCGCGACTATGCGGGTGAGGAACCGCTGTTCCTGCCTGTGTTGAACGGCGCTTTCATGTTTGCCGCCGACCTGTTGCGCGAGGTGACACTGCCTTGCGAGATCAGCTTCATCAAGCTGGCCAGCTACCAGGGCACCCAATCCACGGGTGAGATTCGCGAGGTGATAGGCCTGGGCAAGGACATCACAGGGCGCCATGTCATCATCGTGGAGGACATCATCGACTCCGGTCTCACCATGGCTCACATGATTGAGACACTGCAGCTGCAGAACCCCGCGAGTGTCGCCGTCTGTTCCTGTCTGGTGAAGCCCGACGCGCTGAAGGTGAAGGTCCCCATCGACTACTGTTGCATGGAGATTCCCAATGATTTTATCGTGGGCTATGGCCTCGATTACGATGGTTTCGGTCGCAATACGCGTGATATCTACACGTTGATAAAGTGATAGAAGCCAGACTTTTAAAGCTAAATGATTAAATATGTAAGATAATACTAACTAAGTCTATGAAGAATATTATTATCTTCGGTGCGCCGGGCTCCGGCAAAGGCACCTACAGCGAGGAAATCAAGAACCGCTACGGCATGGGTCACATCTCTACGGGCGATGTACTACGTGCAGCTATCAAGAACGGCACGGAACTGGGTAAGATTGCCCAGGGCTATATCGACAACGGCCAGCTCATCCCCGATCAGCTGATGATTGACATCCTGGCCAAGCAGTACGACAGCATCGCTGCCGACGGCAAGGGAGTCATCTTCGACGGCTTCCCCCGCACCATCGCGCAGGCTGAGGCCCTGAAGCAGATGCTGGCCGAGCGCGGCCATGACCTGGGCATGATGATTGAACTGATTGTCAGCGAGGATGTACTGATGTTCCGCCTGTTGCGCCGTGCTGAGTTGGAAGGCCGTGCCGATGACAACGAGGAGACCATCCGCAAGCGTTTCGCCGTCTATCACAGTCAGACGGAGCCCCTCTCCAAGTGGTTCGCCGCCGAGGGCATCCGCCACACCTTCGACTGGGCCATCTGCAAGACCAAGGAAGGCATGCTCGAAGCCATCTTCAAGGAGATTGAAAGGGAGAACGCGTAAGGCCCCCTGTAGTCCCCCAAGGGGGACATTTGGAATTGACAATTAAAAATTGAGAATTGAGAATGAAGCGTTTATTATTAATTATTGCTTGTTCGTTATTCCTCCTTGCCCCGTCTGTGGCGCAGACCGAGATTGAGCGTTTCCGCCCGGGCGTGACGGTGGAGGGCGTGAACTATTTCCTGCCTAAGACCGTCTTCGAGGTGGTCCTGACGGCCGAGAAGACGGTGACGAAACCCGGTGAGTTTGCGGCCTATGCCGACCGCTACCTGCGCCTGAAGGACGTGCCCACTGTGGAGTCCACCACGTGGACGCTGAAGGCGGTGACGCTGATGCCCTATGGCGCGCCCGACTCCACAAAGGCGTTTTCCATCAAGCTGCGTGCCAAGACCGCGGCGCCCCTCGTCAGCCTCACCGACGACGGCCTCTTGCTGGGCGTCAATGTGGATGCCACGCCCGATCCCGCCCCTGAGCTGCCGCAGCGCGTGCCCGCTCCCAAGCCTGTCAACGGCCGCGACTTCATGACGCATGACATCCTGGCGGCTGGCAGCACGTCGAAGATGGCACAGCTCACTGCCGAGGAGATCTATGACATCCGCGACAGCCGCAACGCCCTCGTGCGCGGCGAAGCTGAAAATACGCCCAAGGACGGCGCCCAGCTGAAGCTCATGCTGGACAACATCGACCAGCAGCGTACTGCGCTGGAATCCCTCTTCAAGGGCCAGGAGCTCACCAGCACCGAGGTGCTGAGCTTCGACTACGAACCCTCTGCGAACCCCGAGGAGTGCGCCGAGCGTCACCTGTTGTGCCGCTTCTCGCGCAAGCTGGGCCTCGTGGCCACCGACGACCTCAGCGGCGAACCCATCTGGATTACCGTGAAGGCGCAGGGCAGCCTTCCGCCGATAGAGACCGATGCCGAGGCCGCCAAGAAGAAGGCAAAGCTGGAGCAGGGCCTCTATGTCAACCAGCCGCGCCGCGCTCAGGTGACCATCTTCACCGCCACGCAGACCCTCCTCACCGCGGAAGTTCCCGTGGCACAGCTGGGCACCGTGGAAGTGCTCTCCGATGCGCTCTTCAACAAGAAACTGGATACAAAAGTGACGCTGCACCAGCACACGGGCAGCGTCAAGCAAGTAGAGTAGGAGTTAAGGAGTCAAGAAGTTAAGGAGTCAAGAAGCTCTTATTACTGCGCGACACACGGCAGTGTTATCGATTGCACGATACCTCGCTGTGTGTCGCGTACTTTTAGTGTGACCTGTCCTTGCTGGCCGTTGCTGCGCACGACGACCACGAGCTGTCCGTTGAACAGCCGCATCGTGGGCTGCGTGAACGGCTCCAGGCTGGTGGCGTCGCCGTTGCAGGCGGCTTGGAATGTGCCGGCACCTGTCACCTCGAACGTCAGCTGGTCGGCGGCCTCGGGGATGAGCGTCCCTGCCTTGTCAGTCAGTGACACAGTGATGAACGCCATGTCCTCGCCGTCGGCCTTCAGTGTGCCGTCCGCCTGTGTCCATGCTTCCAGCAGCAGCTTCTTGGCCTTGCCTGCCGTCCTCACCACCTTCTCGCCAGCACGGTTGCCGTCGGCGTCATACACCACTACACGCAGCTCTCCCGGTTCAAACTTCACGTCGTTCCATCTCAGCCTATAGCGGTCAAGCCGCGAAGACCCCTCTAAATCTCCCCGTGAGGGGAGACTTTCTTGTCCTCGAGACTTCTCTGAAGACTGCTCTGCGCCAGCCGCTCCCCTCCCTAACGGGAGGGGTCGGGGGTGGGTCTTCTTCCCCATGCTCTTCCCATTCACGAACAGCTCCGCTGTGGGGTAGTTGGTGTAGCAATAGACGGGTGTCACCTCCCCGCGGCGCTCCGCCCCGAACGACCAGTGGGGCAGCAGATGGATGGTCTCCTCCGCCGTGTTCCAATGCGAGCGATAGAGCCAGTAGCGGTCTTTGGGCAGGCCCGCCAGATCGCAGATGCCGAAGTACGAGCTGCGCGAGGGCCAGTATTCATCGTAGGGCGACGGCTCGCCCAGGTAGTCGAAACCCGTCCACACGAACTCGCCGATGACCCAGTCCTTCGTGTCCTGCCAGACCCAGTCGTCATCGGGAAGGTTCGACCACGAGCAGTATTGTACGTCATACGACGAGCACTGCCCGTTGTAGTGCTCCTTGTGGAGTGCCGAGTAGGGCTTGTCGGCGGCTTCCACCACCACGGGGAACTGATACACGCCGCGCGAGCTCACCGTGGAGGCCGTCTCGGAGCCCAGCAGGAAGCCCTGCGGCAGCTGCTTGATATTGTTCTCGTATTTATGTACGCGATAGTTGAAGCCCGGCACATCCATGGCCTGCGCCATGCCGCTGCCGAGGGCTGCCTCGGCGCGGTCCATGCCCTGCGTGACTGGGCGCGTGGGGTCGAGTGCGTGGCAGAGGCCTTGCAGGCGGATGGCAATCTGGCGCCCTTCCTCGCTCCACTGCTCCGGAATCTCGTTGCCGATGCTCCACATGACGATGCTCGGGTGGTTGCGGTTGGCCAGCACCAGGTTCGTGATATCCCTGTCGGCCCACTCGCGGAAGAAGCGGGCGTAGCCGTTCTTGCACTTGGGGTAGAGCCACATGTCGAACGACTCCGCCATCACCATCATTCCCAGCGAGTCGCAGATGTCCATCTGCCATTGCGAGGGCATATTGTGCGCCGTGCGGATGGCGTCGCAGCCCATGGCTTTCATCAGCTTGATCTGGCGGATGAGGGCGGCTTTGTTCACGGCGGCGCCCAGCGGGCCGAGGTCGTGGTGCAGGCAGACACCCTTCAGCTTGCGCGTCTGGCCGTTGAGCTGGAAGCCGTGTTCGCGCGTGACGCGCACCATGCGCAGACCCGTCTTGATGGTCTTGCTGTCCAGCTGTACAGACCCCTCTAAATCTCCCCGTGAGGGGAGACTTTCCTGTCCGCTGGCCGTCTCTGCGCCAGCCTTCTCCCCTCCCTCACGGGAGGGGTGGGGGTGGGTCTGCTTTACCGTGGCCGTGACCGTATATAAATAAGGTGTCTCCGGCGACCAGAGCTTGGGATTCTTGAAATAGAAACTCGTATGGAACGAACCGTCGGCTGCCAACTTCAAATCATCGCTGTTGATGGTCTCGCCGTCGGGTGTCGTCATGGTCACTCTGGCCATTACCGCGCCAGCCGCTCCCCTCCCTAACGGGAGGGGGCGGGGGTGGGTCTTCAAGACCTTGCCATCTACCTCGACCGTCAGCACGCCGTTCTTCTTCGTGTCCGTGGCGCGTACCACGAGGCTCCAGTCGTCGAGGTGCGTCCTGTCGGTGGTGATGAGCGTCACGGGGCGGTACAGGCCGGCTCCCGGGTACCAGCGCGAGCTCTCCTCCTTGTTCTGCAGCTGGACCTCCAGCGTGTTCTCGCCAGGCTTCACGAAATCCGTGATATCTACGCGGAACGCATTGTAGCCGTAAGCCCAGAAGCCCGCCTTCTGGCCGTTGACAACAACCGTGGGCTCCGCCATCGCGCCGTCGAAGAGCAGCTCCGCGTGGCCGCTGAAGCCCTCGGGGAGGGTCAGCGTGCGCTTGTAGAAGCCCTTGCCGATCCACGGCAGCGCCCCCGAGCGGCCGCTCTTCTCCGTGGCCTCCGTCTCGCCGTTTTGCACGATGGCCACCTTCTGCAGGTCCCATTTCTTGTCGAAGGGGCCCGCGATAGCCCAGTCGTGGGGCACGCGGACCGTCTGCCACGTCTGTTGGTCGTGAGAAAACTGCCAGCCGTCGCTGAGCGTGATTTCCTGCCGCGGCTGTGCGGCGCAGGTGAGAGCCAGGCTGAGCGCCAGGGAGAGTAGGGGAGTGCGCATATCTTTCTTCATTGTTATAGATTTCGCGGGCAAAGATAATAAAAGAATCTGACCATTCCGACATATTTTGTGATAAAATGCAAAAAAATGCGCGAAATGTTTGGCGGTATGAAAGAAACCACCTACCTTTGCCGACGATTTGAAACAATAACAAGCAAAAACAATGCAACGTACAGCTAACTTTTGGTGGTGGCAGAACTCAAGATTCCAATAATCGTGAGAGATGTGCCGCGTACCTAAGTTAGTATAGCAATAACAAGAGGCCAGTCGTTCTCACGACCGGCCTCTTCTCTTTTTCAACAGTCTATTCATTTAACCCTTTTTATTCACCCAAACACAAATCGCGTTATGGAAAACAAACAGAAAAGGTTTTTCTTGCCAGAGAGCGAGATTCCCACACAGTGGTACAACATTCAGGCCGACATGGTCAACAAACCCATGCCGCCCCTTCACCCGGGAACCAAACAGCCCCTGAAGGCCGAAGACCTCTTCCCCATCTTCGCCGAGGAGCTGGCACGACAAGAACTGAACCAGACCGACGCATGGATTGACATCCCCGAGCCCGTGCTGGAGATGTACAAGTACTACCGCTCCACGCCCCTCGTCCGCGCTTACGGCCTCGAGAAAGCCCTCGGCACGCCCGCTCACATCTACTTCAAGAACGAGAGCGTCAGCCCCGTCGGCAGCCACAAGCTCAACTCCGCACTCCCGCAGGCATACTATAATAAGATGCAGGGCGTCACCAACATCACCACCGAGACCGGTGCCGGCCAGTGGGGCGCTGCCCTCAGCTACGCCGCCAAGGTCTTCGGCCTCGAATGTGCCGTCTATCAGGTGAAGATCAGCTACAACCAGAAGCCCTACCGCCGCTCCATCATGCAGACCTTCGGCGCCACCGTGGAGGCATCGCCCTCCATGTCCACCCGCGCCGGTAAGGACATCATCACCCGCGACCCCATGAACCAGGGCTCCCTCGGCACCGCCATCTCCGAGGCTATCGAGCTGGCCATGAGCACCCCCAACTGCAAATACACGCTCGGTAGCGTCCTCAACCACGTGGCCCTCCACCAGAGCATCATCGGTCTCGAGGCCGAGAAGCAGATGGCCCTCGCCGGTGAGTACCCCGACATGGTCATCGCCTGCTTCGGCGGCGGCTCCAACTTCGGCGGCATCGCCTTCCCCTTCATGCGCCATAACATCCTTGAAGGCAAGAAGACACAGTTCATCGCTGCCGAGCCCGCCTCCTGCCCCAAGCTCACGCGCGGCGTCTTCCAGTACGACTTCGGCGACGAGGCCGGCTACACGCCCCTGCTGCCCATGTACACGCTGGGCCACAACTTCATGCCCGCCAACATCCATGCCGGTGGCCTTCGCTACCACGGCGCAGGCGTCATCGTCAGCCAGCTCCTCAAGGACGGCCTCATGAGCGCTGTCGATATTCCCCAGCTGGAGACCTTCGATGCCGGTGTGCTCTTCGCCCGTGCCGAGGGCATCATCCCCGCCCCCGAGAGCAGTCACGCCATCGCTGCCACCATCCGCGAGGCCCTCAAGTGCAAGGAGACCGGCGAGGAGAAGGTCATCCTCTTCAACCTCAGCGGCCACGGCCTCATCGACATGAGCGCCTACGACCAGTATCTCTCCGGCAACCTCCAGAACTACGAGATCACCGACGAGATGGTCGCCGAGAACATCTCCAAGCTCGAGAAGGTCATCTAATCGCCCTTCATGAAACGAATTGCTATTCAGGGTGTCGAGGGTAGTTTCCACGACATCGCTGCCCATCAGTTCTTCGAGGGAGAGGACATACAGCTCGTCTGTTGTTCCTCCTTCGAGGAACTCTTCCGTGCCATGCGTCAAGATTCCACCCTGATAGGCATGGCCGCCATCGAGAACACCATTGCAGGTTCGCTGCTCCACAACTACGAGCTGCTGCGCGATTCCGGCGCCGCCATCATAGGCGAGCACAAACTGCGCATCAAGCACTCCTTCCTGTGCCTGCCCGACGATGACTGGGCCGACATCCGCGAAGTCCACTCCCACCCGGTGGCACTCATGCAATGCCGCGACTTCCTCAGCGGGCACGAGGACTACAAGGTTGTGGAAGCCACCGACACCGCCGGTGCCGCGCGAGCCATCGCCGAGGGCAAGCGCCACGGCCATGCCGCCATCGGCTACAAGGGCCTCAGCGAGATCTACGGCCTGAAGGTGCTGGAAGAAGGCATCGAGACCAACAAACACAACTTCACCCGCTTCCTGGTCTTCTCCAGCCCCTCGCGTGCGAACCTCTTACGGAATATCATGGAATCCGACAAGGCCAGCATCGTCTTTGCCTTGCCCCACGAAGAGGGCTCCCTGTCGCAGGTGCTCAGCATTCTCTCCTTCTACAAACTGAATCTCACGAAGATCCAGTCCCTGCCCATCATCGGTCGCGAGTGGGAATACCTCTTCTACGTCGATATCCTCTTCAGCGACTACACCCGCTACTCCCAGGCCATCGACGCCATCCGTCCCCTCACCTCAGACCTCAAAATCCTCGGCGAGTACAAACAAGGCAAGGAACACGTATAGCGCCGCAGTGCGCCTTCCTTGTCCCTTTTTAACGCGACGCGTCGTAAAGCCCTTTACGACGCGTCGCAACTGCCTTCACGACGTGTCCTTCTTGTTTTTCCCACGCGTGAGAAAAACGAGAAGACCGTGGTCTTATGGCTTGAAGACCGTGGTCTTCGCGCCTGTTCCATGCGTGGAATGCGGGACGGAATGAAAAAGGAGCACTCCAAGCGGGGTGCTCCTTTGCAATAGGGATGTATCTTTACTCTGCCTTGAAGCTGGGGAGGGTAGCGGGGTTGAAGGCCTTGATGTAGGCGGCCTTGCCGGCGACATTCTCCTCGGTCATGGCGACATAGACGACGGCGCTCTTCTCGAAGAGCTCGGGAGCCTTGGCGGCATCACGGATGATGAGCAGGGACATCACAATCTCGCAGGTCATGTCGTAGAGACGGCGCGAGAGGAAGTCGATGGCATCCTGGTTGTCGAGGGCCTTGACGGCTTCGAGGGCTTCCTCGTAAACGGGGATGAGGGCTTTGACGCGGTCAAGGAGTTGAGCGTTGAGCGTTGAGAGTTGAGAGATCTCTTCAATCATGTCCTTGATGTTCTGGAGCATGGTGCCGTTGATGATATAACGGATGGCGGCGACGACCTGCAGCTGGGTGGTACCTTCGTAGATGCTGAAGATGCGGGCATCGCGGTAGAGGCGCTGGCACTTGTACTCCATGATGAAACCGCTGCCGCCGTGGATGCTGATGGCATCGTAGGCGTTCTGGTTGGCGTACTCGGAGTTCATACCCTTGGCCAGCGGCGTGAAGGCGTCGGCCAGACGCTGGTACTTCTTCAGTTCCTGCTTCTCCTCGGGGGTGAGGGCGCGCTCGCGGGCGATGTCCTCGAGGCACTTGTAGATATCTACGTAAGCTGCTGTCTGGTAGAGCATGGCGCGGCCGGCATCGAGCTTGGCTTTCATGCGGCTGAGCATGTCATAGACGGCGGGGAAGTTGATGATGGTCTGTCCGAACTGGGCGCGCTCGCGGGCATAGGCGATGGCCTCGTTGTAGGCTTCCTGCGAGAGTCCCACGCTCTGTGCGGCGATGCCGAGGCGGGCGCCGTTCATGAGGGACATGACATATTTGATAAGACCCAGGCGCGTGCTGCCGCAGAGCTCTGCCTTGGCGTTCTTATAGGTCAGCTCGCAGGTGGGCGAGCCGTGGATGCCGAGCTTGTGCTCGATATGGCGCACGTTGACGCCGCCCTGGCGCTTGTCGTAGATGAACATGGAGAGGCCGCGGCCGTCCTTGGTGCCTTCCTCGGAGCGGGCCAGCACGAGGTGAATGTCGCTGTCACCGTTGGTGATGAATCGCTTCACGCCGTTCAGGCGCCAGCACTGCTCCTTCTCATCGAAGGTGGCCTTCAGCATCACGCGCTGCAGGTCGGAGCCGGCATCGGGCTCGGTGAGGTCCATGGACATGCCTTCGCCGGCGCAGACGCGGGGGATGTACTTCTGGCGCTGCTCCTCGCTGCCGAACTCA
>CAMVUB010000042.1 GCA_947170495.1 uncultured Prevotellaceae bacterium
TGCGCACAGAGACCGACTCTGCCTATATGATTGTGGTGGAAGTCAGTGCTGCCGCTGGCATTTTCTGCATCAGTTTCATGCAGCGGTTTACGACCGATGTCTATCTTGATACATTCCTTGACGAGCTGCATCACCAGGGGCTGACTTACGAGATTACTGACCGTCATCCACTGCAGATAGCGCCCATTGCTGATTATCGTGGTGGCTGGATAAAAATTGTAAAGAATGAATCATGAATAAAGAAATAAATTACCGAGAAGAAGCAATAGAATGCGTTAAAGATTCTGTTCTCCCGATGCATAAACGAATATATGACAATTATAACGGGGATTTTGACAGAATTTATACTGAAGCGTATAATAACAACTCCTATACAGGTAAGGTTATCGTCCCTGGGAAGGTATATGAACTGAGTTATCTGGAATGTTCGTGCCCTAAAGTTAAATGTGGAATGAGAAGTTGTCCAGAACAATGCGAGTGTTCGCGCCAAAGCATTTTATTTATTCTGTCACAACTAGAGCCGAATAGCAAATTTGATGTTCAGATTGTTAACACGATTCTCAGAGGGGGTGATCGTTGTACTTTCTGGATATCCAGAGCAGCTGAAATGAAAAGATTGATTGGCATCTGTGGGCTTGACTGCGAGAAGTGCGATGCCTATATTGCCACAAAGAATAATGATCAGTCTCTTCGAGAAAAAACAGCCAAACTATGGTCTGAGTTGAATCATGCATCAATCCTTCCAGAACATATCAACTGCGAGGGTTGCCGTATGAATGGTGCTAAGACCCTATTCTGCAGCTCGTTGTGCGAGATTCGCAAATGTGCTGTGACAAAGAAAATGGAGACATGTGGCAGCTGTCCAGAGAAAGACTGCTGTCCGAAAGTCACCGCGATTTGGCAGAATAATCCTCAGGCAAAAGAGAATCTTCTGAAGTAAAAAAATACAAACTACAAATATGATGAAAGCATTATTTATCAATGGAAGTCCGCGTAAGAACGGCAACACGGCACAGCTCCTGAAGCGTGCCATGGAAGGTGCTCAGGAAGCTGGTGCCGAGGTGGAACTGGTCAACCTCTACGACCGCAGCCTGAACTACAAGGGTTGTATGAGTTGTTTTGCCTGCAAGGTCAAGGGCGGCAAGAAAGGCGTTTGCTCATTCAAGGATGACCTTCAGCCCATACTCCAGAAGGCCGTGGAGGCCGACGTGCTGGTGTGCGGCTCGCCCAACTATTGCGGTTACCCCACAGCAGCCCTTCGTGCCTTCATGGAGCGTATGGAATTTCCCGCTGTCAACTACTCCGACTATTCCAAACCCGTCGTGCTGAAGCGCATCTGTTCGGCCACCATCTACACGATGAACTGCCCCAATGAGGAAGTGTATCGCCAGATGAACTATCACATTCTCATGGACACTTCTGCCCAGCAACTCGGCGTGTTCGGTCCTACTGAGATATTATGCTCCTTCGACACCTATCAGTTTTCGAACTACGACCGCTACGATGCTGCCACGTTCAGCGAGGCTCACAAGGCAGAGGTGCGCGACACGCAGTTCCCCATCGACCTCGAAAAAGCATACGAGCTGGGCAAGCGGTTGGTTGGAAAATGTGAAAAGATCATCGGCTAACACAAGGCAACATCGGTTGAAAGGTTGGACCAAGCGAAAAAGGATATGAGCAGAAGAATCAGGAAAGCATTGCCTACAGACATGGCATCTATTATGCAGGTCACGGAGGCTGCCAAGGGAATCATGCGGGCATCGGGCAATATGCACCAATGGACTGACGGCTATCCATCTGAGGCTGTTATCTTGTCTGATATGGAGAAAGGCGGTGGCTATGTAGTAGAGGAGGATAGCCGGATTGTAGCCTACTTTGCTTTCCTTACCTCACCAGAGCCGACCTACGCAAAAATCTACGACGGAGAGTGGCTCGATGACATGCAGTCTTATCATGTCGTCCACCGTATTGCCAGTTTTCCTGATACTCACGGTATATTCAGCAGCATCATGGATTTCTGTTTCTCTAAAGATTCCAACATTCGCATTGACACCCATCGGGACAACCGTATCATGCAGCATGTCATCAAGAAATATGGATTCACATACTGTGGCATCATCTATTTGGCCTCTGGTGATGAACGATTAGCATATCAGCGGATTAAAGAATAAGGAGCTTCATCTGGTGTCCTCTCCACGCGCTGTCATTTGTATATCGGGTCCCCAAAGGGGGAAGAAAACAAAAGCCCGCTGAAAATCAGCGGGTTTCAATTTAATTAAGCGGAGAGAGAGGGATTCAAACCCCCGGAACGGACGAGCCGTTCACCGGATTTCGAGTCCGGCCCAATCGGTCACTCTGGCATCTCTCCAAGGTGCATTCTTGCGATTGCGGGTGCAAAGGTAATAAAAAGTTGAGAGTTGAGAGTTGAGAGTTGAGAGTTTTTTACTGCTGAGGGGTGATTTTTTCGTTTCAGGGGGCTTTTTTGCTGTCGTTTCTGCCCGAAACATCACTTTGCAACTGAGTTGCATGCGCTTTTCCGTACCTTTGCAGCGGAATTGAAAATTGAACTTTTGGAACAGCGAGAGCAATCAAGCTTGCTTGAATTGCCGAGTCGTGACAAAAGTCAGCGAAGCTAAAGATTGAAAAATTGAGATATTATGGTACTGAATTGGATTGAAAGTTACTGGGACGCGCTGGTCTTGATGACGGCGGAGATGGCTCCCTACCTGCTGTTGGGTTTCTTCATCGCAGGACTGCTGCACGCTTTCGTGCCGCGTACATTGTATTCTAAACACCTGGCTCCACGCAACATGAAGAGCGTGGTGAAGGCCGCTGCCATTGGTATTCCCCTGCCGCTGTGCTCGTGCGGTGTGATTCCCACGACGGTCTCGCTGCGCAAGGAGGGTGCCAGTCACGGTGCCTGCACCAGTTTCTTGATTGCCACGCCGCAGACGGGTGTTGATAGCATCGCCGCCACCTACTCGCTCATGGGACTGCCCTTCGCCGTCATACGGCCGTTGGCAGCGCTGTTTACGGCGATGTTCGGCGGGTGGCTGGTGAATAGGTTTGGAAAAACCACGCCCGAAAGACCCACCCCCAGCCGTGAGGAAGGGGAGGCCTGCGGAGAGGAGCATTGCGGCTGCCACGAGCATGAGGAGCACTGCTGCTGTGAACATGACCACGGCCACGCACAGCCCACTCCCCGCCCTCACGGGAGGGGATGGGGGGAGGGTCTTCGCCAAGCCCTGGACTACGCTTTTGTAGATATGATGCAGGATGTGGGGAAGTGGCTTGTGGTTGGTTTGCTCATCGCTGCGCTGATCACGGTGGCTGTGCCCAGCGAATGGTTGGCAGCGCTGCACGACTACAAGTTATTGAATATGTTGATCGTCTTGGCGGTGGCCATCCCCATGTACGTCTGCGCCACGGGATCTATTCCTATCGCGGTGTCGCTGATGGCAAAGGGATTGACACCCGGTGCCGCGCTGGTGCTGTTGATGGCAGGTCCTGCCGTGAACTCCGCATCGATTTTGGTCATCGGAAAGGTCTTCGGCAAACGCACACTGTGGTTGTACCTGCTCTCCATCATCATCGGCGCCATCCTCTTCGGTCTGGGCATCGACTACCTGCTGCCACAGGACTGGTTTGCCGTGCAGGCGGGCTTCACCAATGACGAACATTGTGCGCACGGATTGTCTGTCATGGATTGGGTGTGGGTGGCAGCCCTCATGCTGTTGCTCATCAATGCCTTCTGGCAGATGCACCGCCACGGCCATTCCTGTGAGTGCTGCCATGATCATGACCACAACCATGAAGCCCACGAACATGAGGCACACTGCCACGAGCACCAGTCTCACGAGCATACTGCCCACGAGCACGCCAGCGCTGAAGTGACCCGCTACACAATCTCCGGCATGAGCTGCAACCATTGCAAGGCTAACGTGGAGCGTGCCATCCGCGGTGTAGAAGGTGTGGAGGACGTGTACGTGAATCTGGCGACAGGAATCGCCACGGTCACAGGACATCACGACCCGGAGCAAGTCCTGCGGCGCGTCGATGAATTTGGCTATAGCGCAACGATAATTCGCGAGAATTAAGCGCCGTATCACAAAAAATGCCTATCTTTGTCGGCAGATAGTAATTATTCTCCGACAATGAAGGCATTTTTTTCATCTCTCTTCCTTCTCTCCTGTGCCTCTCTCCTTGCGCAGGAGGCTGCCACCGGCAAGCGCATCTCCGCCGTTGAGGCAGTACGTGTCTCAACACCTGTGGGGACTGCCCCTCGCCTACCCTATCAGCTATGGGTGAAATATGCCGACGGTCATAAAGCCTACCGCCAGGTGCGATGGAGCAATTCCGCGCTAGTCACCGAACAGGAGCAGGCGGCACAGCCCGTGGGCGCAAGCTATCAGGTGGAGGGCTACATCGTGGGTGATGACAGCACACCACAAGGTCTGCCCATCACAGCTAACGTGCAGGTCGTAGCAAGCGGCTACGCCACGCCCGCTGCGATGCCCGTCGCCCAGCCGCTGCCGCTGAGCGACGTGCAGTTGACAGTCGACAACCGCCTCACGCACAATCGTGACATCGACATCAATCACCTGCTCACGCTCGATGTGCGACAGCAGCTCTATAACTACCGAGATACTTACGGGTTTCCCACCGACGGCTACCCCGTGTCGGACGGCTGGGACTCGCCCACTACGAAGCTGAAAGGCCACGGCAGCGGACATTACATGAGTGCCTTGGCACTGGCGTATGCCAGCTGCACGGATGCCGGAAAGCGTAAGTGTCTGAAGGAGCGCATCCGCACGATGGTGGATGAGCTGAGGCGCTGTCAGGAGCGTACCTTCGTTTATGACCACGCCCTGGGCCGTTATCGCGAGGCTCGCGATCTGGCTCCCGAAGCGGAGCTGCGCGATATGAAAGGTACATGGGCGGATTTCGACCGCTATAAGCAGGACTACGCTCACTACGGCTACGGCTACCTCAACGCCATCCCGGCGCAGCACTGCGTGCTCGTGGAGATGTACCGGCCGTACAACAACGAGCAATGGGTGTGGGCACCGTACTACAGTGTTCACAAGCAGCTGGCAGGCCTCATCGACATCGCTAACTACGTGGATGACAAGGCTATCGCTAAGAAAGCATTGCTGATTGCCAAGGATATGGGTCTTTGGGTGTGGAACCGGTTGCACTACCGCACCTATGTGCAAAGTGACGGCACGCAGGCCGAGCGCCGCAACCGCCCCGGCAACCGCTATGAGATGTGGAACATGTACATCGCCGGCGAAGTGGGCGGCATGGCGGAATCGCTGGCACGACTGTCCATGATGGTAGATAATAATAAGGAACGTGCGCGCCTGCGCGAGGCAGCCACCTTCTTCGACAGTCCCGCCTTCTTCGGGCCACTCGCTCATAACATTGATGCCATTCGCACACGCCACGCCAACCAGCACATTCCGATGATCACAGGCGCATTGGCCTCCTTCCGCGCCGGTGGCGGCAACGACTATTACCACATTGCGCAGAACTTCTGGACGATGGTGCAGGGACGCTACCGCTATGCGATGGGCGGCGTGGGCAATGGCGAGATGTTCCGACAGCCCTACACACAGATGCTGGCAATGACCACATCGCAGGATCCGACAATGAATGAGACGTGCTGCGCCTATAATCTGGCTAAGCTGACAAAGGACTTGAACGGCTATGCGCCCAACGATGCCCGCTATATGGACTACTACGAACGCCTGCTCTACAACCAGATTGTGGGCTCGCTGCACGCGGAGCACTACGCAGTGCTGTACCAGTACGCCGTAGGTCGCGATGCCTCGAAGCCGTGGGGCAACGAGACACCGCAATCCACCTGCTGCGGCGGCACAGGGGCCGAGAACCATGTGAAGTACCAGGAAGCCACTTACTTCGTAGGTGGCGACACGCTGTGGGTGGCGCTCTACCTGCCGACAACGGCGAAGTGGGAAGCGCAAGGTGTCACCATTCGTCAGGACTGCGACTGGCCCGCAGAGCGCTCTGTCATCACCTTCCCCAAGGCGAAGAAGTCTTTTGCGGTGAAGCTGCGTGTACCATATTGGGCGACAGAGGGATTTGAGATTCGGGTGAACGGAAAGAAGGTCGATAATAGGGCACAGCCGTCGAGCTATGTGACGCTGGCACCACGCCGCTGGGCTGCCACAGACACGATTGAAGTGGTGATGCCCTACACACGGCATATTGACTACGGAGCGGATGTGGTGGATGACGCATGGATGGGCGCTTATATGCAAGGACCGTTAGTGATGGCACAGGATGCAGACGGACAATGGTTGCCCGACTATGCGGCCGACCAGCATATTACGCATTACTTTCCATTTAAGAGAAAGAGCGATGGGGGGCTGGAGGCTTCTGCGTCGGTCGAGCTGGCGGAGGCGATGGAGTTGGCCCGCTCGCGCCAACGCGAACAGGAAACGTGGATGGCGATGACGGTCAAGGTGCCAGAGTATGCGCCCTGGGCGCCACACGGCTATGCGCGCATGATAGAAGTGTTAGAGATGAAAGAGATGGAAGCCAGCTCGCGGCTCTCCACGCTCAACGCCATCCTCACGACGATGCGTCCGGGTAATCTGGCAGAACCCGAGGACTTGGAGCCCTTGCAGGCAGCACTCGCGCAAGCTCAGCAGCAACCCGCGACGAAAGCACGCAAGGAAGCCATCGCCTACGCAAAGATGGTCATCAGCTATGTCACTGACGGCAGCGGCACACCCGACATGATCCGTAGGGCTATCGGACAACTGAAAGAAAGCAAGTGACGAAATTGTCACGCAGTGGCAATACACCCTTCCAATAAAGATAAGCCCGCCGGGAATCACTTCCTGACGGGCTCGGTTTATTCAATTAAAAATGTTAATTACTCTTTTGAAAAACTCGGCTATGAGTTAGTCGAGACGACTGTTAAAAACAGAAGCATTACTGACGATTGCTGCAATTGCTACAATTGCGAAAGCAATAGAAGTTGTTACTGTTGTCATAATCCTTTTACCTTTTAATTCTACTTTTTGTTATCCTTTTGTGTTCTTCGTTGATGGGCCTCGCTTGGCCCTGTGTTTTTCTTTTGACAATGCAAAGGTACAGCCTTTTTGACGTTTTGAGCCGAAATATATGCTAAAAAGCATAGAAAACATAGATTTCGTTGACTTCAATCAAGAAACAAAGGACTTTCTGCACTTCTTGATGTATATCGGGTCAAAGAGGTGTAATAAGGACACCTTTAAGTGTTAAATTCTTGTTAAAATACGTGTTTTTCAGGATGTAAGGTGCACAAGGTATAACGTACAACGTTATATTTGCACCGTGGATTAACCCTAAAGCTAAGGAGGACTGACTATGAAACCGAAAAAGAAAATGTTCAATCAGGAGGAGTACGAATTGGACAACTACCTGAACGATGAGGACCTGTACTATCAGGCATCAAGTAACAGTATTATGTGGTATAGCTAATACCCCCCTAAAAGAACAGCCCCGCCGATTGGCGGGGCTGTTCTTGTGTTATAGGTTGGCGAGTGTCTCGCGGATGGAAGCAATCTTCTGTTGCGCATCGGCTTGCTTCTTGCGTTCCATCTCCACGACGGCCGCAGGGGCATTCTGCACGAAGCGTTCGTTGCTGAGCTTCTTCTCCACGCTGACGAGGAAGCCTTGGAGGTGTTCCAACTCAGCCTCCAGTTTCTTGCGCTCGGCATCGAGGTCGATGAGCGAACCCAGTGGAACGGCATATTCCGTGGTGCCCACGAGGAACGAGGCACTGCCCTTTGACTTCTCTGCAACGACGTTGATGGCGGAGAGGTTGGCCATCTTCATGATAGCAGAAGAAAGACCCTCTCCCCGCTCCCCCGTTAGGGGGAGAGCCTCACTATCGTTCGAAGACTGTGCGCCAGCCTCTCCCCGCCCTGACGGGAGGGATTGGGGGAGGGTCTTTTCCAAGGTGAGGGGCTCGCGGGGGGCGATGTTCTTCTGCGAGCGGATGGCGCGGATGGCGGTGACAATCTCCTTGACAGTCTCGAAGTCTGCACAGAGCTGACGGTCGGCATCGGTGGCTGCGGGCAAGTGCAACTCAGCGCGCATAATGCTCTCGCCAGCCTTGCGGTCGTAGAGGGCCTGCCACAGCTCCTCAGTGATGAAGGGCATGAAAGGATGCATCATCTTCAGAAGGATCTCGAAGAATTGGAGCGTAGCATCGTAGGTGGCGCGATCCACGGGCTGCGGCTTGCCATCTACGTAGGCGGGCTTCACCAATTCAAGATACCAGCTGGAGAACTCGTCCCAGAAGAGCTTATAGACGGTCATCAAGGCTTCGGAGAGGCGGTACTTGCTGAAGTCATCAGCCAGTTCCTCGGCAGCGAGGCGCAGCTTGGCGGCGAACCACTGGGTGGCGATGCGGGCGGCTTCGGGCTGCTGGCCTTCGGGAGAGCCCTCAGGAACGGTAACGGGGGCGACTGCCCATCCCTTGACGAGGCGGAAGGCGTTCCAGATCTTATTGTTGAAGTTACGGCCCTGCTCGCAGAGGCTCTCATCGAAGAGGATGTCGTTGCCGGCAGGGGCGCTAAGCATCATTCCCATGCGCACGCCGTCGGCGCCGAACTTCTCGATGAGCTCCAATGGGTCGGGGCTGTTGCCCAGCGACTTGGACATCTTGCGGCCAAGCTTATCGCGCACGATACCGGTGAAATAGACATGGCGGAAGGGCATCTGATGCTCGTACTCGTAGCCGGCCATAATCATGCGAGCCACCCAGAAGAAGATGATATCCGGACCGGTCACCAGGTCGGCGGTGGGATAATAATATTTGATCTCCTCGTTGCCCGGGTTGCGGATGCCATCGAAGAGGCTGATAGGCCAGAGCCAGCTGGAGAACCAGGTGTCGAGGGCGTCCTCGTCCTGACGCAAGGTAAAGCCCCCTCCGTCTCCCCCAAGGGGGAGAGATTGGAGAACTGGGTATTTCTCTAAAGCAAGCTTGTAGGCTTCTTCCTCGTTCTCTGCCACGATGACCTTGCCCCACGGACTCTCCTCCCCTATGGGGGAGGTCGGGAGGGGGCTACCCGTGGGCTCTATATACCACGCAGGGATGCGGTGGCCCCACCAGAGCTGACGGCTGATGCACCAATCCTTGATGTTCTCGAGCCAGTGGCGGTAGGTGTTCTTGTACTTGGCGGGGTAGAACTGAATATCGTCGTTCATGACGGGTGCCAGGGAGATGTCAGCCATGTGCTGCATCTTCAGGAACCACTGCATGGAGAGCTTCGGCTCGATGGGCACACCTGTGCGCTCGCTGCAACCGATCTTGTTGTCGTAGTCCTCAATCTTCTCCATAAGGCCGGCGGCCACCATGTCCTCGGCAATCTGCTTGCGGCAGGCGAAGCGCTCGGTGCCGACATACTTCTGGAGGTCGATGACAAGACCCTCGGGGGAACCCTCGGGAACAGCAGCCAGGGCTGCCTGCTGGGCGGAAGCGATGCGGTCGCTGAGGGTGGCGTCGTCGTTAAAGATATCTATGGCTTCGAGGTTGTACTTCTCACCAAGCATATAGTCATTGACGTCGTGGGCAGGAGTCACCTTCAAGCAACCGGTACCGAACTCGATATCGACATACTCATCTTCGATGACGGGAATCACGCGACCCACGACGGGCACGATGACCTTCTTGCCTTTCAGCCACTGGTTCTTTGGGTCCTTGGGGTTGATACACATGGCTACGTCGCCCATGATGGTCTCCGGACGGGTGGTGGCAACAACGGCGTAGTAGCCGCGGTCATCCTTGTGGACAATGTTGCCTTCCCCTGCGACGAAATCGCTGGGCAAGCTGTCTGCCAGATAGTACTTCATGTAGTAGAGCTTCGTGTGCTCTTCCTTATAGACGACTTCCTCATCGGAGAGGGCGGTGAGGGCTTTGGGGTCCCAGTTCACCATGCGGACGCCGCGATAGATGAGGCCCTTGCGGTAGAGATCGACAAAGACTTTGATGACGCTCTCGCTGCGGGGACCGTCCATTGTGAAAGCCGTGCGATCCCAGTCGCAGGAGCAGCCCAGCTTACGCAGCTGCTTAAGGATGATACCTCCATGCTCCTCGGTCCATGCCCAGGCATGCTTGAGGAATTCCTCGCGGGTGAGGTCGGCCTTCTTGACGCCCTGTTCTGCCAGACGGTTCACCACCTTCGCTTCGGTGGCGATGCTGGCGTGGTCAGTGCCGGGCACCCAGCAAGCGTTCTTGCCCTCCATGCGGGCATGACGCACGAGGATATCCTGGATGGTCTCGTTCAGCACGTGACCCATGTGCAACACACCCGTGACATTGGGTGGCGGGATGACCACGGTATAAGGCTCGCGGCCGTCGGGCTTGGAGCTGAAGAGCTTGTTATCTAACCAATACTGGTACCATTTTCCCTCCACTTCAGCGGGAGAGTACTTACTACTAATTTCCATTATCTTATTCTTGTTTCTTTGCTTCGTTCCATATCGCATCCATTTCAGCGAGCGTCATCTCGGTGAGCGGCTTGCCGATGCGGATGCTGTGTTCCTCGAGATAGGTGAAACGGCGGATGAACTTACGGTTGGTGAGTTCCAGCGCCGTGTCGGGGTTGAGTTTGTAGAGGCGGGCTGCGTTGATGACCGCGAAGATGAAGTCGCCCAGTTCCTGGGTACTCTTCTCCTTGTCGTTGCGGTTGAGTTCTGCTTCCAACTCGTCGAGTTCCTCACGAACTTTGGCCCACACCTGCTCACGCGTCTCCCAGTCGAAGCCTACGCCACGGGCCTTGTCCTGAATGCGGTAGGCTTTGATGAGCGATGGCAGGGCATCGGGCACGCCACTGAGCACACGCTTGTTGCCGTCCTTCTCGCTGACCTTCAGCTGTTCCCAGTTCTTGAGGACTTGGTCAACGGTGATCTCGCCCTTTTCGATGCGCTCAGCCTCGGGGCCGAAGACGTGCGGATGGCGGTAGATGAGTTTATCACAAAGCTTGTTGCAGACGTCAGCGATGTCAAAATCTCCGGTTTCGGAGCCTATCTTGGCATAGAAGACGATGTGGAGGAGAACGTCGCCCAGCTCTTTACAGATGTCGGCCGTGTCATTCTTGATGATGGCGTCGGCCAGCTCATAAGTCTCCTCAATGGTGTTGGGGCGCAGGCTCTCGTTGGTCTGCTTGCGATCCCATGGACACTTCTCGCGGAGGTCGTCCATGACATCGAGCAAACGCCCGAAAGCAGCTAATTTTTCTTCTCGTGTGTGCATACGCGTGGGAATTTGGCCGCAAAGGTACAAAATTCTATTGGAACGCGCGCACGAAGAAGAGCGAAAAGCAACGTGCGAGGGTTAATTTGTTGTCGATAAGGGAAAGGGGGATGCCGTTCAGGCCTTCTCAATCAGGCAAACGGCATAAGCGGAGATACCCTCCTGGCGACCCGTAAAGCCTAGTTTCTCGGTTGTCGTGGCCTTGATACTTACGGCATCCGCATCCACGCCCATAACTTCGGCCAGACACGTCTGCATGGCGGGGATGTGTGGATTCAGCTTGGGACGTTCAGCACAGACTGTGGCATCGATATTGCCCACACGATAGCCCTTGGTGGCTAGCAGCACCACGGTTTTGCGCAGCAGTATCTTGCTGTCGATGTCCTTAAACTCAGCGCCTGTATCTGGGAAGTGGTAGCCAATGTCGCGCATGTTCGCAGCACCCAGGAGCGCATCGCAGATGGCGTGGATGAGGACATCGGCATCCGAATGTCCGAGAAGTCCAAGGGTGTGGTCTATCTTGATGCCACCCAGCCACAGCTCGCGGCCCTCCACAAGCTGATGAACATCGTAACCGAAGCCAATACGCATATTGAGTTTAAGGTTTAAAGTTTAAGGACTATGGTTAGCGGCGGCGGCGACCGAAGAGGTCTTTGATGCCGTCGATATCGAAGGCGAGCGTGAAGCGCATGGTCTGGTCGAGCGGATTGGACTGAGCGGTGGAGAATACATACGCTGCATCAATGGAGAAGACGCTCATCTTGAAGCCCGCACCTGCAGTGATGTACTTACGATTACCTTTATTGGCAGCCTCATCGTGGTAACCTACGCGCACGAAGAAACGGTCGTTGTAGCTGTACTCGGCACCCACAGACCATTGAATCTCCTCCAACTCCTCCTTGAAGCCATTGGGGGCATCGTGGAAGCTCTTGAAGATACCGGCGATAGGCGACACGTCGTAGTACTCGCGCTGCACACGGTCGGTATAGTCGTTATCACTCTCATCGGCCTCCTTCTTGGGGTAAGTGGGGACGAGCAACTTATTGGCATCGGCAGCAATGGAGAGACGGTTGTACTCGTCGAAGGGGATGGTGAAGTTCAGACCCAGACGCAGGTTCGTGGGAATAAACTCTGAATTGTCATCGCCGCCGTAGCTGATCTTGGAACCGATATTGCTAATATTCAAGCCCAACGCCCACTGACACTCACGGTTGCCGAGCATGAAGTAGTTGTTGTAGTACAAGGCGATGTCAGCAGCAAAGGCCTTACCGGCAGTGCTCTCGGCGGTGTAGTCATAGGTGATATCGGAATAGATGAAACGCATACCTACGGCCATCGAGAAATAGTCAGACAGCATACGCGAATAAGCGGCATCTACAGACAGCTCATAAGGCTTGATGGTCATGCCCTCGATGGCCGAACCGGCATCGTTGTCCCACAGCGACACCTCGCCCAGCGAGAAATAACGCAGTGAAGCACTTATGGCATTGTAGTCACCAATGCGATAGTAGGCAGCCATGTGCGCCAGGTTGATGTCGCTCACCAATTTGCGCAACCAAGGTGTGTAGCTCAGCGCCACACCGGCACGGCTCACGCAGAACGGGTACTTGGCAGGGTTCCAGTACTGCGAGTTGACGTCCGCCTCGGTGGCAGCACCGATATCACCCATACCGCCAGCGCGCGCGTCGGGGGCGATGGCCATAGAGGTGACACTGGTCGTCACAGGGTTGAACATATTCTCCTTATCTTGAGCTGCGGCAGGAATTGCGACGGCCCAGACAAGGAACGGAAGGAGATATGAGAAGATTCTTTTCATGCGTTGACGGGGTTTCCGAAAAACAGTTACCATCTATATAACGAAAGGAATCGGAATTTATTGTCTGCGATTGATAATGAGTTTCTGTGAAGCTGTCGCTTCTTCGCTTTTATCGCATTTCACACGAGCCCGATAGAGATAGACACCGCTACCCAACGGGAAGCCGCTGCCAGTGGTGAGATCCCACGGGATGGCATAGAAGCCGGTGTCGTTGCTGCCCGTTTCCGTGTGGCTCCACATCAGACGTCCACAGAAGTCAAAGACTTCCACTGTGAACTCGCAAACGCTGCCCGGTCGGTCGTAGGACAGGAGGAACTGCGTCTGGTTCGTCGCCGGGTTCTTACTGGCTTTCAGGTTCAGGATGTTCATCGGCAGGCCTGGGTCAACCACGAAGTTCAACGTGATGGAATTGGAATTGTTCAGCAAGTCCCAAGCACGGAACACCAGCTGATGCTCGCCCTCGCTCAGCTGAGGGATGGAGAAGGCCACATGACCACGCGTGTAGTCACCGAACTCACCCGTGAAATAATCGTTGAGCGTGTAGGTGGTCATCGGGTTCCCGTCGATGATGAGCTCCAGGTCGTGTCCGAGGCCGTTGCCTGCGGCGCTGATGCCGTTCTCATCCGAGATGTCAGCGACGAAGTAAGGCGTAGCACCTACGGTCTGGCCATCCGTGAACGAGTCATCGTTCAGGTAGGCATAGAGCTTGGGTCCATCACCATCAACGATACCAGGCTCCGTGCCACCGAGCAGGAAGTCGTGGTTGTAGCCATTGGCTTCGTAGCGGCAATCGACGGTGTTGGCATAGAAGAGCAGGCGACCGGCCTCGTTGGAATAGCGGATGTCAATGGGGATGGGACAGACGAGGTCGAAACGCCCGTTGCGCACGCTGTCCTGACCGTTATAAAGAATCTTGTCGTAGGCGTTGAAGGTGAATGCCTCGCTGGCTCCTGTATTATTGCGGCAGGTGATGAGGCTCTCGCTATCGTAAAGGCGTGCCGTGAGGACACCCTTGAAGTCATTGATGGCCTCGCCGCTATTGTGCTCAATATGGCCTGTGAAACGAGCCTTTCCACCGGCATGGAGCATGAAGTCATCCGCCAGGTCTGCCACGGGTGTGCCGTTGATGGCATCTAAGACCACCTTATTTCCTGGGTTTCCGAAGGTCAGGGCGGGGTCACCCAGCAGGGCATAGTGCAGTTTGTTTTCGCTGGAGGGGCTGTTGATCTTACTGATACGGACTGCATCACCCACACGGTTGGGGCGTCCCAAGGCATCCGTGGCGAAGAGCGCCTTGCTGAAGGCGATGTTCAGCGGTTCGTTGGACTGCGCATAGACCGTGCGCGCAGTGCCGTAGAAAGCGACAGCAGCACCGTTGGGATTCAGGAAGGCCGTCTCGCCGATATTGCTCGTCTGGGTGTCGAAGGGCATCACGTCGCAAGCCGCCGTGACCCACAGCGGCGCACGCGGCGACTTATAGCCGGCGAAGTCCTCGATACGGAAGACCATCTCGTGAGACAGACAATAGGTGGCAGCATGCCCCGTATAGTTCATCATCAGCGCCCCCTCCTCCATCTGCTGACGGAGCAGCTTCTCGATGATGGGATAGCGGTTGCCGCTGGCCGAGGCGACCATGGGATAGGCATCCCAGATGACCTTCCGCACCTCTAACTGAGGATAGTTGTCCTGAATGGTGTTGGCCACATTGTTCGCCATCTTCAGGTGCTGGTTATTGTCACCATCATCACCCATCACACAGACGACATTGCGCCAGGCGCCGATATTCTCGCCACGGAGATGACGGATGGTCTTATCTACGGCCGCCTTCGCCTCTGTCAGCGAGCGCACGGGGAAACGGCCAACACCTATATCGGGTTTGTCCGACACCATCGAACGTCCCTCGCCGTCATCCAGAAGCCCGTAGTACTCTTCCATGACATAGCATTGCGTGTCGCTGGTGGAATTCTCGCTCTCGAAGCAGAGGAGGAAGTTGTTGGGATCCAACTGGCTCCACGCAGAGGTGCGCATGCGGTTGTCCCACGCGCAGTCGCCGAAGAGCAAGAGGTAACGCGGACGGTCTGCATCCGTGGTAGCACGATCATAGAGCATCTTCAGGAAACGACGGTAAGCCGTCGCATCGGGCGTGCCGCTGGAGAATTCATTATAGATATAGTCAGCCCTGAAGACGCCCACGCGCAAGCCATCGGCCTCGCGGTGTGCAGCGGCCAGTCGCTCAGCCTCTGCATCGTAGATGCCACTGGCTGGCGTGATAATGACCATGTCCAAAGCCCCTGTCGCGTGCAGGTTCTGATTGCCAATCTCACCGACGATCGTGGGTTGCGGGAAGCTGCCATAGGCGTTGACATTCAAGGCGACATAACGATGCTCCTCACCGTCGCCATCGACCACGGCGCGATAGCAGGGGGAGCCGTTGACCGTCGTGTTCGTACCGGTAATCGCTGTCGCAGGCTTGCCGCGTTCTGCCAGGCGCCACAGCTGCAGTTGCTGGCCTGAGGCGTAAGAGATGTTGAACGCCTGGGCTTCATCCAGCTTCTGCGCGAACTGTATCTGCTGCACGCCGCCATCCAAGGCCATCAGGCCCGTATATTTCAACGTCAGGAAATTAAGGCGTGCGTGATGGCCTTTCGTGCTGGTGATATTGACGGCATTAGAAGCCGCCGGTGCATTCACCGTATAGGATTTCTCCACGACGGTCGCCGAGGAGTAGTCGGCCAATGCGGAGAGGGACATCATACCGAGGGCGTTGTTGTTGAAACGCGTGGTGACCTGTGTTGCGGAAGCCTCTGCTGCAGAGAAGCTCACGGTCAGTCGCCCTTGCGCCCCCGAGCTGCGACACGGCAGGGTCAGCGTGTAGTTGCGGCTGTTTCCGCTGGCGTAGTCATAGTCCTCAAACAGCTGACGGCCGCCATGGAACCAGGCATAGGTCTGGGGGTGATAGGAGACGTAGGCATCAAAGGTCGTGAGGGTGCCTGCAGGCGTTGCAGAGGATGAGGTGGAGGGGAAGGCGGGTACAGGCGAGGCAGCCTCCGTGACAAAATAGCAGGCCGCACGGGCATAATGGTTAGGAATGTGGCGTCCGTCACGGAAGGTCTCCAAGCCATTGGCATAGAAGAGATAGCCATCGGCCACAGGCCATAAGGACACTTCCTCCAAATCGTCGAAATCGGTGTCGGCATCGATGAGTTCCTTCTGCAGATGTCCGCCATAGCCATAGACACGCACATTGGCCGGATTGCCAAAGCCCATCTCACTGATGGCAGCGTGTGTCAAGTGATAAACACCATCGCTCTCCACGCTGATCTTCACCCAACGGCCGTTGGCAAGTACACTCTGTGTGGCCCAGCGATTGGCGGCAGCAGAAGCTTTTGCCTTGAGCAGACGCGGATGGGATGCCTTCACAGTTGGTACAATCTCCACCTTGCCGCTCAGCAACTTGTAGTAAGCTCCGGCACGTCGTACGATAGGCACAAAGCTAATGTCCAAGAGTCCCTCCCCACGGCTGATGCCTACATAGCTATGGATGGTCAGCGTGTCTGCAATCTGCTCCGTACTGCCGGGGATGGCGCTAAGGCGCTCGGTCTCCTGCTTCGTGAGGGGAGCCCACTCGGGATAGCGCACAGCCACAGTGTAGTCAAACAACCGGTAGTCCGTCTCCAACGGCACGACCTCATGATAGGACGGCACGACGCTGTCAATACGCAGCTTCTCCCAATCGAATTGGGTGAAGTCCTGCGCCGCAGCGAAGAGCGGAAGGAGAAGGAACAAAAGGAAATATCTTAAAACTCTGGACATTTGAAAAGGATCATTTGACGTTAAACTCCAGCACCTTCTCATCTTCGAGCCACCCTTCCAGATGGTCATCGATGTGCACGGGGCCTACGCCCACGGGCGTGCCGGTGTAAAGGAGATCGCCTGTCTTGAGGGTGAAGAACCGACTGATATAACTCACCAGCTCGTCCACCGTATGCAGCATATCGGCTGTGTGCCCTGTCTGCACCGTCTGTCCGTTGATGTCGAGATGGAAGTGCAGATCCTGTACCTCGCGTCCGACATCGGCCAGCGGAAGGAAGCGGCCCACCACAGCAGAGCCATCGAAGCCCTTGCAGAGTTCCCACGGATGCCCCTGTGCACGGAGTCGTTGCTGCAGGTCGCGCGCCGTGAAGTCAATGCCCACGGTGACCGCATCGTAGTAGCGATGCGCAAAGCGGGGCGAGATGCTACGCCCAAGGCGGCAGATGCGCACCACCAACTCCGTCTCATAGTCACAGCGCTCTGTGAAATCCGGGATGAAGAATGGTTTACCACCACTGAGCAACGCTGAGTCTGCCTTCGTGAAGATGACAGGGTCCGCAGACGCTGTCGCGCGCGCATCTTCTCTATTATATAACGTTTCACCGAGCTCTTTATTGTGCTCAGCGTAGTTCATTCCTACTGCAAATATCTTCATACGTGGGTCATGCTTTGTCTGTTGGACGAAAAAGAGGAGCCTATGCGGGCTCCTCTTGCAGCGGAAGGAGAGGGATTCGAACCCCCGGTGCCTTGCGGCACGGCGGTTTTCAAGACCGCTGTAATCGACCACTCTACCATCCTTCCAATTGTTGAATGTGCCGCGCTCATGGCAAACACATTTCGCACTCTTGCGGTTTGCGGGGGCAAAGGTAAGGAAAAAGTTTCAAGTTTCAGGTTTCAAGTTGAAAGTTTTTTCGTTTTTGCCTTATTTTTTTGATAGTCCCCGCCACGGGCCTTCATCGGGAAGGGGTGCTTCGACAACTATTTCCTCGTGACTCACGGGGTGTTCGAAGCGAATGCTGCGGGCATGCAGGCTGATGCTGCCATCGGGATTGCTACGCGGTGCGCCGTATTTCAAATCGCCACGAATTGGACAGCCCATGGCCGCCAGCTGGCAGCGGATCTGGTGGTGGCGTCCCGTGTGAAGGTGTACCTCGAGAAGGGTGAAACGCTCCGTATGACCGATGATCTTGTAGTCGAGGATAGCCTGCTTGGCATTGGGACGCTCGTGGTCGTAGGCATAGCTCTTGTTCTGCTTCTCATTACGCAGGAGCCAGTGTGTCAGCGTGCCTTCCGGCTCACGCGGCTCGTTTTGCACCAGCGCCCAGTAGGTTTTCTGTACGGTTCCCACACGGAACATCTCGTTGAGACGCGTCAATGCCTTGCTGGTTCTCGCGAAGACCACTACCCCACTCACGGGGCGGTCCAAGCGATGTACGACGCCGAGGAACACGGCACCGGGCTTGGCATACTTCTCCTTGATATACAGTTTCACCGTCTCGGAGAGCGGGGTGTCGCCGGTCTTGTCGCCCTGCACAATCTCCCCTGCACTCTTCGAGACGATGATTACGTGGTTATCTTCGTATAGTGGAATCACCTTTGCAAACTACTCCCCTCCCTGCTTAGGGAGGGGTCGGGGGAGAGTCCTACATGTTCATGCCGCCGTCAACCTGAATGACCTGTCCGCTGACATAGCTCGACAAGTCAGAGGCGAGGAACGTGGCGCAGTTGGCAATGTCCTCCACGGTACCGCCACGACGGAGGGGTATCTTGTTGCACCATTCCTTGCGGACATCCTCGGGAAGCGCCTGTGTCATCGCCGTGTCAATGAAGCCGGGGGCAATGGCGTTGGCACGAATACCCTTGGGGCCCATCTCCTGTGCGATGGACTTTGCAAGCGCAATCAGACCAGCCTTGGAGGCAGCATAGTTGGCCTGACCGGCATTGCCGTGAACGCCCACGACGCTGGCCATGTTGATGATAGAACCGCCACGCTGGCGCATCATCACGGGTACACACGCGTGGATGAAGTTGAAGGCCGATTTCAGATTCACGGCAATCACGGCATCCCACTGCTGCTCGGTCATGCGGAGCATCAGGCCGTCCTTGGTGATACCTGCGTTGTTCACGAGAATATCGATGCTGCCAAAATCGGCCTTCACCTGCTGCACCACAGCCTCGCTCTCGGCGAAGTCGGCGGCGTTGCTGGCATAGCTCTTGGCTTTCACGCCGAGGGCGGCGATCTCAGCCTCAGTCTCCTCGTTCACGGCGAGGTCTGTAAAAGCAATGTTAGCGCCTTCAGCGGCGAACTTCAGGGCAATGGCCTTGCCTATGCCGCGTGCCGCACCCGTAATCAATGCAGTCTTTCCTTCTAATAATTTCATTGTTATCTGTGTTTATAGTAATTTTCAATTCTCAATTCTCAAATTCCAATTCCCCTCACTCCATTCCCAGGGCACGATGCAGGATCTTGGTGACCATCGGGCGTGTGACTTCGATATTCATGCCAACCCCAAGGCGCCCATAGATGTACGGCACCTCAAGGCCTTTGGCCGTGGCCTGAATGATATCGGTATAGAACACGACGTCATCGATGTCGAAGATGCCCGCCTGACGGCCTTCCTCTAACGTCTTGGCAAAGATATCGTGCTCCTTCTTGTCGTACTTCTTACGTACGCTTCCCACTTTCCAGATATTGCGGAAGAAGGCCGACCTCAGATTGCCGTTGCGCTCCACCGCCTCCTTCATCAGGCTCAGATGCGCAAAGAGCAGCTCCACGAGTTTCTCCAGCGGCGGCAACTGACGACGTGCCACGGCCAGGAACATGGTTGAAATGCGCATAAGTTCGGCATCGATGACAGCCGAATAGACCTCTTCCTTGTTCTTGAAGTAGGTGTAAAGCGTGCGACGACCCTTTCCGGAAAACTCAGCGATGTCGTTCATCGTGGTGCTGTCAAAGCCATTCTTGGCAAAAAGCTGGCGAGCCACATCGACCAGCAGTTGGCGCGTTTTCAGTTGCGGCATAATATCTGGTTCTTTAAACTGTGCAAAAGTAGCAGATTTGTACGATTCATGCAAGAAAACGGGCTATTCTTTTTGCACACGTGAGCAAAAAAGGTCCTTCCAGTGCATTTTTCCGTCCTTTCTTTTGGTCAATTCACAGAAAAGGCGTACCTTTGCACCCGCAAACGACAAAAATGCTTGTCGGAATATCGCGGAGTGGAGCAGTTGGTAGCTCGCCAGGCTCATAACCTGGAGGTCG
>CAMVUB010000043.1 GCA_947170495.1 uncultured Prevotellaceae bacterium
TGTTCACGAATAAGATTGCTGTGAGGACGGCTCTCTTCCTTGCGGCCATCTACTTGACCTGGAACTTGGTAGCCTCCGTGATGGGTTTCTTCCTGCCGCACATCTATGAGACGGCGGGTGGTGTGAGCAACGAGCAGGCCAACTGGCTGAGTTGTGTGCTGTGGTTCTGCACCGTAGCCACGACTGCCGTGCTCTCGCAGTTCATCGATCGCATCTCGCACAAATTTGTCTATGTCCTCGGCCTTCTCGTAGCCATCTCGCCATGGGCGATGGTGGTCACCACAGGTATCGGCAGCACCGCCTCGTTGTGGGCTTTCGCCATCCTGTGGGGTATTGAAGGTGGCTTGAGCGTGCAGATCTTCTATGCCTTGTGGGGCAGCGAACTGTTCCCCGCGAAGTTCCGTGCCGGTGCCCAAGGGCTGATGTTCTTCGTAGTCCGTGGACTCTCCGCCGTCTGGGGACTCGTCTTCACCTATATCTACGGCGAAAACGGCGAAGGCTTCACCCTCGCCGCCTATTGCATGATAGCCCTCTTGGCGCTCTCCCTCATCATCGGTGTCATCGGCTGCCCCGACACGCGCGGTAAGTCGCTCGCCCAGATTACCAAGGAACGCTACGGGGAAGAATAATGGAAACTTTAAACTTGAAACTATATGAAGAGTATTCTTGAGAATCGCGAAGCGCTGGCAAAGATTGTCGGCGACGTCGCAGAAGTGGCCGGCTACCTTTGGCAAAAGGGATGGGCCGAGCGCAACGGTGGCAACATCACGGTGAACATCACGGAACAGGTGGACGATGCCATCCGTGCGCTACCAGCCATCTCCCCTGTCTATCAGATTGGTACTACCCTGCCCCATCTGAAAGGCTGCTATTTCTACTGTAAGGGCACGAACATGCGTATGCGCGACCTGGCCCGCTGGCCCATGGACAACGGCTCTGTCATCCGCATCCTGGACGACTGCGCCAGCTATGTCATCATCGCCGACAAGCCTGTAAAGCCCACGAGTGAACTGCCCTCACATCTGGCCGTACACAACTACCTGCTGGCCAAGGGTTCGCCCTATCGCGCCAGTGTACACACTCATCCCATTGAACTGGTGGCGCTGACCCACAACAAGATGTTCATGGAGAAGGACGTAGCCACGAAGATGCTGTGGTCCATGATTCCAGAGACCAAGGCGTTCTGTCCGCGTGGTTTGGGGATGGTGCCCTATATGCTGCCCTCCAGCGTGGAGCTGGCCGATGCCACCATCAAGGCCATTGACGACGACTACGATGTGGTGATGTGGGAGAAGCACGGTGTCTTCGCTGTAGATACAGATGTCATGGCCGCCTTCGACCAGATTGATGTCCTCAACAAATCAGCCCTCATCTATATCGCCGCCAAGAACATGGGCTTTACGCCTGATGGTATGACCGACGAACAGATGCAGGAGATGAGCGTAGCATTCAACCTGCCGAAATAGGACTCTCCCCCGACCCCTCCCTAAATAGGGAGGGGCGTATTTACCTGGACTTTAGCCAACGGATTGCCTCACCTGCCAATAGGACGGGTGAGGTGATTGCTATGATGATGAGCCAGTCGAGCACACGGAGGGGTACGACATTGAACATGGGGCCACCCAGTTCCACGATGAAGATCTGGCCGAAGAAGATGAGCGTGGCGATGAAGAGGAACTCGCGGCAGTGATGGAGGTTAAAGGCGCTCCTGCCCGTCAGGAAAGCGCGGGCATTGAAGAGGTTCCAGAACTGAAGCATCACGAAAGCGGTGAAGAAAAGGCTCTGGTCGTAGGCATTGATATGGCCATCACGCTCGAAATACCAGAGCAGGGCAGTCATCACGATGAAGAAGAGTCCTCCCACCCACAGGATGAAGTGCCACATAGGAGTAGAGATAATGAACTTGCGGCGGTCGCGCGGACGCTCACGCATTACACTCTCCGTGGGCGGCAGCGAGGCCAGGGCCATCGCGGCGAAGGTGTCCATGATCAGGTTCACCCACAACATCTGCGTGACAGTCAGCGGCGCGTCGGTGCCCATGAAAGAGCCTGCGAGAACGGTGAGGCAGGCGCAGACATTGACGGTGAGCTGGAAGAGAATGAAGCGCTGTATATTGCGATAGAGGGAACGCCCCCACATCACAGCACGCCCAATGCTGGCGAAGGAGTTGTCAAGGATGGTGATATCGGAAGCCTCCTTCGCCACCGCAGTGCCATCGCCCATGGAGAGTCCCACATGAGCAGCCTTCAGGGCGGGAGCATCGTTGGTGCCATCGCCCGTGACAGCAACCACTTCACCGCAGCGTTGAAGGGCCTGCACCAGACGTTGTTTGTCCATCGGCCGTGCACGTGCGATGATGACGATGTCACGAGCACAGGCCTGCAGCTCCTCATCGGACATCGCAGCAATCTCAGGACCAGTGAAAATACATTTTTCACTTTTCACTCTTTCATTTCTCACTCCTGTCAGTCCAATCTGTCTCGCAATTTCCATGGCGGTGGCTGGGGTATCACCCGTGACGATTTTCACATCAATGCCAGCAGTAAGGCACTCCTGCACTGCTGCGGGAACATCCACACGTACGGGATCAGCAATGGCTACTAAGGCATCAAGGACGGGCGTCGCCTGTCCTTCGGCATGAGCCAGCGCCAGCGTGCGCAAGCCACGCTCCTGCCATTCCTGAAGTTGAGCGTTGAAAGCTGAAAGTTGAGCGTTCTCCACCTTACACATCTCCATCACGATTTCCGGGGCTCCCTTTAAATATAAGGTATCGTCCACGCGCGTAGCCATATACTTGCGCTCGGTAGTGAAAGGGATCTCCTCGGTGACATGGGCAGTAGCACGCAGGGGGACATAGTCAACGCCCTGATTGCGCAGCCACAACAGGAGAGCGCCCTCCGTGGGGTTGCCGAGGACTTGGTCGCCATCCAGGGAAGCTGTACTGTTGACGGCGACATTCAACCGCACGCCATCCATCTCACCTCTTACCTCCTTCATCTCCACCACCTGCATCTGGTTCTGTGTGAGTGTGCCGGTTTTATCGGTGCAGATGACGGTGGCAGCACCCATCGTTTCGCAGGCATGCATACGGCGCACGAGGTTGTTGGTCTTCAGCATACGACGCATGGAATAGGCCAGCGAGAGCGTCACCGCCATGGGCAAGCCCTCGGGGACAGCCACCACGATGAGCGTGACGGCAATCATGAGGGATTGCAGCAGATAAGCGAGGAAAGAATAAGTGGAGAGTTGGAAGTCGAACGTTGAGAGTTCTGTGCCAAGGGCTGTCAGCGTTTCCGGGGAAGCTGCCACAAACCACATGATGATACGGGCGATGACCACCAACGCGGCAATGGCGTAGCTGGCACGTGAGATGAGGAGGCCAAGACGGTCCAACTGCTCGTTGAGGGGTGTGCGCACGGAGGCATCTATCTGCGCCTCGGTGAACACACGGCCATTCTCCGTGTTGTCGCCGACGGCTGTCACGCGCATACGACCATGTCCCTCTAATAGCTTGGTGCCGCGCAGCACCGTGTTCGTAGGGAAGGTGGCGTCCGAATCCTGTTCCTCGGGAAGGATGCTCTTATGGCAGACGGGCTCCCCGGTGAGGGTCGATTCATCGACCTGCATCTGCACGGCCTCCAACAAGAGGCCATCGGCACAGATCTCATCGCCCGTAGAGAGCAACACCAAGTCGCCCACAACGACCTCGCTGCGAGGAATCTGTTTCTCGTGGCCATCGCGGATGACACGCACGGGTTCGCGGTCGTTCTGCAGGTTCAATAGCGAGAACTCTCGGTCAGCCTTCCATTCAAACCAGAAGGCAAGGCCTGTGGCCAGTGTAATGGCAATGATGATGCCGACCGGTTCGAAAAAAGCGGTGGCATCAGCCCCTAAGCCGAAGTATTCATAGATGGAAATACCGATACTCATGACGGCCGCCACCAAGAGGATAACGATGAGCGGGTCGGTGAATTTCTCGGCAAGTTTGCGCCACCAAGGTGCCCGCTCACGCGGCGTGAGCACATTGGAACCGTATTTCTGACGACTGACCGCGACTTGTTCCGCCGTCAAGCCGAGGTATTGTTGCATCTGTTGTTTCTGCATAGCGCGCAAAAGTACATAAAACTTGGCATACAGACATGAAAATCGTCATTTTATTGACCTTCATCACCCCTTTTTCTCTTCTCTACGGAAAAATAACAACAAATCATTTCCTTTGTTCAGAGTTTTTCGCTAACTTTGCGCACAAAAATCAACCTTCATGTCCGACATACATACATCCTCTTCCTCCCGTCCAGACTCTTTAGAGTCCACCCTTCACCAATGGTGGCTGGAACGTTTTGACACTCCCCTCCCCGACGATGTACAAAAATGGCTTCAGGAGCTGCTACGCCAAGAGCTCTCGCATGTCCGTCTGTCCGAGCACCTTCTCGACGATGCCAACCTGCAGAAGCTGCATGAAGGACGCCGACTCTGCCAGACCAAAATCGCACATCTCGAAGAGATGCGCACGGAAGTGCAGCGACAACTGGAACGCCTGCATCAGTTTCTGAAGGTCAACACGGAACTGACGAAGCAGCAGGAGCGATTGTATCAGCTGAACAAACAGCTGGCGACGATTCACACCGAGAAACAGGAGCTGGAACGCTTTGAAGCCTTCGAACCCCTGAACGAGCAGGTGCAGCGCATACACCTGCTATCCAAGGACATTGAGCAGACGCGCCAGGCCAGCGGACAGCAAGGCATCATCACGGGCGAGGCCAAGAAGGCCTATGAGACGGCAGAGCAGCAGGTACGTCTGGAGAAAGGCAATACCGATTCCATCACCCAGCAGCTGATGACGGCTGCTATGAAGATGGCCGATGGCGAGCATATGGCCACACAAGTCATCGAAGGAAAGAGCTATGCCGCCGACACCGAGGCGATGATCCAGCAGTTGCAGGAACGTCATGTAATGTTGGAAAAAGCGCTACAAGAGAACAAACGCGTGACAGAGGAATTCTTGGAGGAGGCCACAGAGTTGCATGTCCAACAGCAAGCGTTGGAGGTACATCGCACCATGATTCTGCGCAGTGATGCCGTGAAGATTATGTTGGACGAACTGTTAGGTGTGGAACAACAGCGCGAACTGTTGGCACAAGAACTCAGCCAGGCCTCACACCAACAGGAAGAGCGCGACGAGCAACTGCGGCGTCTCTTTGCTGAACATCAGAATATGAATGCCGCCATCCAAAGCAAGCAGGATGAGCTGAACGGCCACCGAACCAGCATCAAAGGACAGGACAGCTACAAGCTGCAAAGCCGTGCGCTGGAGCTGCGCAGCCGGCTGCTGATGCTCAAGACGGCTTCTACATTATGGCACAGCATCGCCACCGACTACGACTTGATGGAACAGAAAGACATGGAGATCACTCGTTTGCGCCTCCATACCGAACACCTGAACCGCAGTCTCGATAAGCTCGACAAAGAGATTCAACAGTCTGTCCAGCAGCTGGAACATAAAGAATACCATCTCACCCTGTCTAAGAGTCAGGATGTCATAGAGCTACGCGGAGACCTGCAGGAGGGTACGCCCTGCACCGTGTGCGGTGCCACCCATCATCCGTGGGAGGGCGAGACCATCGTGGAGCAGAACGCCCTCATCGCATCGTTGAAGGCCGAATGTGCGGTGCTCCGCCAAGAGCTCTCCAGCAAGCAAAGGGCTCAAGCAGAGCTACAGAAGGACCTCTACCAGACCTTGGCGCGCATGGAAACGGAAGCCCTGAATCTGACGACCATCCGTACACGCCTGAACGGCGATGCCGAAGAATGGAAGAACTTCAGTATGCTGGACCGTTCCTTCTCTGACTGTTCCGCTTCCACCAACCGTGAGTCCCGAACCACCCTTCTGCAACTGCTGATTGAGCGAACGACCGTGGAAGCCGAAGAGGCTGAGAAGGAGCTGAAAGCCTTCACGTTCCACCTCGGTTCCATCTCACAGCTTGGCGAGCAATTGCAGGAGTTACAGCAACAATCCGATGACCTCACCGTGCGACTCAACGAGGCCAACACCGCTTGCCAGACGATGGCCGGTCAAGTGGAACGTCTGCAAAAGCGACAACAGGAAACCATCAAAACCTTCCGTCAGCGCTATGACGCCTTGGAGCAGGTCATCACGCTTCCGGAATGGTATGCACAATGGAAGGAATCGCCCGAAGGATTGAAGCAACGTATTCAACAACTACGGGAACAATGGGATGTCATGGAGCAGCGCCTACAGGGCAACGAGATAGAAACCACGCGATTAAAAGCAGAGGGAAGCCTACTGCGCAAGCAGCAGCAACAGCTAATCATGGACTTGACAGCACGTGAGACCGCCCTCACCGCCCTCCACGATAAGATTGATAAAGCCGATGACTCGTGGCACAAGCTGATTCCCGACGGCAACACCCGCAATGTCTTCTCACAAGCTCAGATGGCCTACACAAAGCAGTGTGACCAACAGGAACGCAAGGAGAAAGAACGCAACGAACAGATGAAGGAATGGCTGAAACAGGATGCCTTCAGGAAGGCCTTAGACAGCCACACACTGGAGATGGAAGAGCTTGTTGCCGAAGAGCGACGCAACGTAGATCTGTGGATGAGTCGTTTCAATGCCAACCATCCACCCATGCAGATTGGTGAACTCGAACGTGTACTGACCGGCAACCGCGATTGGACCGGCATACGCGAGCGTGTGCGTTCCGTCGTATTAGATCAAAGCATCACCCAAGCACGCATTGACTACCTGCGTGCACAAGTGATTGCCTTGCAAGCCGAAGGGCTCCGTCCCATCTCCGACAATGGCGATGCCGAGCGCAGTAATCTGCTTGAAAAGCTCAAGGATTTAGATCAACAACTACGTAGCGTCATGCAGCAGCAGGCACAATATGAGTTCCGCTTGCAAGCGCATGAGCAAGCATCTGAATTACATCAAGACCAACCACATGAGCAAGTATAACCTCCGTGAGAAGAAAGAGAGCCCGGCCCTCTACCGCACAGCCATCAAGGCTGAAGTCATTGACGTCATATACGAACAAATCCTTCGTAAGATGATTGTCGATAAGCGTTATCGCGACCCGCAATACAATGCACAGCGGCTGGCCGAGGAGATAGGCACCAACCCGCGCTATATCAGCGCCGCCGTCAGCCTGCGTTTCCAATGCAACTTCCCCGAGTTGATAGCCGGCTATCGCTTGCGCGAAGCCATCTCCATGATGACCGACAAGCGCAACCGCAAGCTCAGTATGGCAGAAATCGCCGCTGCCAGCGGCTTTGCCAACCGGCAGTCGTTCTATGCCACGTTCTACAAGATGCACGGCAAGACGCCGAAGGAATATCAAAACGAGTTCTATGCCCGTCTGGAACAAGGGCGCACAGGCAAGGACAAAAAACAATAACATATCATGAACCTCAAACATCTCTACACAGGCATGCTCATCACAGCAGCTCTCGCCACCTCCTGTGGCACACAGCAAGAAACCACCGACTTCGAATACAACGACGAACGCTTCGCCGACCTGCAGATGCTACGCTACAAGGTCGAAGGCTTCGAGGATTTGTCGCTTCGACAGAAGACACTTGTCTATTACCTCTCACAGGCAGCCCTCAGCGGCCGAGACATCCTGTGGGATCAGAACGGACGCTATAACCTGCGCATCCGCCAGTTGCTCGAATCCGTATATACCGATTACCAGGGCGACCGCGAGAGCGAGGACTTCAAGAACTTCGTCATCTACCTCAAACGCGTATGGTTCTCCAACGGCATCCACCACCACTATGGCTGTGAGAAGTTCCAGCCCGCGTTCTCCGAGGCATTCCTGCGCACCGCCATCAAGGATGTCGCCCCCGAGAAACTGCCCTTCGACATCGAAGAGCTCTTCCCCGTCATCTTCGACCCCACAGTGATGCCCAAGCGCACCAACCAGGCCGATGGTGAGGACCTCGTGCTCACCAGTGCCGCCAACTACTACGGCCCAGGCGTCACACAGGCTGAGGCTGAGGATTTCTACCTGAAGATGAAAGAAGCAGACCCCGACCCAGAGCACCCCATCATGTTCGGCATGAACAGCCGTCTCGTGAAGGAGAACGGGGTGCTCACGGAGAAGGTGTGGCGCAGCGGCGGACTCTATGGCGAGGCCATCGATCGCATCATCTACTGGCTGGAGAAAGCAAAGACAGTTGCCGAGAGTGACAAGCAGGTCGCCGTCATCGACAAACTCATTGACTACTACCGTACAGGCGACTTGAAGACCTTCGATGCCTACAGCATCCTCTGGGTCGAGGACACCGATGGCGACGTCGATTTCACCAACGGCTTCACCGAGAGCTATGGCGACCCGCTGGGCATGAAGGCCAGCTGGGAAGGCTATGCCAACTTCAAGGACAAGGCAGCCACCGAGCGCACCGAGAAGCTGTCGGCCAACGCGCAGTGGTTCGAGGACCACTCACCCGTAGATGCCCGTTTCAAGAAGCAGAACTGCAAAGGTATCACCGCCAAGGTCATCGTGGCAGCCATCCTCGGTGGCGACCTCTACCCCAGCACAGCCATCGGTATCAACCTGCCTAACAGCAACTGGGTTCGTGCGGAACACGGTTCCAAGAGCGTGACCATCGGCAACCTCACCGATGCCTACAACAAGGCTGCCCGCGGCAACGGTTTCCAGGAGGAGTTCGTCATTGACCAAGCCACGCGCGATTTAATCAAGGACTACGGCGACGTGTGCGACGACCTCCACACCGACCTCCACGAATGTCTGGGCCACGGCAGCGGCAAGTTGCTGCCCGGCGTGGATGCCGACTCGCTGAAGGCCTACGGCAGTGCCATCGAAGAAGCGCGCGCCGACCTCTTCGGTCTCTACTACATCGCCGATCCGAAGCTCGTGGAGTTGGGCCTCACGCCCAATGCTGATGCCTACAAGAGCCAGTATTACACCTATATGATGAACGGCCTGATGACGCAGCTCGTGCGCATCGAACCGGGCAACAACATTGAAGAAGCACACATGCGCAACCGCGCCCTCATCGCCCACTGGGTCCTCGACCACGCAGAGGGGGCTGTCGAGTTGATCAAGCGTGATGGCAAGACCTACGTGCAGATCAACGACTACGCCGCCTTGCGCACGCTCTTCGGCGAGCTGCTGGCCGAGATCCAACGCGTGAAGAGCGAGGGGGACTTTGAAGGTGCCCGCCGCCTCATCGAAGCCTATGGTGTCAAAGTTGACCCGGAACTCCACAAGGAAGTGCTCGCCCGCTACAAAGCCCTTGACCTGGCTCCCTACAAGGGCTTCATCAACCCCGAGTACGTGGTCACCGAGGACAAAGACGGCAACATCACCGACGTGCAAATCCGCTACGGTGAGGCCTATGACCACCAGATGCTGCGCTACAGCCAAGAATATAAGACACTCCCACTTATCAACGAATAAGCCCAATGTGGCCTATGAGCCCTATCCAAGCCATCAAAGCCGACCTGCGCGCCGCCATGAACGGTATCGCTTCTCGCGCTATCCGCGAAAGCGGCATGGGCTATAAGCTCACCTTTGGTGTGGAACTGCCCCGTCTGCGTGAGATAGCTGCCGGCTATACCGCCGACCGCCATCTCGCGCAGGCCCTGTGGCAGGAGCCTATCCGCGAGTGCAAGCTGCTGGCCATCCTCCTCTATCCCCATGAGGAGTTTGACAGCGACATCGCCACCCTGTGGATGGAGGACATCCGCCCCGAGCAGGCCGAACTGGCACAGCTGCTCAGCCTGGAGCGCCTCTCCACACAACCCTACAGCGCCGAGATGGCTTTCCGATGGATGGCCGACGAGCGCGAGATATTCCAACTCTGTGGCTTCCTGATGCTTACGCGTCTCCTCATGCAAGGCGCCCAGCTTTCACCTGCCTCCGAATTGGAATTCGTGGATCAGGCCACCGCAGCACTCCCCTCCCCCTACCTGCCGCTACGCAAAGCCGCGTACAACGCCCTCATGCGTTACAGCGAGACCTCGGCCGAGGCAGAACGGCGTGTACGGCAAATTATCCCGTAATTATTTGGCCGTTCGGCAGAAAAGCACTACTTTTGCCCCCGTATGAGCAAGAAGCCAACCCTTCAAGAACGTGTTGCAGAGCAATTTCGCCAATTTCTGATTGCTCATGATCTCCGACAAACCAAAGAGCGGTTTGCCATCTTGCATGCGGCCTATAACCTGGAAGGGATCTTCACGATAGATGATTTGAAAAACCTATTGGACATCCTGCATTTCCCCGTCAGCACAAGCACGCTCTACAACACCACCCAGCTACTTGTGCAGGCCAATCTGCTCATCCGTCATCCCTTCTCATCGACCATCGCCTATTTCGAGCGCATTGGTGACAACAAACCACGCAACTACCAGATTTGCAATAATTGCCACCTCATCACGCGTATCAGGAGCCGCGAGCTGGCTGAGGCCCTCGACCTCTATGAACCCCGCAAATTCGCAATCACACACCGCATTGTGTATATCAATGGTCTCTGCGCCAAATGCCAACGCCAAATGGAAAGAGCGCTGAAGGTCTATGATATGTTACAAGAAAAATAAAGAATCACAAGTCAACTCACACGATATGAAAACAGGTAAAGTGGATGCCCTTCTGGGCATTGTCTTCGGCGACGAAGGAAAAGGAAAGGTCGTCGATGTGTTCACCCCCCGCTACGATGTTGTAGCCCGTTTTGCCGGTGGCCCCAACGCAGGCCACACTATCATCTTCGATGGTAAGAAATTCGTTCTCCGCAGCATCCCCTCCGGCATCTTCGATGAGGGCAAGTTGAACATCATCGGTAACGGCTGTGTCATCGCCCCAGACCTCTTCATGGCCGAGGCTCGCGAGTTGGAAGCCGCAGGCTACGACCTGAAGAGCCGCCTGCACATCAGCACGCGCGCACACCTCATCCTGCCCACACACCGTGTCCTCGACCGCGCCTACGAAGCTGCCAAGGGCAAGAACAAAGTAGGTACCACGGGCAAGGGTATCGGCCCCACCTACAGCGAGAAGGCCAGCCGCACAGGTCTTCGGGTAGGCGACATCCTTGACAATTTTATGGAGAAATACAACGCCTTGAAGGCACGCCACGAGCAGATCCTACGCGACCTCCACTATACCGACTACGACATCACCGCCGAGGAGCAGCTGTGGCTTCAGGGCATCGAATACATGCGTCAGTTCCCGCTGACCGACACCGAGATAGAAATCAACCACCTGCTTGCCGAGGGCAAGAGCGTACTGGCTGAAGGTGCTCAGGGCACGATGCTCGACATCGACCACGGCACCTACCCCTTCGTGAGTTCCTCCAGCACCACCACGGGTGGCGTGTGCACAGGCCTCGGCGTAGGGCCCAACAAGATTGGCGAGGTATTCGGTATCTTCAAGGCCTACAGCACCCGTGTGGGCTCCGGCCCCTTCCCCGTGGAGCTCTTTGACGAGACCGGCGACCGCCTGCGCGAGATTGGTCATGAGTACGGCGCTGTCACAGGTCGCAACCGCCGCTGCGGATGGGTCGATCTCGTGGCCCTCAAGTACGCTATCATGATTAACGGCGTCACACAGCTCATCATGATGAAGAGCGACGTCCTCGACGGCTTCCCCACCATCCGTGCCTGCGTGGCTTATGAGAAGGACGGCGTGCGCGTCACCGAGATGCCCTACGACACCGAAGGATGGACGGCGGTGTATCGCGACCTTCCCGGTTGGAAGGAGGACCTCTCCACGATGACCTCCGAGGCCCAGTTCCCGCAAACCTTCAAGGACTACATCAACTTCTTGGAGCAGGAATTGCAGACACCCATCACCATTCTCTCCGTGGGCCCCGACCGCGCCCAGACCATCATCAGGAATTCATAATTCTCAATCCCCGCCATGTCCGATCGTCTTTTCATTTTCGACACCACCCTCCGCGACGGCGAGCAGGTGCCTGGCTGCCAGCTGAACACTATAGAGAAAATCCAAGTCGCCAAGCAACTGGAATCGCTCGGTGTGGACGTCATCGAAGCCGGTTTCCCCATCTCGTCGCCTGGCGACTTCAACAGTGTCATAGAGATCTCCAAGGCCGTCACCTGGCCCACTATCTGCGCTCTCACACGTGCAGTGGAGAAGGATATCGATGTCGCAGTGGAAGCCCTTCAGTACGCCAAGCGTAAGCGCATCCACACCGGTATCGGCACGAGCGAGGAGCACATCCGCTACAAGTTCCACACCACCCACGACGAAATCATCGAGCGTGCCGTGGCAGCCGTGAAATATGCCAAGCGCTTCTGCGACGATGTGGAGTTCTATGCCGAGGATGCCGGACGCACTGATAACGAATACCTGGCGCGTGTCATCGAAGCCGTTGTCAAGGCCGGCGCCACCATCTGCAACATCCCCGACACCACAGGCTACTGCCTCCCCGAGGAGTTCGGTGCTAAGATCAAATACCTCATGGAACATGTCGATGGCCTCAGCAACGGCAAGGCCATCCTCAGCACCCACTGCCACAACGACCTCGGCCTGGCCACCGCCAACACGATGGCCGGCATCCTCAATGGCGCACGACAAGCGGAGGTCACCATCAACGGCATCGGTGAGCGTGCTGGCAACACCAGTCTCGAAGAGATTGCCATGATCCTGAAATGCCATCAGGGCATCGGCATCGACACGAATATCAACACACAGCGCATCTACCCCACCTCGCGCCTCGTCTCCTCACTCATGAACATGCCCATCCAGCCCAACAAAGCCATTGTGGGCCGCAACGCTTTCGCACATAGCAGCGGCATCCATCAGGACGGCGTGCTCAAGAACACCGAGACCTACGAGATTATGAACCCGCAGGATGTGGGTATCGACGAAAACAACATCGTCCTCACCGCCCGCAGCGGACATGCCGCCCTGAAGCATCGTCTGCAAGTGCTGGGCGTGGAGTTCACGAATGAATCCCTTGATCAGCTCTATGAAGCCTTCCTGCGCCTCGCCGACCTGAAGAAGGAAGTCACTGACGACGACATCCTCATGCTCGCCGGCGTCGATCGCAGCGCCACCAACGCCATTAAGCTCGACTACCTGCAGGTCACCACGGGCATGGGCGTCAAGAGCGTCGCCGCCATCGGACTGAATATCAGCGGCGAGAAATTCGAAGCCTCCGCCTCCGGCAACGGCCCCGTGGATGCTGCCATCAAAGCCCTCAAATGCATCATACGCCGCCAGATGACCCTCAAGGAGTTCACCATCCAGGCCATCAGCAAAGGCTCCGATGACGTGGGCAAGGTACACATGCAAGTCGAGTACGACGGTCGCCTCTACTACGGTTTCGGCGCCAACACCGACATCGTCACCGCCAGCGTAGAAGCTTACATCGACTGTATCAACAAGTTCAAGAAGTAGTCTTATGGGAAAGACACTCTTCGATAAGATCTGGGATGCGCACGTGGTGCAGAACATCCCCGACGGCCCCACACAGCTGTATATCGACCGCCTGTACTGTCACGAGGTGACATCGCCGCAGGCTTTCGACGGCATGAGGGCTCGCGGCCTGCGCTGCCTGCGTCCGCAGCAGATCTTCTGCATGCCCGACCACAACACGCCGACCCACGACCAGGACCGCCCCATCGCCGACCCCGTTTCGCGCAAACAAGTGGAGACCTTAGCGCGCAACGCCTGCGAGTTTGGGTTGACACACTATGGAATGATGTCTCCTGACAATGGCATTATCCATGTCGTAGGACCCGAGAAAGGACTCTCGCTGCCCGGCATGACCATTGTCTGCGGCGACAGCCACACCTCTACACACGGTGCCATGGGCGCCGTCGCCTTCGGCATCGGCACCAGCGAGGTGGAGATGGTACTGGCCGCGCAATGCATCCTCCAGCAGAAGCCCCGTTCCATGCGCATCACCATCAACGGCAATCTCGGCAAGGGCGTGACCGCCAAGGACGTAGCACTGTTCCTAATGGCACGCATCACCACGAGCGGTGCCACAGGCTATTTCGTGGAGTACGCCGGTGAGGTGGTGAGACAGATGTCCATGGAGAGCCGCTTGACGCTCTGCAACCTGTCCATCGAGATGGGTGCTCGCGGCGGCTTCATCGCCCCCGACGAGACGACCTTCACCTACCTGCAAGGCCGCGAGTTCGCTCCGCAAGGCGAAGCCTGGGAGCGTGCGCTGGCCCAGTGGAGGACGTTGAAGAGCGATGACGATGCTGTCTTCGACCGCGAGCTGGTGTTCAATGCCGCCGACATAGAACCCCGCATCACCTACGGCACCAATCCCGGCATGGGCATCGGCATCACGGAATCGGTTCCCGAACAGGGCGATGTCAATTTCTTTAAGTCGTTGAGCTACATGGGTTTTCGCGCTGGCGAAAGACTACTGGGAAAGAAGATAGATTATGTTTTCCTCGGCGCCTGCACCAACGGCCGCATCGAGGATTTCCGCGCCTTCGCCTCTGTGGTGAAAGGTCGCAAGAAGGCCGAGGGCGTAGTCGCCTGGCTCGTGCCTGGCTCATGGGCTGTGCATCGCCAGATCTGTGCCGAAGGGCTTGACCGCATGCTCGCCGACGCCGGCTTCGAGATACGCCAACCAGGCTGCTCCGCCTGTCTGGCCATGAACGACGACAAGATACCCTCAGGCAAATACTGTCTCTCGACCAGCAACCGCAATTTCGAGGGCCGCCAGGGACCTGGCGCACGCACCATCCTCTGTTCCCCCTTGGTGGCTGCTGCCGCTGCCGTCACGGGCGTTATCACCGATCCACGCGAACTCCTATGAAACAGAAATTCGACATCATCACCTCCACCTGCGTCCCCCTGCCCCTGGAGAATGTAGATACGGACCAGATCATCCCTGCCCGCTTCCTGAAGGCTACCGACAAGGAGGGCTTTGGCGACAACCTCTTCCGCGACTGGCGCTACGACAAAGAGGGACACCCCATTGCGAATTTCGTGCTCAACGATCCCACTTACGGCGGCTGCATCTTGGTGGCAGGCCGGAATTTCGGTTCGGGTTCCAGCCGCGAGCATGCTGCCTGGGCCATCGCAGGCTATGGTTTCCGCGTGGTCATCAGCAGCTTCTTCGCCGACATCCATAAGAACAACGAACTCAACAACTTCGTCCTACCCGTGGAGGTCTCTGAGGACTTCCTCGCAGAGCTGTTCCAAAGCATCCAGGACAACCCACAGATGCAAGTGGAGGTCAACCTGCCGGCACAGACCGTCACCAACCTCGCCACAGGGCGCTGCGAGACCTTCGCCATCAACGCCTACAAGAAACATTGTCTCATGAATGGACTCGATGACATCGACTTCCTATTAAAAAATGTAGAGACCCTCCCCCCTGCCCCTCCCTTGCATGGAGGGGAGTAATCACCTGTCAAGAATAGTTTTTATGAACGATAATAGACAATCCATACATTTTACCCCCTCCCTACAAGGGAGGGCGGGGGGTGGGTCCGTCGAGATCATGGACACCACATTGCGCGATGGTGAGCAGACGAGCGGGGTGAGCTTCATGCCGCATGAGAAACTGATGATTTGCCGGGCGTTGCTGGAGGACCTGCGGGTGGATCGCGTGGAGGTGGCCTCGGCGCGCGTCAGCGACGGCGAGCTGGAGGCCGTGCAGCGCATCACGCGGTGGGCCGCATCGAAAGGGATGCTGGACCGCGTGGAGGTGCTGGGCTTTGTCGATGACGGCAAGAGCCTCGACTGGATAGAGCACGCAGGCGCACGTACCATTAATCTCTTGTGCAAGGGTTCCCGCCGCCATTGCGAGGGACAGCTGGGCAAGACACTCGAAGCACACGCCGCCGACATCCGTCGCAATGTGGAGATGGCAGCCCAACGCGGCATCAAAGTGAACCTCTATCTGGAAGATTGGAGCGGGGGCATGAAGCAGGTGGAAGATACCTATGTCTTCCAACTGATAGACGCCATTGCCGACCTCCCCGTCTCTCGCATCATGCTGCCCGACACGCTGGGCATCCTGAACCCGCTGGAGACACTGGACTACATGAAAAAGATGGTGGCCCGCTACCCCAACGTACACTTCGATTTCCACGCTCACAACGACTACGACCTGGCCGTCAGCAATGTCCTGGCAGCCGTCTTCGGCGGTGCACGCGGTCTGCACACCGCCATCAACGGCTTAGGTGAACGCGCCGGCAACGCGCCCCTCGCCAGCGTACAGGCAATCTTAAAGGACCACTTTAACGCAAAGACAAATATAAATGAGAATGAGCTGAATAGAGTCGCTCATCTCGTGGAAAGCTACAGCGGCATCGCTATCCCTCCCAACAAGCCCATCACGGGTTCTGCCGTGTTCACACAGGTGGCTGGTGTGCATGCCGACGGCGATCAGAAGAGCGGTCTCTACCAAAACGCCCTTCGCCCCGAACGCTTCGGTCGGCGACGCGAGTATGCCCTCGGCAAAGCCAGCGGCAAAGCCAGTCTGCGCATGAACCTCGAAGAGCTGGGTCTGGACCTGAGCGACGAAGACATGAAGAAGGTCACCGACCGCATCATCGAGCTGGGCGACAAGAAGGAGCATGTCACCCAGGAAGACCTGCCCTACATCATCCGCGACGTGCTGAAGCACAACCCCGAGGAGGACCGTGTGCGACTCATCTCCTACATGGTATCCACGGCCTATGGCCTACGGCCGATGGCACAGGTGCGCCTGCAGGTCAACGGTCAAATCTACGAGGAGAGCGCCCAAGGCGACGGTCAGTACGATGCCTTCGTGCGTGCCGTGCGCCACATCTACCGCGACCGCCTCAGCCGCCAGTTCCCGTGGCTCTCGAACTACGCCGTCACCATCCCGCCCGGCGGCCGCACCGACGCCCTCGTGCAGACGAACATCGAATGGGTGTTTGAGGAGAAAACCTACCGCACCCATGCCCTTGATGCCGACCAGACGGAAGCCGCCATCAAAGCCACCATCCAGCTGCTGAATATCATCGAGCCGCTGTACCCGCCCGTTGCCTCCAGTAAAACATAAGAGCCGCAGGACATCTTTTTTTGCAGTATTTTTGTTGGATTGGGAAGAAATGTGTACTTTTGCGGCCGAATAAACAAAAATCGACAGCAAAAGATGGCACAAAAGCCCAGTATACCCAAAGGTACGCGCGATTTCGGCCCCGCCGAGATGGCGCGTCGCAACTATATTTTCGACACCATCCGTAGCGTGTTTGCCCTCTACGGTTTCCGCCAGATTGAGACCCCGGCGATGGAGAACCTCTCCACGCTCATGGGCAAGTACGGCGAGGAAGGCGACAAGCTGCTGTTCAAGATCCTGAATAGCGGTGACTTCCTGCGTGGCGTGGACTTCGGCGACAACACCGAGGAGGGTTCGCCCAAGCTGGCGGCACAGCTGTGTGAGAAAGGTCTGCGCTACGACCTCACGGTACCCTTCGCCCGTTATGTGGTGCAGCACCGCGAGGAGCTGACACTCCCCTTCCGCCGTTTCCAGATCCAGCCCGTATGGCGCGCCGACCGTCCCCAGAAGGGTCGCTATCGCGAGTTCTACCAGTGCGACGCCGACGTTGTGGGCTCCGACTCGCTGCTCAACGAGGTGGAGCTGATGCAGATTGTCGATGAGGTGTTCCGCCGCTTCGGCATCCGCGTCTGCATCAAGATCAACAACCGCAAGATCCTCACCGGCATCGCCGAGATCATCGGCCAAGCCGACAAGATTGTAGATATCACCGTAGCTATCGACAAACTGGACAAGATTGGTCTTGACAACGTCAACGCCGAGCTTGCCGAGGC
>CAMVUB010000044.1 GCA_947170495.1 uncultured Prevotellaceae bacterium
ATCCACCACACGGGATTCTTCACCAACGGAATGAGGATCATCGCCGTAAAGGCAACGGTCATCACGATAGTCTCAAGGATAATAATCGTCCAGTTCATGTGAGATATTACTTAATATACTTCACCTTCGCGGCATCGCGAGGCTTCGCGGCAGGGGCTTCGTCGGGGTAGCCGATGGAGATGACATACAGCAGCTTATAACCTTCTGGGATGTCGAGACAGTCGCGGAAGGCTTTGGCTTTCTCGTCGGTCGTGAGGAAGCGGATAGGGCCTGTCTGTATGCAGGTGCCGAGGCCCAACGCCTGTGCCGCCAGCATCATGTTCTGGCCCATGAGACCCGCGTCGAGGTCAAATCGGCCGTCAGCAGGCGCACAGACGCAGATGAGGTTCGGCGCATTGCGACACATACCTTTCACGTCGGCCAGCACCTGCTGGTCCTCAATGATTCGCACGGCCCAGTTCTGGCGGTTCATCGCACTCGGAGCGTTGATGCCGGCCAGGGCTACGGTCTCCAACAGCTCGTGCTCCACAGGCTTATCGATATACTTGCGCACGGAACGGCGCGCCATGATATTGCTCAGCACGGGATTCACCTCCATCTGCATCTCGGCTTCGATGGTGGCTATCTCATCGCGCGACTCATAGCGCTTGATGACCTTGCCGTCGCGACCCACGAGGAACTTGGTGAAGTTCCACTTGATGTCGCCGCCACCGGTCTGTTCCTTCAGCCATGTGTAGAGGGGATGCGCATTCTCGCCGTTCACGTCAATCTTGTCGAACTGCGGGAAGTGGATGCCGTAGTTGGCCGTGCAGAACTCGTGAATCTCCTGAATCGTGCCAGGCGCCTGCTGGCCGAACTGGTTGCAGGGGAAGTCGAGGATCTCAAGCCCTTGGGCGTGATACCTCTGGTAGAGCGGCTCCAGGTCTTTGTACTGTGGCGTGAATCCGCATCGGGTGGCGGTGTTCACAATCAGCAGCACCTTACCCTTGTAGTCGGCGAGCGACACTTCCTGTCCGGCATCGTCCTTCACCTTGAAATCATAAATACTCTGTGCCGACATCGTCAGCACGCCCGTCATTGCCATGAGGGATAAAAAGAACTTTTTCATCGTTGTGTTTGTTTTTTTACTATTTATATATGTTATAGCTGCCACCGTCGCTGTGGCAGTGGCGGCGGAGGAGGCGTTGGATATATTCGGCATTCTCGCGGACACGGGCTTCGTTGCCGTCGTAGCCGTTGATGAGCACCACGAGGTGTGTGGTGGCGAGGGTCATCTTCGTGCGTTCGTTGTCGCTCGTGGGCGTCCCTACCCCACCCTCGGCATCGCGATAGACGGGGAGGCCCGCGATGTTCAGCAGACCGCGGCCGATGCCCTCGTAGGGTTCCCCCTCACGGCCGATGCCCAGCGTGAGCGTGTCGCCCACGAACCTGTCGGCATCGAAGCCGCCGATGCTGTAGCCGTAGGCGATGGAGGCCAGGTTCACCAAATCCACCAACGTATCGCGCTGGTACAGCTCCTTACCTTGCAGCACGCGCCGTATCAACGCCTCCGAGGCCGGACGGTAGCGCGAGGGATCCTTGCCGCAAGCCTTATACACGCGGCGCGTGGCAGCGATGCTGGTGATGTCCTTCAGCGTCTCTGTCGTCAGCTCCCTGCGGAAGCGCTCGCCCATCGCCTCTATCTCCTGCCACAGCTCATGGCAGTACGGCGTGTTCTCGACCTGTGCCTCCACGCAGGCTCCCACGAACTCGGGGCACACCTGTTCTATCTCCTGTGATACAATGACTTTCATCATCCTATGGTGTTATGCTAAGTCCACAAATTCCTGCGGCAGGAGGACGTTTTCCACCTCAAGGGCCGAGGCAAAGAGCGGAGCGATCTCCGCGACGGTGAAGCCGGCAATGCCGCAGCCTATCTTGGTGACCAGGAACGTCAGCTCCGGGTGCTGCTTGGCGAATGCGATGAACTCGTCCACATAGGGTCTGATGGCCTCTACGCCACCATGCATCGTGGGGATGCCATAGCTCTGGCCCTGCAGCCCCACGCCCTGGCCCCACACGGCGCCGAACTTGCGATAGGCCAACAAGGCAGCCCCGCCGCCATGCGCGCCCGCCAGATTACTGCCGAACACGAAAATCTCGCTCTCCCGCAGCTCCGTGATTCTCTCTGGTGTATAATCTCTGTTGTACATACTTTAACTTTTAAATTCACGGCGACAAAGGTAGATAAAAAGTTTAAGGTTTCGCAAAAGAAAAGCACTTTTTCTTCTTATTCTCTTTTAGAAGTGTACTCTAAAGCTCAAAAAAACAAAAAGTTTTGGCCAAAAAGTAAAAAAAGTGAGGAAGAAAAGATGAGCATAAGAGAATAATACATATCTTTGCGGCATAAACACACGCGAAATATCGTGTCAACCGACAATGAAAAGCCAAAAGGAGCACTGGGGACGATGCCGCATTGCATCCGAATGCGTGTATGCCATCTGTAAGTTCCTGCATCTGAAGGGTGATTTCAAGATCAACATCATTCATCAAATGCACGGAGATGAGATGCGCCAGCGCGGCCATGCGTGGGTCACCCGCGACGGCAAGGACCTGTTCCTCACACCCGCCCATCGCACCCACACGATGAACATCGTCGGCGAGAACGACAAATACCGCTACTGGGTCTCCGCAAAGCAGCTCCGCTACGTACGGGCTAAGAGCACCCCCAACCACTAATTAACTAGCTGTTATGGCAAACCTATACTTGACACATCAATGCAATCGCGGCTGTCCTTTCTGCTTCGCACGCAAAGTGCTGGCGCAAAGGAAGAACCGTGATGAGATCTTGACCGTGGAGGATATCACCCGATTGCTGGATCACTATCACAATAACTTCCAGGCCATCGGTCTGTTGGGTGGTGAGCCCTTCCTCTACCCCCATCTTGCAGAAGTCATCCAACTGCTGCACGAGCGCCGTATTCTCTGTAAGATCTTCACCAGCGCCACCAATCCCCTGCCCAAGGAGGTGGAGGCTTTGCCGGCGACGATGGACTACGTAAACTTCGTGGTCAATGTCGGGGAACGCGCCACCTACAAAGAGGACCAGTTCCGAAACCTGGAACACTTCTTCGAGAAGTTCCATGAGGTCAGCGCGCTGTCGTTCACCATTTTCGACCTGAATGCCGACCCGACATTCTTGTTTGATATGATTGACAAATACCAGCTGAGCCGCTCCATCCGCACAGGCATCGCCCTCCCCATCTATCAGGGTGGCAACAAGTATATCATGCCAGATGAATACAAGAAAGCCGGCGAGTACTTCATCCGATGCGTTGACCAGGCCGCAGCGCGGCAGATCAGCATGAACATGGACTGCGGCTTCCAAGCCTGTATGTTCAACGACGAGCAACGCGGCCACCTGCTGCGTCAGGGTACACAGATGGAGTTCGTCTGTGGTGCTGCCATCGACATCGGTCCCGGTCTGCAGGCCTGGAACTGTTTCCCGCTGTTCCAGCTCGGCTATGTCAATGCCATGGATGCCGACAACGAGGAGGACCTCACGCGCCTCCTTCAGGAACAGGTTGCCAAGGAAATCGGCGGCGAGTATGGCGTGCGTCCGGAATGTAAAGACTGTGAATTCCTTGCATGCGGCCTCTGCCAAGGCGGTTGCCGTAGTTTCAAATCAATCAAATAAAGGAGAAAAGATATGCCGAATCTCATGTTGACCAATTACTGCAACTACAAATGCAGTTATTGTTTCGGAAAAGACATCATGTTTCCCAAGAACCCACGTCAGCTGATGACGCGCGACTGCTTCAACGGCATTGTCGATTGGGTGAAGAAAGGTCCCTCCGACCACATCTTCCACCTCATGGGCGGCGAGCCTACGCTGAACCCCGACATCGATTGGATGGTGGCACGCCTGTTGGAAGAAGACATGAACATCCTCATCTTCTCCAACCTCGCTACGCCGGGTGCCGTAGAGCTGGCAGGCAAGATTGCCCATCTGCCTGTGAACTGGGTTGTCAACGTGAACGATCCCGCCCACTGGAATACGGCGCAGCGAAAGAACATCACGGCCGCCCTTGAGTTGCTTCGGGAACGCGCCTGCCTGACCTTCAATATTATGCCCGACGAGGACGATAATATGTGGGCCTTGGAATACACCAAGAAGTACCACCTGAACAACAACATCAAGGTCGGCTTCCTGCTCCCCACCTACAACCAGACCAATGTGGCGCTCGACGACAACGAATATACCGTCGTGGCCGCCAAGGTGACACGTCTGGCACTCGAAGCCGCCAAATACGACATCCACCTCGACTACGAATGTGGCATCCCCACCTGCGCCTTCACGGATGAGCAGCTGGGCATCCTGTGGCGCTGCGGCTCACAGTTGCAGTCGGGCTGCCAGAGCCGCCTCGACATCACCCCCGAGGGCGACGTCATCTACTGTCTGCCCTTGGCCACCTTAGGCTCCAAGCACTACACGGAGTTCGACAGCTACAACGATGCCTGCATCTGGTTTGAGCAGCGCTTCGCCCCCTATCGTAAGCTGGGGCGCCGCATCGAATGTGCCACCTGCAACCTGCATAACTCCATGTCCTGCAATGCCGGCTGTCTGGCCAAGAACCTGATTAATTGCAAGAATGTAAATCTGTAACAATACCTATTATGAAAGTATTAGACAATATCTCTTGGAAGCTGCTGAGCGACCGCGTGGTGGCCGTGGACACCAGCAATGGTGACTACTACACCTTCAACGAGGTGGCCAGCACCATCTGGGTAGCCCTCAGCGAGGACAAGACCATCGATGACATTGTGGCACAGATTATGGAGGAATACGACATCACCGACGCCGCCAAGGTGCGTCAGGATATCGACACCCAACTGGCCCAATGGCAGGATATGAAACTCATCGCCTAACCCGCAGCACGCCGTTGCTGCCTCATCTATAACAAATAACAACTATGAAACCCGCAAACAAAAAGTGCTATGCACAGCCGGAGACTGTCAAGCACGCATCCATGAACCTGGTGCAAGGTAGTAAGCTGTACTACACCACGCTGTACACCAAGCTCTACTACACCACACTGTATTACAGCTCGAAGCTTTACTACACTACGTTGTATTACTACCATTGATTCATCATGGCAGGATATTCAGCGCAGGTGCAGCTGGCTGATATCATCGTCCGTTTTGAGAGTGATCGGGAGTGTGATATTTGTGAGCTGAAGAGCTTCTTCAAATATCACCTCATCGATTCCGCTGATGAGAGCGACTGCACCGTAGTGTTGAAGAGACAGGCATCCTTTCACATGCCAAAGGATGCTGAGATGCTGTGGCAGTCTCAACGCCACGGCGAAGCGGAGCCAGAACGGCGGCTTGGACGACGACGCGTTAGCGTCCCATCCAAGCAGAACACGAATGGCCTCGCCTCGTGTTATTTTTCACGCGCCCGCGCGGAATATTATTATGGTCTGATGTTGGACCAGTCCTGGCTTTGCTACCGCCCGTCGGAGCACATCATCTACCACATTCTTCACCAGCCTCCGCAGCGGAAGAACAAAGCCGTGGGTACCGAGGTGTCCAACCCGCTCAATGCGATGCCGCTGCTCATTCACGTCATCACCACCGTCCACGGCCGCTACCTGGCCCACGGCGCTGCCGTAGCCATCGACCACAAAGCCTCGTTGTTTCTCGGCAGGAGCGGCAGCGGCAAATCCACGTTGAGCACAGACCTCGCCCGACAGAAAGCCTCGTTCATGGGCGATGACCTGGTGCTTCTGTACACGAAGGACGGTGTGCCCATGGTTGGTTCCCTGCTGCTGCAGGCGAAGCTCTATATGGACAAGGCCGACGAGAAGAGTAGTGTCGATGTCCCCGCAGAGCTACAGACCGACTACTGCCTCACCGCCCCTCTGGAAGCCGTATATGCCGTGCAGCAGAGCGGTCTGCCGACATCATCTGTGGAGCCACGCCCTGCCACAGAACTACTGCAGCAGCTGATGGAAGCCTCCAATGGAATGGTGATGCAGTACGACCGGCAACAGTGGCTCGCCACCATGTACGCCATCAGCGAGCAGACACCCTACTACGTGCTTCACTATGGCGCCCGTTCCTCCCTCACCACGTCTCTCCTGAAAAACCGTTGACAGCATGAAATCCTCCTCTTCATTTGTGATGCAGATCGCAAATCTCTACATCGAGATATGCGGATTCGATGACGAGGAGTCAGCCTGTCTGGAGGCTTTGAAACGTGTGTTTCGCTATCACGAAGTGCAGGGCGTCAAAGAAGTGCATAATAGGATTATTGTTTGTAAACCAGAGAAATATCATCTTCCGCCTAAAGCAACGCTACAATGGACGGCGCCTTGTCTTGGCGTAGCCGGACGGGTGCCTCGCCGCAGGTCTTTTCCCGCCCGCGTCTTCGACTGCATCTTTGCCCGCCACAAAGAAAGGCCCCTGTATGCCGGAACCTGCAACGTGCATTGCTATCGCGATGCAAACCGCCATGCAGATTACTTCATTCCCGAGTACGGGGAGTGGCGCGTCGAGCATCACGCGGAAGAGCACACTACGTATGTCTATTCCAGCGAGCCGCATCTCCAGTCCGACGGTCTGCCATCGATGCTGCTCAATGTCATCGGGAGTCAGTACGGCTGCTACCTGGTCTTCGCCGCCTGCGTGGCCACCGACGAAGGAGCGCTGCTGCTGACAGGAGACAGCGGTGTCGGGAAATCCACTTTGTGCACGAAATACGTTCGCCAAGGCGCCGCTTACATGGGCGATGACCTGGTGTTGCTATATCTCGACGGCGAGCGCGCGATGGCCGGTTCCCTGCTGTTTCCGCTGAAGCACTACGCCGCCGGCGAGCACCTCCACAAGCAACAGATGGATCCCGCCTCGCTGTCGCCACAACGCCTGCTGACGGCACCGCTGAAGGCCGTCTATCTACTGCAGCGGGGCAAGGGTGATGTGGATTCCGTCCCCCAGCCGATGCGCGGTGGGGAGATGCTTGAGATCCTGCTCAAACGAACGAACAAGGCCAACACGAATGCCGATGCCTATCGCTTCGTCGGGACCCTGTCCGTCATTTGTGAAACCGTTCCGTGCTACCAACTGTTATTAGGCAACCATGACGAAGGATGAACTACAAGCACTACTGACAGGCCCCGACCTCATCTTCCGTCACGCGGCCATCGATGACATCGTCATCTCCTTCCCGGCGCACGCCGACCTCTTCTTTGCCGCCTTCCACGAGGACGGCGAGCTGGCCAAACAGCTTGCCGATGCCGCCCAGCAGTGGATGCCTGCGCTGCGCGAGGGCTACGATGACCTGTTGCCACCGAGTGCGTCGCCGGAGCGCTATACGACATTTCAGTCGCTGGCAGCGTCCCATGCGGTTTTCCTGCGTGAGATGCACAAGGATCTCGCGATGTTGGACCGCGCCGCCGCCCAGCGCGCCATCGACACCCTGTGGTATCATTTTCCCGGTCTGCGGGGCGATTTGCAGCGCGATGCCGCCTACCCGCAACCCGTCGAGCACCGCCAGCTGATGGTCTTCGTCACGGGTCAGTGCAACCTGCATTGTCCCTATTGTTTCTCCAAGGAGCTGCAGCGGTCCTCCATCTCTCAGACGGACATGCTCCGCATCCTGGCGTGGGCCGAGCGCTGCCACGTGCAGTCGTTGCTGCCGTGCGGCGGCGAGCCGCTGTTGTATGAGCACATGGACTGGCTCATGCGTGAGGTGGCAGCGCGCGGCTTGAAGATGTACTTCGCCACCAACCTGAGCGTTCCCCTTCCCGAGGCGATGCTGAGCAGCAGTCACGTCCTCGGCCAGCTCCACGTGCATTTGACCGACGAGCTCTTCCGCAGCCCCTCGCTGCTGTCCACGTTCCTCCGCAACCTGCAGCAGTGTCGCGACCACGGCATCGACATCATCCTGCGCGGCAATGTCTATGGCGGCGAGACGCAGCAGCCCTACGACGAATGGTTCCGCATCGCCAAGGACTTTGGTCTCGAAGCCCTCAACGTGGCCCTCACGATTCCCAGCCACACGGGCAGCAACCGCTTCGTCTCCTTCGAGGCGATGCAGGCCTTGACACCGCTGCTCCGCTATATCTGGGAACAGGGCCGCGAGCACGATATCCGCGTCTCCATCGCCAAGCCCCTGCCGCTGTGCCTGTTCCCTGAGGAGATGGCCCTCGACCTTCTCCGCCACGACTACAACGCCACCTACTGCAATGTCGGCGAGGACAGCGGAATGCATAACCTGTCGCTATCTACCGACCTGCGCTTTTCGCCCTGCCTGGGCGTGGATGAGCCCAGCGTGCCGTTTACCGACGACCTCTCTTGGGAGGCGCTCCGCCGCGTCTTCAGCCCCGCCGTCCGCGCGTTGCAGTCGCAGCCGCTGTTTGAGCGCTGCCAAGGCTGCTTCCTGTACCACCGCCGGCTCTGTCAGGGGGCATGCCTGTCGTATAAACGAGCCAGCAGAAATGGAGGTGTGCCATGCGCAGGGTAAATGAGAGCTTCCGCCGGTGGTGCCGCTCGCTGGACCGTAAATACCTGCGGCCAGGCTATGAGCCGCACCTGCCCGACCAGATCAATATCGAGACAGCCAGCGTCTGCAACCTGCGCTGTTCCTGCTGCCCCCACGGCGCCGCCCACAGCGCCATGCGCAAGCCGGGGATCATGAGCGTAGAGACCTTCCACCGCGTGCTCGACCATCTCGACATTCCCCTCAAGCACGCCTATCTCCACATGCATGGCGAGCCGTTCCTGAACCCCAACCTCCCGACCTTTGTGGAGGAGCTGACACAGCGGCAGATCACCGTCAACCTCTACAGCAACTGCGTGGCAGCCGACGAGGACAAACTGGCGGCCATCCTGCCCCTGCGCCACGTCGCCATGAACTTCTCTGCCGACCTGCTCGGGCAGCAGTACTACGAGTCCATCCGCGTGGGAGCGCGCTACAGCGACACCCTCGAAAAGCTGGACTCCGTCAACGCCCTGTTCGCCCGCCACAACAGATTCTTCAACCTCACCATCGTCACTGACAGTGCCTTCGCCACCCGCACCGACGAGCTCTACGACCACTGCCAGCGCCTCTTCACGCGCTACTCCCAGCTCAACGGCATCCTCCTCGGCAGCCGCTTCCCATGGCCCCGTCTGCCATGGACCGGCGACCTCACCGGCCATCTCGCCAAGGAGCGCCAGCGCTGCAACTTCGCCTTCGAAGGCCTCAGCATCCTGTGGAACGGCGATGCCACGATGTGCAGCTTCGACTACACCGGCGAGTGCGTCGTGGGCTCCCTGCTCGACACCCCCTACACCCAAGTCTTCAACAACCCCGCCGCGCGCCGCTTCCGCGCCCTCCACTGGCGCCACTGCGACACCGCGCTCCCGCTCTGCAACGACTGCCTGCTCGACCGCTATGTGCCGTCGTCCGTGAAACTGCATAGGGCGGGATTCCTCAAACAAGACAGACATGAAACCCAACAAATCATCCAATCCCTCTTCCGGCATTGACAAGCTGTCCCGAGAGAGCCTCCGCCGCGAGTGGGGCATCCTGAAGTTCGCTTGGCAGATGGCCGAGCGCTACCACCTACCCCTCTTCGTGGTGATGGTGCTGGAGGTCCTCATCGGCATCCTCCCCGCCCTCGCCATCTACCTCTTCCAGGACGCTGTCAGCGGAGCCGGCCACGATATTCTCAGCCTCGTCACCAAGGAAAACTTCATCTATATCATCCTCTTCCTCTTCGTCTATCTCCTGCTGCAGAAGGGCATCAGCATCATCACCACCTATGCCATCATCGATGTGGAGTATAACATCCGCATGCGCTACCTCTCCAAGATCATCGCCCTCTCCATCGAAGATATCTCCAAGAACCTGGACAGCCGCTCGGCGTTCAGTATGACGCGCGAGACCTCCATGACCAGCGGCCTCATCCCCATGATCTACCGCTCCTTCCTGCAGGCGCCCGTGGCCATCGTCTCGGCCATTGTCCTGCTCCTCGTCATCTCACCGCGCATGCTCGCGGTCGTCACGCTGATGATGGCCGTCATCGTCAGTATCAGCCTGCTGCTGCGCAACCGCCTGAAGCAGTTCCACCGCGAACAGTTCGACGCCACCAGCTCCCTGCTACAGTATTTCAACGAATGGCTCTCGGGCCACCGCATCTTCCAGGTTTATGGTGCCGAGGGCTTCTACCAGCAGAAGATGACCTCCGCCTTCGACCAGATTGCCGATGTCAGCCGCCGCCACAAGCTCTACGGCACCGCACAGTCCATCCTCGTGGAGATCCTCACCTATGTCGCCGTCATCCTCTTCATCGTCTTCCTGGCCGACGGCCACGGCAGCATCGACATCGGCATCGTCATCTCCTTCCCTGCCATGATCCTCCTCATCCGCGGCGAGATTCTCAAGCTCGTCGGCGGCTACCAGCAGCTGGCCAACACCGAGAGCTCCATCTCCCGCCTCCAGCTCGTCCTGCAGATGCCGGAGCCCACGGACACCGGCTTCGCATGGGAAGAGCAGATCACCGCCGTCGAGCTCCGCGACCTCTCCTACGCCTACGATGCGCAGGCACCCATCCTCAGCCATGCCGACCTGCGGCTCACACAAGGGCGCCTCAACGTCCTCACCGGCCCCAACGGCACCGGCAAGAGCACCACCATCAACCTCATCCTCGGTCTCCTCCGCCCACAGGAAGGCGCCGTCCTCTACAACGGCAAAGACATCCGCGACTACACCACCGCCACCCTCCTCTCCCAGTTCGCCATCGTCGAGCAGGAACCCTTCGTCTTCCAAGGCACCCTCCTCGACAACATCACCCTTGGGCGCGACATCAGCGAGGACACCGTCCGCCGCTACCTCCATGACTTCGCTCTCGACTACCTCATGGCCGGTGACGGCGACCTCTCCCTGAAGATCGGTGCCAAGGGCCGCGCCCTCTCCTCCGGCGAGAAACAACGTCTGGCGCTCCTTCGCCCCCTCGCCGGCCAGCCTTCCGTGATCATCCTCGACGAACCGACCAGCAATCTCGACTACGCCTCTCCGGCCCTCATCCGCAGGGTGATGCACGACCTCTCCGCCCATCACCTTGTCATCTGCGTCAGCCACGACCCTGCCATCACCGCCGACGACAGCGCCAACACCTTCCATATAGAACATGGAAACTACCTACAACGCCACAGCCTCTGACCTCCAGCAACAGGTGCAGGCGATGCTCCTCCTCAAGGCCTTCGACGCCCTCTGCGCCAAGGCCCGCGGACGCTTTACGCTCGTGCCCCTGAAGGGCATCGACCTCGTCCGCAGCCTCTATGCCGACACGCTTGACCGCGAGCTCAAGGACATCGACCTGCTCGTCCTGCCCACGCAGCGCGCCACAGAGTTCGTGGCCCTGCTGCAACAGGACGGCTACCGCCCCGAGTTCGCCTTCGCACTTGACGCGGCAGCGCTGGCCCAGAAGCAGAAAGTCTCCATGCTCTCCCCTGCCCCCGAGCGCCTGCCGCATATCGACGTGCACCTCGCGCTCATCACCAAGAAATTCTTCTCCGCCACCATCAATGGCTTCAACCACGACGCCCTCACCCGCCTGCAGGCCGTGGACGAGGTGGTCTCAGTGCTCGACGCCGTCGATCGCTGGCTGTTCCTGGCCGCCCATCTCACGTTCCATTTCCTGTCCGGTGACAAATGGTTCCGCGACCTGGCCCTCCTGCTGGAACGCTTCAGCGAGGAGGAACTCTCCACGCTCCTCCAGCGCGCACGGCAGTACCACCTGGAGCGCATCGTCGCCGCCGTCCTCTTCCGGCTGCAAGCCGTCTATCCCGATATCGCCCGTCGAATAGACCTCGCACCGTTGCTCCCCGACCGGCGCAGCCAGCGCTTCCTGCGCTATGTGGCTTTCATGACCACCCGTCCGCAGCGCCTCGGCCACGGCTTCCGTCCCGCCCGCTACTACTGGGAATTCACGTTCATCAGCCATAGCAGCCAACGCCGCGAGGCCTTCCTGCGCCTGCTCCTCCCCACGTTAGGCACCCTTCAGAATCTCTACCGCTGCCGCGCGCTGCCCGCCGTCCTGCTCTATGTGCCCCATGTGCTCATGAATGCCCTCGGCCTGCTGCTGTACACGGCACAATACCACCTCGTCACCACCGTCCATCGCCGTTAGCCCTATGAAACACCGTGTTGTTCGTTGCTGTATCCTCTTCGCGGCCGTCCTCGTGGCGGTAACCGTGGCATCGTGCAAGGACGACGACGAGCCCCTGAAGCCCTATGAGATACAGTATGCCGATGGCGCCATCCACTTCACCGTCCGTGGCGCCTCCTTCACGATGATTCGTGTGGAGGGCGGCACCTTCGAGATGGGCGCCACCAGCGAGCAGGGGCTCGACGACCCAGATAACAACGAATACCCCGTACACACCGTCACCCTCTCCTCCTACTATATCTGCCAGACCGAGGTGACACAGGCGCTGTGGCTGGCCGTGATGAACGACAACCCCTCCCTCATCCATGGCAATAAGATGCTGCCCGTGGACTGCGTGAAATGGGACATGTGCCAGAACTTCATCGTCGCCCTCAACGAGATCCTCGAGGGCCAGTTCGCGTTCCGCATGCCCTCGGAGGCCGAATGGGAGTTCGCGGCCCGTGGCGGCAACGACAGCCAAGGCTACAAATACGCAGGCAGCAACCTCGTCGATGAGGTGGCGTGGTACGACGCCAACTCCGATGCCAAGACACACCCCGTAGCCTCGAAGAAGCCCAACGAGCTGGGCCTCTACGACATGAGCGGCAACCTCTGGGAGTGGTGCTCCGACTGGCAAGGCCACTACCCGCCCGAGGCCCAGACCAATCCCGCCGGCCCCGACGAAGGCACCCACCACGTCATGCGTGGCGGCAGCTGGACCTACGACGCCACCTTCTGCCGTGTCAGCCGCCGCAACTACCTCTCCAGCGTCATCCGCGCCTCCAACTGCGGCCTCCGCCTCGCCATGACACCCCCGTAGCCCTAAAATGCAGTCTCACCTGCGTTTTTTCCCCTCATTTCCTTTGCTGAAGGAAAAACATTCTCTACATTTGCAGCGTCATAATCACAAACATCACCTTTTAATACACAAAAACAAATGAAAACATTGAAATGGCTGGCAATGCCGCTGTTGGCATTGTCTTTGACAGGTCTGACGACCGCATGTTCAGACAAGAACGACGAAGAAGATCAGGGCGGTGCCCCCGCAGGCACACTGACCCCTGAAGAGTCCAAAGAACGCCTGAGCCAGATTGGCAAGGACTTCGTGAATGCCATCCCGAAATCAGACTTCGACGAACTGGACCAGCTGGCCACCTACATCAAGGACCACTACTGTCAGCAGGACGCACAGGTCGAGGATGCAGAGAAATGGGCCGACGACTGTTTCAAGGCACTCGTTACTTACACTTGGCAGGACGCCAAAGGCTATGCTACCTACAACTACACCCGCCGCGTCTATCAGCTGAGCCAGTTCCGCGCTCATCTGGAATACAGGGAGGGAAAGTGGAATGTAGATAAGAACGTCAACGACCTGCAGGCTACCTGCATGGACCAGAACGGCCAGCTGGTGGTTGCCAAGCTCACCACCAGCGGCAACACCAAGAAGGTCTTTATCGGCGAGATCGAGATGGACGAGGACTACTACCAATACCCCACCATCTATAAAATTGACGAGGCTTATGCCGAGATTCCCGAGAACATCACCATCACGCTCACACGCGGCAACCAGGCCCTCGTCAACATCACCGTTACCACCGACCTCAGCTCCATCACCGGCGAGAACTTCGACCTCAGCGCTAACGCCGCCTCCGTCAGCGTGAGAGCACAGCTGGCAGGCTATGACATCCAGTGCAACCGCATCGCAGCCAAGGCCAACACAGAGAGCGGCGCCGTCGTGAACTTCCTCGTCAACAAGAACGGCCGGAAACTCCTCTCCGCCGAGGTCACCGCCACCGTAAGTCTCCCCTCGGGAATGGTATGGTCTGAATACACCGACCAGGACCTCTTCGAGGATAAGCTGGAGCAGTTCGGTGGCAAGGTGACAGTCTGCAAGCTCGATGTTCTGGGTCAGCTACAGGTCACCGCAGCGTGCACCGACGCTCACACTATCTACGAGCAGTTCGAGACAGCCGACGACAACAAGAAGAACGCTGATGTTGTCAATAGCTGCGCACAGAAAATCAACAATAACTTCACCGCCCAGTTCTTCTACGACGGCGGCAGCATCTCCCAGGGCCACATGGAGATTGAGGCCGCACCCAACTCCGAGGGCAAGAAGTACTATCTGGAGCCCGTCATCGTCTTCCCCGACGGTTCGCGCTACAACATGACCAACGAGTCCTACTTCAACGAGAACAACTTCAGGAGCCTCGTCGATCTCTTTAACACCCTCTGTGATAACTATGAGAAGATGGTAGAGAACTACGATGATTAAGTTCATCGCGATCATCATCTCCCTTTTACCCTGCCGTGTGTATGCCGAGGCACCCGTTGCCGACAGCGACAGCACACGGCAGTTGCGTAGTGTCGTGGTGTCAGCCCAACGCTACACCTCGCCGTTGCGCTCGCGCGCCGACGGTACCCGCACCTGGCAGCTCAGCGCCCTGCAGGACATGCCCAAGATCATGGGCAACACAGACCCCCTGCACGTGGCCGAGCTGCTGCCGGGCGTGCTGACCACTGCGGAGTTCGATGCCGGCCTCCACATCCAAGGCTGCGACAACGGCCACAACGAGGTGTCGCTGGACGGCGCCCCGCTCTACGGCGTGCAGCACCTGCTGGGCTTCTTCTCGGTCTTCAACGCCGCCCACTTCCAGACCATGACCTACGCCCCCACGGCATCGCTTGAGTCCTCCTCGAACCACCTCGGCGGCCTGCTGCGCATGAACACCATGGACACCATACCCGGGCTCATCACGGGCGAAGTGGCCATCGGCCCCATGTCCTCGCAGGGCACGCTGCGCCTGCCCATCGGACGGCGCACACTCCTCGTGGCCTCTGCGCGCGAGGCGTACATGAACCTCCTCTACAGCCGCTGGATGAAATTCGACGATGAGCAGCTGCGCTACAACTTCGGCGACTACAACCTGACACTCCTGCACCAGGCCACCTCGCGCGACCGCCTGCGCTTCAACTTCTACGGCGGCCACGACCTGGCCCGCTACGACGTAGGCCTCTACCAGGCCGAGGCGCGCGTGCGCTGGGGCAACCAGCTGCTGAGCCTAGACCACCAGCACGTTTTCCGCGAAGATGCCGACCTGCAGCACGCCCTCTCCTACTCGCGCTACGGCAACGACTTCCAGATCCTGCAGCAGGACATCCGCCTCGCAGTGCCCTCGCACATCGCCGACCTCAGCTACCGCAGCCAGCTGCGCTGGGGCGCCTGGCGCGTGGGGGCCGACGTCTCACTGCTGTCCATACAGCCGCAGAGCCCCGAGCTGGAGCGCGAGGTACACACGACCTACGAACCCGAGCCCCTGCAGCGCGTGCAGCAATACACCCTCCGCGGCGAGTATGTCTGGCAACTGCCCCATGGCTTCACGCTGCGCCCCACGCTGAAGGGCACCTGCTACATCGATGACCAGCGCGAGGTGCACTGGCTGCCGTCGCCTGCGCTGACCACCGAATGGCGCACGGCGCGCGCCGGCACCTTCAACCTGCACTACGCCTGGCAGCACCAGCCGCTGTTCCAGACCGGCATCACCAGCATCGGACTCCCCGTGGAGTTCTGGCTCGCCGCCGGACGCTATGGCGAGGTGCAGGAGGCGCACCACGTGTCGCTGTCCCACGAGATCGTCTTCGGCCGCGGACGCTGGAGCCTCGCCACCAGCATCTACTACAAATACCTCCGGCACCAGATAGAGTATGGCGGCAACTTCCTCGACTTCCTCTACACCAACTACGATCTCAGCCGCGCACTCCTCCACGGCGACGGCTACAACTACGGCGCCAGCATCACCCTGATGCGGCGCACGGGACCCGTCACCGGCTGGGTGTCCTACACCTACAGCCGCTCCATGCGCCGCTTCACCGATGCGCGCTACCCGGGCACCTATCCCTCCAACCACGACCGCCCCCACGAGGTCAACGCCGTCGTCAACTGGCGCATCAACAACCACTGGAACGTCGCCGCCACCTATGTTTTCTGCTCCGGCACACCCTTCACAGCCCCCGACTATCTCTTCATGGTCAACCACACGCTCCTCGTGCAGAACGGCCGGCGCAATGCCCACCGCCTGAAACCCTACCAGCGCTTGGACCTGTCCGTGAACTACGATATCCGTCGCACCGCCCGCTTCGAGCACGGCCTCAACCTCTCCATCTACAACACCACCATGGCCAACAACGAGCTCTATTACCGTCTGCGCGTCCACGACGGCACCTTCGCCTATCGCGCCAAAGGCACCGTCCTCACCATCCTCCCCTCCCTCAGCTACTACCTCCGATGGAAATAAGAACGCGCACGATAGCCACCACCCTGAAAGCCGCCACCCTCCTGGCGGCCCTCTGCGGCGTCCTCCTCGTCACCGCGTGCAGCGGCAACGACATCGAGGTGAGCCGCGAGGAAGTCGTCGTGGAAGGTTGGATTGCCGAGGGCGGCCACCCCATCGTCTTCGTCACCAGCACGCTACCCATCACCGATGAGGAGAGCAAGCTCGACGACCTCGCGCAGTACGTGGCACAATGGGCGCGCGTGGGCATCACCACTGAGGACGGCACCACGACCTACCTCACCGGCACCTACAACCCCGACTTCTTCCCCCCGTACTACTTCACCACCGCCGCCATCCGCGGCGAAGCCGGCAAGCGCTACCACCTGACCGTGGATTGGCGCAACCACCACGCCGAGGGCACCACCGCCATCCCCGCCTCTGTGCCCATCGATGACATCTGGAGCGGTCCCTGCTCCGACAGCGACACCCTGCGCCAGGTCTTCATCCGCTTCTGCGACCACCCCGCCACCCACGACTACTACCTCCTCTTCTCGCGTCGGGAGGGCGAGCCCGTGAACCCGCAAATCTGTATGTTCGGACTCATCGACGACGTCACCCTCCCCCAGCCCGAGGTGACCATGTCCGTGCGCCGCGGCGGCCTCATCACCGAGTACGAGACCTATACCCCCTACTACTCCGTGGGCGACGATGTCGAGGTGTCACTGCTCCATGTCGATAGCACCACCTACGCCTACTGGCGCGGCTACGCCGACTCCAAGGAGCTCGGCTTCTCCCTCCTCTTCAACGTCACCACCCCCTTGGACGGCAACATCACCGGCGGCCACGGCATCTGGTACGGCTGCGGCATGGGACGAGAAAGATTAAAGATTAAAGATTAAAGATTAAAGATTAGAGATTAAAGATTAGAGATTAAAGATTATGGCAATTATGGTTATTCGTGTTAATCCAAATTATGATTTCCGTGTATTTCCGTTCCTTTCCGCGTATTTCTGTGAATCCTTAAACATTAAACATTAAACATTAAACCTTCAACTACGGGCAAAGCCCGTGCAAAAGACAATGAACAAAAAAGCCATAATTGTGGGTGCCAGTTCGGGCATCGGTCGGGAGGTGGCAAGACTGCTGCTGGCCGACGGTTGGACACTGGGCGTGGCCGCCCGACGTGAGGAACTGCT
>CAMVUB010000045.1 GCA_947170495.1 uncultured Prevotellaceae bacterium
TTTGTTGTTCGGCATATAACTCAAAGATGATTAGTAGTCAAGTTTTGCAAAATATTGCACATACATACAATTTTTGTGGTTTGCAAAAGTTAAATACGTTAAAAATTCATCTTTTCTTAAACCCATAGAATCTATGTAATCACTTTTCTACCATTTAACATGCAAGTTGTTGATATAAAATGACTTGCAAATACAGGAAATGTAGCGGCCTGACCTCTGTCACCATCCCTAACAGCGTGACCTCGATTGGCAGTTTTGCGTTCGAAGGTTGCAGTGGCCTGACCTCTGTCACCATTCCCAATAGCGTGACCTCGATTGGCAGTTCTACGTTCAAGGGTTGCAGTAGCTTGACCTCTGTCACCATCCCCAACAGCGTGACCTCGATAGGCGGTGCTGCATTCTCTGGTTGCAGTGGCTTGACCTCTGTCACCATTCCCAACAGCGTGACCTCGATTGGCTGGTCTGCGTTCAATGGTTGCAGCGGCCTGACCTCTGTTACTATCCCCAACAGCGTGACCAGTATTGGCGATAATGCGTTCTCTGGATGCAGTGGTCTGACCAAGGCGGAGTTTGCCAGCGTGGAAAGTCTGTGCAATATTAAATTCAGCAATTATGCTTCCAATCCCTTGAATTGTGCCCATCATTTGTATATTAATGGTGAGGAAGTAAAGGATTTGGTCATCCCCAACAGCGTGACTTCGATTGACAGGTCTGCGTTCTCTGGTTGCAGTGGCCTGACCTCTGTCACCATTGGCAATAGTGTGACTTGGATAGGCGAAGGTGCGTTCGGCGGTTGCAGCGGCCTGACCTCTGTCACCATTCCCAGTAGCGTGATCTCGATTGGCAACTCTGCGTTCTCTGGTTGCACCGACTTAACGTCTGTTGCAATTTATAGTAATACGATAGCATCAAATACATTCGATACTTCCAGAACATTAGTTGCACTATTTGGCACGCAAGTAAAGGAGTATGTGTTTGGCGATGGAGTGGAGAGTATCGGTAGCTACGCATGTTACAACTGCAAAAACTTAACCTCTGTAACTATTCCCAACAGCGTGACCTCCATTGGCAGTTATGCGTTCTATGATTGCAGTGGCCTAACTAGGGCGGAGTTTGCTAGTGTAGAAAGTTTGTGTAATATTAAATTCAGCAATTCTACGTCCAATCCCTTGTCTTATGCCCATAAGCTATGCATCGATGGAAAAGAAGTAACGGATTTGGTCATCCCCAACAGCGTCACCTCGATTGGAAGTGATGCGTTCTCTGGTTGCAGCGGCCTGACCTCTGTCACCATTCCCAGTAGCGTGACATCAATTGGTAGTTCTGCTTTCGGAGGTTGCAGCAGTTTAACCTCTGTGACAGTAAATAGCAATGCTATCGCATCAAAGGCTTATTCAAGTTCCCAAACCTTGTCAGGATTCTTTGGACCACAAGTAATGGAGTATGTGTTTGGCGACGGAATAGGAAGTATCGGCAGCTATGCATGTTACAACTGCAAAAACTTAACTTCTGTCACCATCCCCAATAGCGTAACTTCGATTGGCAGTTACGCGTTCTCTGGTTGCCGTGGTCTGACCTCTTTCACCATTCCCCAAACCGTGACCTCCATTGGCAGTTATGCGTTCTCTGGTTGCAGGGGCTTAACCTCTGTTACTATTCCGGAGAACTTGACCACGATTGGTAGTAATGTGTTTGATGGTTGTGATGCTTGTTCCATCTATGTAAAGAAGGGAACGGACATCTTACTGCGTCTGTGGGCTGATGGATATGTGCCTTACGACATCACAACGCACGAGCGGTTGGTTACACCGGGTGTAGAGATACAAGAGAACACAGCAACATCCATGAAATGCAATCTTACTAATCTTTATGAAGAATATGCCTATCAGCTATATTTCGACGGACAGCCGGTGGGGACCACCTCATTCTATCAGACAGGTCTCGAACCGGACCATGAATATACTGTCAGCCTTACGATTGCGGAGAACAAAGCCAAGCCGTTCGTATGTAATGTACCTAATAAAGTCAAGGTGAAGACCGCGGCTTTGGAGCTAACACCTCAGCAGCCGAAAGTCGTAACCGAAGGCAACGTGGTCGTGGAGGCCACATCAAACATACAGAATGATGCGGAGAAGGTTGGTGTGGAGTGGCGACGCGTGGATTGGACAGATGATTTCCCGTCGAACTCCGCCACAGCCTATCTGTTTAATGGCACGATACAGGGATATATCCGCAACCTGAACACCAACTACCTCTGGAAGTTCCGCTCGTTCTATGAGTCTGCATCAGGAAATCGTTACTATAGCGGTTGGATGGGCATTGACCCGACGAACACTTCATACTTTGAACCGACTGTTCACACCTATGCGGAACATAGCGTTGAAGGAAATACAGCGCAAGTGAGGGGCTATGCACAACGTGGATCGGAGAATGTGACGGCACAGGGATTCATGTATTGGGCAGCCTCGGCTGAGGTGAAAGCTCACAGAGAAGGGGCAATCGCCAAGGCGCAAACCGTTCCTGCAGATGCCGTGAAAGTGGAGGCAAAGGGAACGGTCATGCAAACGAGCTTGGAAGGATTGAACTACAACACAACCTACAATTACGTGGCCTTCATGACAACCTCCGACGGTGAGACCTACTATGGCGAACAACAGACATTTACCATTGGTGAGGACCTCACGCCCGTCGAATCTGTGGAAGTGGCACCGAAAGCTGCCAGTATTGTTGCCATCTATGATGCATCAGGTCGTAAACAGCCACGCATGCAGCATGGCGTCAACATTGTCCGCATGAGCGATGGAACAGTTCGGAAAATCATGATGAAATAGCCTTTCCCACACGCACAAAATTAAAGATTTCTTAACAAATTTCATGCGCACACCGCACAATGATTCATCCAGCAGGCTGCATCGCACGATGCAGCCTGCTGCGTTACCCCTCTATGGTCTCTAAGCTTACCCTCTACGGTGTCTGCGCGCACCCTCTATAGAGGGTAAGGCGAGGGACTAGTAGTGTCTTGCGTGCGGGGTTAGAAAAAACTTTTGCGGAAAACACTACGAACACTACGCAGACGACAGATAGCGTGTGCGAGGGAGGACTTTGTGGCGCGCAGCCCTAAGCACCATGCTCTTTTCATTAATCCATCATGATGGCACAATCAATCCATCATGATGGAATAATCTATTGACCGTTCTTCGCAGAGCGAAGCGTCGCAAGTGACGAGCAGAGTCTTGAGCGTTGGCTTTTGGCTTTTGGCGGTTGGCGGGTGGGAGTGGGGAGATGGGGAATTGCATAGTGTTCGTAGTGTTTTCGGCGAAAATATTTTGCCGACAGAAGATTTTGTCTTACTTTTGCATCGACGGCAATATCCTGCGCATCGCCATTCAATTATCATTATCATCAAACCCATGAGTCACTTACGGTTTATCGTCATAGGGATTACAGACGCGCCACGCCCCTGGTTTCCGCCGGAGGTGATGGAGGTCATCAAGGAAGGAAAGGTGTTCTCGGGTGGCAAGCGCCACCACGAGATTGTGGCACCGTTGCTGCCCGAGGGAGCGGAGTGGATAGATATCACGGTGCCGCTGGAGAGGGTTTTTGAAATGTACAGAAGACCCACCCCACCCGTTGGGCACCCCTCCCGTGAGGGAGGGGAGGCTGGCGCAGAGATAGTTGTGTTTGCCTCGGGCGACCCGTTGTTCTTCGGCTTCGCGAACACTCTGCGGCGTGAGTTCCCAGAGGCGGACCTGAAGGTGTTCCCCACGTTCAACTCGCTGCAGATGCTGGCGCACAGGCTGGTGATGCCGTACCACGATATGCGCATCGTCTCGCTGACGGGGCGCCCGTGGCAGGAGTTCGACCGTGCGCTGATAGAGCGGGCACCGAAGATTGGTGTGCTGACGGATAAGGAGCACACGCCGGCTGCCATTGCCCAGCGGATGCTGGAGTACGGCTACACCTATTATAATATGTGCGTGGGTGAACATCTCGGCAATCCCGAGAAGGAGCGCGTGACGACCTTGACGCTGGAAGAGGCGGCAGGGAAAGAGTTAGCGATGCCGAACTGCGTGATATTAAGACCCACCCCCACCCCCTCCCGTGGAGGGAGGGGAGAGGCTGGCGCAGAGATGGCAAGCAGGAATGAAAGTCTCCCCTTACGGGGAGATTTAGAGGGGTCTTTTTTTGGCCTCCCCGACAGTTCTTTCGCTTTACTGGACGGGCGCGAGAAGATGATTACGAAGATGCCGATACGGCTGTTGACGCTGCAGGCGTTGGAGTTGCCCACAAAGAAGGTGTTTTGGGACATCGGAGCGTGCACGGGCAGCGTGAGCATTGAGGCGCGCCTGCTGTTTCCGCATCTGCATATCGAGGCTTTCGAGATCCGTCCAGAGTGCGAGGGCATCATCCATGAGAATATGCGTCGCCACGGAGCGATGGGAATAGAAGTGCATATCACAGATTTTGCATGTTGCGATGTCGCAACATGCAAAATCTGTGATGCGGTGTTTATCGGCGGGCATGGGGGTAAGCTGAAGGAGATGATGGCGAAGGTGGTGAGGGTGATGGCGCCCGGCGGTGTCATCGTGATGAACAGCGTCACCACGCCCGTTGTGGAGGAGATGACGAACCATCGCCCCAGCAGCCACCAGCTGTGGGATGAGGCGTGTCGCGAGCTGGGCCTCCGGCAGGAGCCGCCCATGCGCGTGGTCATCGATGACCATCATCCTATTGTCATCCTCAAGGCTCATCTCGCTTGATGAGTTCGACCGTGAAGGAGGCATAAAAAACTTATCGGCTTTCCCACGCATGGGAAAACCGATAAGATGTAGATGAATGAAAAGGCTTACTTCTCGTCGCAGGAGATCATCTTCCAGCAGCCGGCGGCAAGGGCAGCACCGACGAAGGGACCTACGATGAAGACCCAGAGGTCAGCGAGAGCCTGACCACCCTCGAACAGGGCGGGACCGATGCTGCGGGCGGGATTCACGCTCGTGCCGGTATAATGGATGCCGACCAGATGAATCAGGATGAGGGAGAGGCCGATGGCCAGACCTGCGAAGTTGTTGGTAGCACCATTGGTCTTCGAGGTGGCGCCGAGGACGACGAGAACGAAGATGTACGTCAGCACAATCTCAACAATCAAGCCGTTGACGGCACCGTAGGTGCAGGCGTTGGCACCCGTAGCCGTGGTGATGACGATGGCGGGATCCATACTGACAATGCCGTAGAGGACAGCAGCTGCGAGGATGGCACCGATGACCTGTCCACAGATGTAACCGCACGCGTCCTTGGCAGAGATGCCGCCGTTGAGGAGGACGCCCAGGGTGATGGCGGGATTGATGTGGCAGCCGCTGATGCCGCCGATGGTGTAGGCCATGGCGATGACGCAGAGACCGAAGGCGATGGCTGTGCCCACGACCGAAGCGGTGTCGATGCCGCAACCGAGACTCACGGCCGTGCCGCAACCAAGCAATGTCAGCACGAAAGTGCCTACCATTTCAGCAAGATACTTTTTCATGTTTGCTACGATTTTGAGGGTTAATAGATGTGTTAATTAGACTTTTCCGCTTCAAAAATAGTGCTATTATCGGTGGTGGCCAAATTTAAGAAGAGAAAAATGACGGATGGATAGCATTTTTATGAGGAGCGGACCGCAAGAAAACAGAAAAAATTTGGATGGAAGGGAGAAAGTCTTTAATTTTGCAGCGCATAACAGGAACGTAAAGAATGATAGCAGTTATACAGATTAGCGCAGCGGGCGGTGAGATAGCTCGTCAGCTGCAGGCGGCATACCACGCCGACGTCATCTCGCGTGATGACGTTGGCAAACGTTGGAAGGACTATGATGCCTTCGTGTTCATAGGTGCCATGGGCATCTGCGTCCGCACGATTGCACCTTATATCGAGGACAAGCACACCGACCCGGCGGTGGTGTGCATCGACAGCATGGGAAAGAATGTGGTGTCTGTGCTGAGCGGTCATGTGGGCGGCGCCAACGCCTTGACGCACGAGATGGCTGACTTGCTTGACGCTCATGAGGTCATCACCACGCAGAGCGACAACGCAGGGATGTGGGCGCTGGACACGCTGGCCGAACGCTACGGATGGGGCCTCGTGGGCAACCCCAATGACATGAATGAAAGCGTTATCGCTTTCGTGAACCGCGAGCCTACGGCGTTGCTCATCGAAGCCCGCGATGAAGGTACAGACTACATGGAGGCCACATTGCCAGAGCATGTGACCGTCATCAACGATATCCGCGAGGCTGCCTCTGGAAACTACAAGCTGCTGATCATCGTGTCGCCCTACGAACGCACGGCGCCTGAGGGTGTGTTGTGTGTTCACTATATTCCTTTCGTGGGTGTGATGGGCTTCGGTCTGGCACATCATCCTAAGGACTACGAGGATATCTACGACCAGATGAACCGCGCTCTCACGGAGCGCGGCGTACTGCCCTGTGCGCTGCGCTACTGCACCATCGATGTGAAGCGCGACGAGCCTTTCATCCGGGTGCTGGAAGAGGAGAAAGACATCACGGTGGAGTTCTTCACGGCAGAACAGCTGGCTGCAGTGGAGGTGCCGAATCCCAGCGACACGGTGGCGAAGCACGTGGGCACGCCCAGTGTCTGCGAGGCTGCGGCCATCCTGGGTTCCGGCGGCGGTGAGCTGATTGTGCCTAAGATGAAGGGCAAGAACTGGACGGCAGCGCTGGCGATTAGAAGACCCACCCCCCAGCCCCTCCCTTGTAGGGAGGGGAGTAATTACCTTCAGGACGGTTTCATTGAGATTGTCGGTGCCGGCCCTGGCGACCCGGACCTCGTCTCTGTCAGGGGGCGTAAGATGCTGGAGAAGGCAGACCTGATTCTGTATGCGGGTTCGCTGGTGCCCAAGGCACTGACGGAGTGCCATAAGGCGGGCGCTGTGGTGCGCAGCTCGGCAGACATGAATCTCGAAGAGCAGTGCGCGCTGATGAAGGAGCACTACGACAAAGGGCATTTCATTGTGCGTCTGCACACGGGTGACCCCTGCATCTTCGGCGCTATTCAGGAGCAGATGGCTTTCTTCGACAAGGAGGGGATGCGCTACCATATCACGCCCGGCATCAGCAGCTTCCTGGCTGCGGCGGCAGAGCTGCGCAGTCAGTTCACGATCCCCGAGCGTACACAGACCATCATCCTGACACGTGGCGAGGGCCGCACACCGATGCCCGAGAAGGAGCAGCTGCACCTGCTGGCGAAGAGCCAATCGACGATGTGCATCTTCCTGTCGGCCGCCATCGTAGATGACGTGCAGCGTGAGTTGTTGCGGGAATACCCCGAGGACACGCCTGTGGCGGCCTGCTACCATCTGACATGGCCCGACCAGAAGATCTATCGCGGCGTGCTGAAGGACCTGGCGAAGATGGTGCACGACAACCACCTCACGCTCACCACGATGCTCGTCGTGGGCGAGGCCATCGACAACCGCAACGGCCTCTCGGAACTCTATAACAAGCATTTCACACACCTATTCCGCAAGGGAGAGGACTTCACCCCCTGACCTCACCCCTAACCCCGACCTCACCCCTAACCCCTCTCCAAAGGGCGAGGGGAACTAAAGGGAGGGGGGGAACAAAAAAGGGTGTGCGAGGAGATGGGAATGGGTTGTAAATCGTAAAATTGTAAAATTGTAAAATCGTCAAATTAATACGTGTTGCTGGTATTTGGTGGAACGACGGAAGGGCGTAAGGCTGTGGAGGTGCTGGAAGAGGCGGGCAAGGCCTACTTCTACAGCACGAAGACAGGTGAGCAGGAGCTCACGCTGCACCATGGGCTGCGCATTGACGGAGCCCTGGATGCTGAGGCGATGCGCGACTTCTGCCGTGAGCATGACATCCGACTCATCATCGATGCTGCCCATCCCTTTGCTGCTACGTTGCATTCAACCATCCTGGAGGTGGCGGCAGCACAGGGCATTCCCGTTGTCCGTTACGAAAGAATCTATCCTCCGCGCGATCCCGATATCACATGGATTGACGACTACGCGCAGGTCCCTACAGATATACGTTCGCTGCTGGCCACCACGGGCGTGCAGAGCATCAGCAAGCTGAAATGGCTTGAAACAAAGGGTGTCAAGGTCGTCTATCGGATCTTAGACCGCGAGTCGTCAATAGCGCTGGCGAAGACGCAAGGTGCTGAGGACAGTCAGCTTTGTTTCTACGAAGATGCTAACGATATACCCGTTGACGCTGATGCCATCCTACTCAAGGAGAGCGGTGAGAGCGGCGGCTTCACAGAAAAGGTGAATGCCGCCCGAGCCAAGGGCATGAGAGTGATAGCGATTAAGAGGCCGTTGACAATGGACAATCGATTCTCCATTGTCAACGGCCCTTATGGTTTGCGGCGGGCGGTGGAGAAGATGTTGCCGGAGTTCTTCCCGCTGCATAGCGGACTGACTACGGGGACGTGTGCTACGGCGGCGGCGATTGCGGCGGTGATGCGGCTGACGAAAGGCGAAACGCCCGAGGAGGTGCCGGTGGTGTTGCCCAACGGCGAGACGATAGCTGTTCCCGTTGGGTATGGCGACGGATATGCCTATTGTATAAAAGAGGCGGGTGATGACCCCGATGTGACGAATGGAATTGAAGTGAGGGCAAAGGTGGAGCACGCGGCTCAATTTAAGATATGCGGCGGTGAAGGGGTCGGCAGATTTACGCTGCCGGGCTTCGACTACCCCGTGGGCGAGCCTGCCATCAACAAAGGGCCGCGCGAGATGATAAGGAGGAACTTGGAACCGTTGACAGTTGACAGTGGACAATGGAAAGTGACCATTTCTGTGCCGCAGGGCGAAGAGATTGCGCGGCGGACGTTCAATCCGCGCTTGGGTATCGAGGGCGGCATCAGCATCATTGGCGTGTCGGGCATTGTGAAACCCTTCTCGGAGGAGGCTTTCATCGACAGCATCCGTAAATGTGTGGAAGTGGCGCAGGCCAGCGGCACGGACCGCATCGTTATCAACAGCGGCGCGAAGAGCGAAGGGTTCCTGAAGGCACGCTATCCCGACCTGCCGCGTCAGGCGTTTGTGGAGTACGGCAATTATATCGGCGAGACGCTGAGGATAGCCAATGAGCTGGGCATCAAGCGCGTCACGCTGGGCGTGATGTTGGGGAAGGCAGTGAAGCTGGCTGATGGGCATTTGGACACGCACAGCAAGAAGGTGGTGATGGACAAGGGGTTTATCGTGCAGCTGTTGCGCGAGGCGGCGTGTCCGGAGAGTGTCGTCGAAGCTGTGCAGGCGCCGTCCTTTACGTTGGCGCGTGAGTTGTGGAAGCTGATACCGTCGGCGTTGATGCCTCGCTTCGCTGATGTCGTTATCCGTCGTTGCTACGCCCATTGTAAGCCCCTTCTGCCAAATGGCCAGCTGACCATCCTGTTGATGGATGATGACGGCCGCATCTACGAGGCTTTGTCGTAGTGGAGTTATTCTTCGATGTCGTCCTTGCGCTTGTGGAAGAGCACCATCGCGATGACGGGAGCGCCCACGAGGGCAGTCACGGAATTTACGGGTAGTGCCCCCTCGAAGCCCGGCATGCGGGCGATGATATTGCATACGAGGGCGAGGACGGAGCCGCAGAGGGCTGTGGCCGGCATGAGGATGCGGTGGTCGGAGGTGCGGAAGAGGACGCGTGCGAGATGTGGCACGGCCAGACCGATGAACATGATAGGGCCGCAGTAGGCCGTGACGATGGCCACGAGGACGCCCGAGGAGATGATGACGAGCATGCGACTACGACGAATGTTGAGGCCGAGGTTGGCGGCATAGCGGTCGCCCAACAGTAGCAGGTTCATAGGCTTCACCAGGAGATAGGTGAGGGGAAGCAGGACACACATCAGACCGATGAACAGCATCATCTCATCGCCGCTGACGCGCGCAAAGGAGCCAAGGCCCCACACGACAAACGACTTCACATCCTCCTCGGGGGCCAGGAACTTCAGCACGCCGATGATGGCGTTGGCGAGATAGCCAATCATGACACCAATGATTAACAGGGTGACATTGCCCTTCACCTTCTGCGACACCCACAGGATCAACAGCATCACAGCCAAGGCACCGATGATGGCGGCCACGCTCATGGCGGCATCACCGAGATAGCCCAGACGCGAGAGGGCTACGCCGCCCAGCTTGCCCGACAACAGCACCACGAAGGCCACGCCGAGCGCGGAGCCGTTGCTGATACCCAGCACGGAGGGGCCTGCCAAGGGGTTGCGGAAGACGGTCTGCATCTGCAGGCCGCTGACAGCCAGACCGGCACCGGCCACGATGGCCGTGAGGGCTTGCGGTAGGCGGCTGCTGAAGATGATGTTGCGCCAGATCTCGGAAGACCCACCCCCGGCCCCTCCCGTGGAGGGAGGGGAGTCTATACCTAAGAGGATGCGACAGACATCTGCGGCAGGAATCTTCACGGAACCCAGCAGCAGGTTCACGACGAGCAGAACGACGATGCTGACGGCGAGGAGCAGGATGTATAGTGCGGTTCTTTTCATTAGGGGGCTAAGAGTCGGTAGAAGGTGGGTTGATAGTCAGACTCCACAAGCTCGGGGTGCAGGATGGCGACGAGATCCTTAAGGAGCACATCGGGTTGCACGGGTGCAATCTCGTAGTAGGGTGTCTTGCGCATATTGCAGTAGATGACCTTGTGCTCGCGGAAGGCCTTGAAAAGCTCGTTGCGAGGCTCCGAGGCGCGCAGCGCTTCGTAGGAGAAGTCGCCTGGGTAGCTGTTGAGGATGCGCCAGTAGTCGGCGTTGGCGGCGAGGGCGTAGGCCTTCTCGAACTCCAGGTTCTCGCCCGAGGTCTCGTCGTCGTGGATGACATAGTCGGCACCGGCATCGCGGAAGATCTGTGCGAGGTAGTTCTTACCGCCCACGGCGTGCCACGAGCCGTAGTGCATCTCGCCGCTGATGATGGTGGGGCGCTCCCCCTCTAAACTCTCAACCTTCAACTTTAAACTGTTATACCGCTCCTCGATGCTTGCGAAGATGGCGTTGGCCTCGGCTTCCTTGCCGATGAACAGGCCCACGAGCTTGATCCATTCGGCCTGTCCCAGCGGGTCGAGCTCCTTGTAGCCGAGATGCGGCACGAGGGTGATGCCCGTTTCCTTGATAGCATCGTAGCCGCCGCGCTTGGAGGGGGAGATGAAGATGACGTCGGGGTTGGCGGCCAGCACCATCTCCGTGTCGAAGTTGCCTTCCATACCAATCTTCACGATGCGGCCGTCCTCCACGCGGCGGCGGATGTCCTCGTTGAAGAGGTTCTTGGTTCCTGTGATGCCACTGATGAAGTCGTGGGCATCGAGGATGGTGAAGTTGGAGAGCTGCAGGGCGGTCATGCAGAGGGCGCGGTGGATGGGGACATGGATTGGGAGATAGCCCTTGGGAGAACCCTCGGGAACCGTAACTGAGGAACCCTCGGGAACTGTAACAGAGGTGGGGAGGAGGGCGAAGTGATGGCGAGGGCCGATATCGACGAGGCGGATGCCGGCGGAGTCGCGCACGGTGAACTCGGTGGCATATTTCACCTCGACGGTGACGGTAGTGTCAGCTGCGGAGCCGTTGGCAACAGCTGCCTCGCGACCCTTGGGGCCGCTGCAGGATGCCAGCAGAAGCATCGCGGCCGTGATCCATACAAAAACCTTCATGATGATTCCTGTTTTCTATGTTTTGCGGGTGCAAAGTTAGTGAATAAGTGAAAAATGAGGGAATGAAAAGTGAAAAAACAGCTCCCTTGCATGAGATTTGTCCTCTTTTATTCGTACTTTTGCGTCCAAAATCCGAACGATGGAAGCGAATATGGAACGAACGCATTGGTATGACCGCGTGTGGGCTGCCTTCATCTTCTTCACGCGGCTGCCCTTCTGGCGACTGCACGAGCCGCCGCAGGCGTGCTACCGCACGGTGGTCGAGCACTGGCCGCTGACGGGCTGGCTGACGGGCGGCGTGGCGGCTGTCACGCTGTGGCTGGGTACGCAGTATCTGCCGTATGCGCTGGCGGTGCTACTGGCCATCGTGGCGAGGCTGCTGCTGACGGGCGCCCTGCACGAGGACGGCTTGGCCGACTTCCTGGATGGCTTCGGCGGGGGCGCTGGCGACCGCACGCGCATACTGACGATCATGAAGGATTCGCACATCGGCACCTATGGTGTGCTGGGGCTGATCCTTTACGAACTCATGCTCGCTGCCGCGCTCTTCTCGCTGAATCCCATCGTGGCGGCTTGCGCCATCTGGGCTGCAGACCCGTATGCGAAGATGCTGACGGCACCCCTCGTGGTGGTGATGCCTTATGCACGGCGCGAAGAGGAGGCTAAGGCGAAGGTCGTCTATCGCAAGATGAGCTGGTGGGCGGGTGTCAGCCTCCTGATCCAAGGCCTGCTGCCGATGGGTGTCTTCATCTGGGTGACGAACATCTATTGGGGTTGGCTACTGATTGTGCCTTCGCTGGTGATGGTGGCGCTCAGCCTGTATATCTGGCGGCGGCTGCGGGGTTATACGGGCGACTGCTGCGGCGCTGTGTGTCTGCTCGTGGAGCTCTCCACGTTGTTGGTCATCGTCGCTGAAATGGTTTGGTGATATTGAGGATTGAAAATTGAATGATTGAAGAATTGAAACATTGAAAGATTGAAAAAGATTATTCTCATCACTGGGGGACAGCGCTCGGGGAAGAGCGCGAAGGCTGAGGAGCTGGCATTGCAACTCAGCGAGCATCCTGTGTATATGGCTACGGCTCACATCTGGGATGAGGAGTTCCGTGAGCGTGTGCGTCGCCACCAGGAGCGGCGTGGCCCGCAGTGGACAAACATCGAGGAAGAGCGCACGCTCAGCCGCCACGATGTCAGCGGACGTGTTGTACTTGTGGATTGTGTGACGCTGTGGCTTACGAACTTTTTAGGCCTCACCCCCGACCCCTCTCCAAAGGGCGAGGGGAGTATAGATGTTGACAGGATTCTCAGCGAGGCCAAGCGTGAGTTTGATGCTTTCACACAGTATGAGGCTACCTTCATCTTCGTGACCAACGAAATCGGATGGGGTGGCGTCTCGGAGAATGCCCTGCAGCGTCGCTTTGTGGACCTGCAAGGGTGGATGAACCAATACATCGCCTCCAAGGCTGACGAAGTTATTCTCATGGTGTCCGGATTACCACTTCAAATCAAATGAAAGAGTTTAATATACAACCTGTAGATAGAGCGTTGCAGGCGGCTATTCAGCAGAAGATTGACAACCTGAACAAACCCAAGGGCTCGCTGGGGCGCTTGGAGGAATTGGCGATGCAGGTGTGTCTGATTCAGCAGACGTTGACGCCCGTGTTGCGCCAGCCTGCTCATATTCTCTTCGGTGGCGACCACGGCATCGAGCGTGAGGGTGTGTCACTGTCGCCGCGTGAGGTAACGTGGCAGCAGATGATCAACTACACGCGTGGCGGCGGTGGGGTAAATATGTTCTGTCGCCAGCATGGCTTTAAGCTGCGCATCGTAGATGTGGGGGTAGATTATAGCCTCACCCCCGACCCCTCTCCAAAGGGCGAGGGGAGTGTTGTGTTCTTGGATCGAAAGATAGCGCGGGGGACGAAGAACTTCTTGTATGAACCGGCGATGACGGCAGAGGAGTGGGAGAGGGCGCTGACCGTGGGTCGCGAGCAGGTGGATGCCTGCTATGCCGAGGGCAGCAACGTCCTGTGTCTGGGTGAGATGGGGATTGGAAATACCTCGCCGTCGAGTGTGCTGATGCACCTGCTCCTCGGAATCCCCCTGCCGCAGTGTGTGGGGGCTGGCAGTGGTCTTGACGCTGCTGGCATTAGTCATAAACTAAACGTGCTTTCTCAGGCTGTGGAGCACTACCGCGCTGTCAGCGAAGGCTTCACCGCTGCTGACACCATCCGTTATTTCGTGGGCTTTGAGATGGCGGCTGCCATCGGTGCGATGTTGAGGGCTGCAGAGTTGCGAATGGTGATTCTCGTCGATGGCTTTATCATGACGGCTTGCATGCTGGCGGCGCAGCAGCTCTGCCCCGCCGTCCGCGACTACGCTATCTTCGGGCACTGCGGCGACGAGGGTGGTCATCACCTGATGCTCAACGCCATGAATGCCAAGCCACTTCTCCGACTGAATATGAGGTTAGGTGAGGGCACGGGAGCCCTCTGCGCCTTCCCCATCGTGGATTCAGCTGTTCGGATGATGAACGAAATGAACAACTTCGAGAACGCGAAGATCACCAAATACTTCTGACCACCAGCCAGGCGCAAACCAACAGAATCATCAATACCTCTGCCGTTCGGTTCACCCGGACGGCAGTTTTCATGTCGGCCGTAGTGAGCGCGCGCTCGTTGTCGCCAATGAACGGTTTGTCGAAGAGTTCCCCGAAGTAATAATGCGGGCCGCCGAAGCGACAGCCGAGGATGCCGGCCAACGCCGCCTCTGGGTAGCCGCTGTTGGGGGAGGCGTGATGACGTCCGTTGACACGGACGAAATTGAAAATTGAAAATTGAAAATTGAAAAGGGCGTATGGCAGCACCATCAGCAAAGCTGTAAGGCGGGCGGGGAGGTAGTTGGCGATGTCATCGATGTGTGCCGCCCAGCAGCCGAAGTCCTTGTAACGCGCTGTCTTGTAGCCAATCATGGAATCTAGTGTATTGACCATCTTGTAGGCCAGCATCCCGGGGGTGCCGAGCAGCGCGAACCAGAAGAGGGGAGCAATGACGCCGTCGCTGAGGTTCTCGGCCAGGGTCTCCAGGGCTGCCGTCCGCACCTCCTGCGCCGAGAGCTCCGAGGTGTCGCGTCCTACGATGCGGGCTACCTGCTTGCGTCCTTCATCCAAGGAGCGGTCGAGGGCGAGGAACACGGCTCGCACCTCGCGAATGAGGGTGGTGCCAGCGAGGCAGTAGAAGATGATGACTGCGTCGAATAAAATTGAAAATTGAAAATTGAAAATTGAAAATTGGAAGTTGAGAGTTGAGAGGAGGTGACGGATGAGCCAGGTGAGGGCGAAGACGAGCAGAATGAGGCTGATGGCGGTGAGGGCACCCTTCAGCTTGCGGTGCGCGCCTTTGTTCAGGCGATGCTCGCAGGCTGCGATAGCCTTGCCAAACCACACGATGGGATGCGGCAGCCAAGCCGGGTCGCCCAACAGGAGGTCGAGCAGCCAGCCCAGCAGCAAGGCTGCGAGTGAAGAATGAAGAAGGAGAAAGGAGAACTGTTCTTCCATGCTTGCAGTCTATGCTTTCTGTTGTCTGGTTTGTAGAAATGCGCGAATCGCTTCCACCAACTCTTTGTTGTAGTCAGGATATTGAGTGGCTATGCGGAAATGACAATCCTTAAGGCCTTCGAAGTTGGAGGCGTCGCGAATCAGGAACCCGTGGTTCTTGACCAGATACTCCTTCAGCTCTGCTGCTGAGCCCTGACTGATAGAACAGAGCATGAAGTTGGTGGCTGTGGGATAGACGTGAATGCCAAAGATCCTGCGTAGCCTGTTGGCCAGGATTTGCGTTTCGACCAGCAAGTCACTCATCATCGTTTGCTCATAGGGATTCGGATGTGCCAGCAGCCACAGCCCCGCTTCTATCGCCAGCGCGTTGACCGCCCAGGGACGAGCGTTCGCCCGCAAACGCGTTATCACGGCGGCGGGAGCTGTGATATACCCCAGCCGCAAGCCTGGGATGCCAAAACGTTTTGTCATCGAGTGTATCTGGATGACGTTCTGCATCTCTATCGCCTCGCGGGGTGTCAGCATAGGGTAGGAGGTGCAATCCTCGTACGACTGATCAATGACGAGCCAGTGGTGGCGACGGGAGAGTTGCTTGATGGCATCTTCCGTGCGGATCTCGCCTGTCGGATTATTGGGATTGCAGAGCCATCTCACGGCACCGCCCTGGGG
>CAMVUB010000046.1 GCA_947170495.1 uncultured Prevotellaceae bacterium
GCATGATTGTGGAGGACGGCTACGACCTGGTGAGTGGCTACAAGCAGAAGCGCTACGACCCGCTGTCGAAGACGATACCGACAAAGCTCTTCAACGCTACGGCGCGTGCCGTGAGCGGCATCAAAAACCTGCACGACTTCAACTGCGGACTGAAGGCATACCGCCGCGACGTGGTGAAGAACATCGAGGTGTACGGCGAGATGCACCGCTATATTCCTTATCTGGCCAAGAACGCGGGCTTCGACAAAATCGGCGAGAAGGTGGTACACCACCAGGCACGCAAGTACGGCAAGACGAAGTTCGGACTGGACCGCTTCGTGAACGGCTATCTGGACTTGCTGTCGCTGTGGTTCCTGAGCCGCTTCGGGCTGAAGCCGATGCACATGTTCGGTCTGCTGGGCACGCTGATGTTCTTCATCGGTTTCGTGGCGGTCATCGTGGTGGGCGCCAACAAACTCATCGCGCTGGCCAACGGAATCCCGGCACGCCTTGTTACGGACTCGCCGTACTTCTACATCTCGCTGACGATGATGATCCTGGGCACGCAACTGTTCGTGGCGGGCGCCCTGGGCGACCTCATCAGCCGCAGCTCGCAGATGCGCAACGACTATCAGGTGGAGAAGGAGATATAGAAGACCCACCTCCGCCCCCTCCCGTGAGGGAGGGGAGTTTCAGTCCTTTTGAATCCTTTATTTCTATTAGATATTTCTCCTAATATGATTAAAGATATAGAACCCACGCGCCAGCTAGCTCCCCTCCCTCACGGGAGGGGTTGGGGGTGGGTCTTTCTATGTCTTCTCATCTTCAATCTGGCGAGCTGTGATACGTTCAACTGCTTGCTGGACACGAAGGTGGTGTGCCAGTATGGGTTCTACTCCGAGGGGTCGTCCATCTCGGTGAGCGACACGCTGACGGTGACGGCGCTGGGCATCGACTCGGTGCTGGTGAACCGCCAGGTGAACAAGAGCAGCGTGACGCTGCCGGTGAGCTACTACGGCGACGTGGACTCGCTGGAGTTCAAGATCAAAGGGCCCGACGGCGAGGCGCGCGACACGGTGTATATGGTCAAGCGGAACATCGGGCATATAGAAGATGTGTCGTGTCCGGCACATATGTGGCACACCATCACGCAGGTGTATTCCACGCATCATCTCATAGATTCCGTGTATATCAACAATGCCGACATCAACTACGATACCCAGGAGAACCTACAGATCTATTTCCGCACGGCTGAGGAATAGCGTGCTGCTGATGGCGGCGCTGCTGTGCTGGTGTTCTGGGGCTGTGGCTCAGGACACGCTGAGTGTGGAGGTGAGCGGCGACAGCATCACCGTCACGCTGCCCAAGAAGGAGCGGAAGCCGCGCGAGCAGCGATTGCTGCAGGGCGTGGCCGTGGGCGCAGACCTCGTAGGCTGGGTCATGAAGGCGGCAGGCGCGGACTGGGCGATGCTGGAGGTGCTGGCGCGCGTGAACCTGAAGGACAAATACTTCCCCATCCTTGAGTTGGGTCTGGGCGAAGCGGACCACTCGGGCAACGACCAGGACTATCAATATAATGTACGCGCGCCTTACTTCCGCGTGGGCATGGACTACAACATCAACAAGAAGCATAACGGCAACCGCATGTTCTTCGGCCTGCGCTACGGCTTCTCGTTCTTCAACTACGACCTGACCTCCCCCACTCCACTCACGGATCTCGTGTGGAAGGAGTCGCGGCCTTTCGACTACGAGAGTCTGCACGGCGCGGCACACTGGGGCGAGGTTGTCTTCGGGCTGGAGATGCGGCTGTGGAAGATGATACGTCTGGGCTGGGATGCGCGTATTAAATTCCGCTTTACGCAGAAGACCGACGAGGTGGGCCCACCCTGGCTCATCCCGGGCTACGGCAAGAACGACACGAGTGGCTGGGGTGGCACGTTCAAAGTTCTGGTAGAACTTTAAGGCCCCCTTGAACCCTTAAACTCTTGAACTTCTTGAACCCTTAAACTCCTTAAACTCTATAAAACAATGACCGACCCACTGAACCCAATACATAACATACAGCTGCCTGAGGATGAACAGGACGGGCAGCGGACGAAGTTTGAGCCGCTGACGCCGCAGGACAAGCCGCGGTCGCAGTGGCGCCGCTGGCATCTGCCGGTGCTGCTGCTGTTCTGCATCGCCACCTATCTCATCATCACGCGCAGGAACGAGCCGGCACCCTACCAGCACAACGAGGGCGCCGTGTTCGGTACGTTCTACCACCTGACTTATCAGTCGCGCGACGACCTGCAGGCGGAAGTCGATACAGCGCTGAAGCGCGTGGACGGTAGTCTGTCGATGTTCAACGCGCAGAGCATCCTGAGCCGCGTGAACCGTGGCGAGGACGTGCAGGTTGATAGTCTTTTCAAGCGCGTGTTCCTGCTGAGCCGCCAGGTGAGCGAGGCCACTGACGGCGCCTTCGACATCACGGTGGCACCGCTCGTGAACGCGTGGGGCTTCGGCTTTAAGAACGGCGCGCTGCCCGACAGCGCCGCCGTAGATAGCCTGCGCGCGCTGGTGGGCTGGCAGCGGCTGACGCTGACGGCCGACGACCGCATCGCGAAGGACGACCCGCGCATCATCATGGACTGCTCGGCCGTGGCCAAGGGCTTCGGCGTGGATGTCGTGGCGGACGTGCTGCGCAGCCATGGCATCGAGAATTTCATGGTGGAGATTGGCGGCGAGGTGGTCGTGAGTGGCGTGAACCCCAAGGGCGATGCGTGGCGCGTGGGTGTCAACAAACCCATCGACGACCCCGAGAGCACGAGCAACGAGCTGGAAACGGTGCTGTCGCTGGAGGACAGGGCGCTGGCCACGAGCGGCAACTACAGGAATTTCTACGTCACCGAGGACGGCCGCCGCGTGGCACACACCATAGACCCGGCCACGGGCTACCCCGTGCAGCACTCGCTGCTGTCGGCCACGGTGCTGGCACCCACGTGTGCTGAGGCAGATGCTTTCGCCACCTCGTTCATGGTGATGGGTGTCGAGCGAGCAAAAGCGGTCTTGCAGCGCCACCCGGAGCTGCAGGTGTTCTTCATCTACGACTCCGTCGGCGAGCACCGAATATTCTCAACGATAGAATAAAAAGAAAAAGGGCTGTGCGATGTGCACAGCCCTTAATTATTTTTACTCGTCCTTGGCTCTCGTGAGCACGATGGCCGAGCGTGCCGGCAGGTAGAGCTTCAGCCAGCCCTTGTTGTCGCGGGCAAGCAGCGGGTCGTAGTTGGTCAGGTGGTGAATGCTGTCGTCGTTGAGGCCGTGACCGCCGAAGGCCACGTCATCGGTGTTCAGCAGGATGTTGTAGGTTCCCTGACGAACCATGAAGCCGTAACCAGTGTAGCTGCGGTTGTAGCTGAAGTTGAAGACGAAGAGCAGGTCGCCGCGCTGGAAGGCCAGCACTTGGTCGCCGTCGTTGTGCCAGATCTCGGTGACGGGTGTCTTCTGGATGTCCTTCTGCATCTTCAGCACCTTGAGCATCTTCTGGTCGAAGTCGCCGAGGTAGTGGTAGCAGAGATCGTGGTTATCGACGAGGTTCCACTGGCGACGGGCGTACTTGTAGCTCCAGCCGTTGCCCTCGCGGGGGAAGTCAATCCATTCGGGATGACCGAACTCGTTGCCCATGAAGTTGAGGTAGCCGCCGTTGATGGTGCTGGCGGTCAGGAGGCGTATCATCTTGTGCAGGGCGATACCGCGCTCCACATTGTAGTTCTCGTCGCCCTTCTTGAAGTGCCAGTACATGTCGGCATCGATGAGGCGGAAGATGATGGTCTTGTCGCCCACGAGGGCCTGGTCGTGGCTCTCGCAGTAGCTGATGGTCTTCTCGTCGGCACGGCGGTTCTTGACCTCCCAGAACATGGAGCTGGGCTTCCAGTCTTCGTCACGCTGTTCCTTGATGATCTTAATCCAGTAGTCGGGAATGTTCATGGCCATGCGGTAGTCGAAGCCGTAGCCGCCGTCCTTGAAGGGAGCTGCGAGGCCGGGCATGCCGGAGACCTCCTCGGCGATGGTGATGGCCTTGGGGTTAACCTCGTGGATGACGAGGTTGGCCAGCGTCAGGTAGGCGATGGCGTTGTCGTCCTCGTTGCCGTTGTAGTAGTCGCCGTAGCCGGTGAAGTTATCGCCGAGGCCGTGGCTGTAGTAGAGCATGGAGGTGACACCGTCGAAGCGGAAGCCGTCGAAGTGGTATTCCTCGAGCCAGTACTTGCAGTTGGAGAGCAGGAAGTGAAGCACCTCGTTCTTGCCGTAGTCGAAGCAGAGGCTGTCCCATGCGGGATGCTCGCGGCGGCCGCCGGGGTAGAAGTACTGGTTGGGGTCGCCGGCGAAGTTGCCGAGACCCTCGTTCTCATTCTTCACGGCGTGGCTGTGCACGATGTCCATGATGACGGCAACGCCAGCGGCGTGGGCGGCATCGATGAGCTCCTTCAGCTCCTCGGGGGTACCGAAGCGGGAGCTGGCAGCGAAGAAGCTGCTGACATGGTAGCCGAAGCTGCCGTAGTAAGGATGCTCCTGGATGGCCATGATCTGGATGCAGTTGTAGCCGCCCTTGATGATGCGGGGCAGCACCAGCTCGCGAAACTCACGATAAGTGCCTACGCCCTCCTTGTCCTGCGCCATGCCGATATGGCACTCGTAGATGAGCAGCGGCGAGGTGTTGGGTTTGAACTTCGAGGTCTTCCACACGTAGGGCTGTGCGGGAGCCCATGCCTGAGCGGCGAAGAGCTTGGTGTTATCGTCCTGCACGACGCGCGTAGCCCATGCGGGAATGCGCTCGCCCTGACCGCCTTCCCAATGGATAGAGAGTTTGAAGAGCTGGCCGTGCTTGATGGCCTTGCCCGGGAGCTTGAGTTCCCAGTCGCCGCCCGTCTTGGAGAGGCGCTTCATGGCATAGGCGTTCTCCTCCTGCCAGTTGTTGAAGTCGCCGACGACGTAGATAGCCGTGGCGTTGGGAGCCCACTCGCGGAGGATCCATTTCTTGTCCTCGTAGTGAAGGCCGTAGTAGAGATATCCTGTAGCAAACTCGCTGATTTTCTGTTTGCCGCCGCCCGTCAGCTCGTTCATCTTGTTGAGGACGTTCTGGTGGCGTCCTGCGATGGCGGGCTCGAAGGGTGCGAGCCACTCGTCGGAACGAATGAGTTTCAGCTGCTGGGGAGCAGCTGCTTTCTTGTCGCCTGCTTTCTTGGTGGCAGCAGCTTTCTTGGTCGTTGCAGCGGCCTTCTTGGGGGCCGTCTTCTTTGCTGTTGATGTAGTTGCCATTATCGTTAGTTGTTGTAATCTCCAGATTGATTAAGCCTTCACTTTGATGATTGCCTTGCGCAAGCCGGTGGCCGTGATGGCGGGGGCGTGGCCGTCCTGCGGGAAGAAGATGGCGAACTGTCCAGGCTGCAGCGTGAAATAGGTGCTGGCCACATCCTCGGGCGTCTGCGGCGCGGCGGGGTCATGGAAGCACATGTCGGACGCCTCGTCGTAGGCGCTGGCGGGCAGCTTGTCCAGCGGGGCCCAGCCATACTCCTCGCAGGCGCTGAAAGGCACCTGAATGTCGATCATGCGACGGTGCGACTCGAAGCGTGCCTGTGTGCGCGTCTTCACGCCAGCCTGCTGCACGTTGATGTAGAGGTCGTCGCCCTGAATCTTGGTAATACCGGTGGGAAGCGTGGACAAATCCGTTGTGCGCAGGAACTCAGCGACAGCGGGGAAAAGGGGATTCAAACCCAGATAGTGGTTGAAAGCCTTTATGTCATCAACAATCATACAAAAATGTGAATAACGTTATTATTTCGCCGCAAAAGTACAAATTTTTCCTTAAATAAGGAAATAAAAAACGAATAAATTGCCCTAAAAGGAGGGGATAAAGACCTTTCAGGGCAATTTATTGTACTGTAGAGCCCAGCCGAGCGGGCTATTTATCGAGAATGCCGTTGGTATAGCGGCCGCGGCGGATAACATTGCCATTGCGGTCCTTCTCAATGAAGTCGCCGTGGCGGACGTCGTTCTGGTAGCTGCCCTCGAAGCGGATGCCGTCGGGGGTCTCCATCACACATTTGCCGTTCTTCTGGCCTTGCGAGAAGCGGCCGCGGAACTTGGTGCCGTCCTGCTGGCGCAGGATCCCCTCGCCGTCCATCATGTCAGCCACCCATTCGCCGTCGTAGATATCGCCGTTGCGCCACACGTACTTGCCGCGGCCCTCCTTGAGGTCCTTGCGCCACTGCCCCGTGTAGCTAGTGCCGTCGGGCGAGGTGAAAGTGCCGGCGCCGTGCTTGTAGCCGGCTTTCAGCTGCCCCACGTATTTGTTGCCGTTGGCATAGGTGAAGATGCCGTCGCCCTCGCGCTGGCTGTTGTGGTAGCCGCCCTCATAGACGTCGCCGTTATTGTAGCGGTAGATGCCCTTGCCCTCCAGCGAGTCGTTCACGAAGGTGCCCTTGTAGCTGTCGCCGTTGGCGTAGTTGTAGGTGCCCATGCCGTTCATCTTACCCTGTCGCCAGCCGCCCGAATAGCGGGAGCCGTTGGACCAGATGAACACGCCCTGGCCATCCTTGAGGTCGTCCTTCCAGGAGCCTGTGTAGCTGTCGCCCGTGGCATAGGTGTAGGTACCATGGCCGGTGCGCTTGTCGGACAGCCACTCGCCATCATAGACATCGCCGTTGAAGTAGTACATCGTCCCCTGCCCCGACTGGTAGTCGCGGAACCAGAGCCCCACGTACTTATTCTTATTCTTGAAATAGAAGGTGCCCTTACCATGCTGTTGGTCCTGGAACCATTCGCCCTCGTAGCGCTCGCCATCGACGAACGTATAGACGCCGTAGCCCTGACGCTTGCCCTTGAGGTACTCGCCCTCGTAGATGTCGCCGTTAGCGAATACGGTGCGGCCGCGGCCGTTGGGCTTGCCGCGGAAGAGCTCGCCCTCGTAGGTGGCGCCGCCCTTGAAGGTGTAGGTGCCGGTATTGATCTCCTGTGCCGTCGCCATGAGAGGCGCGAAGCAGGCGGCCAGGATGATATGTCTGATGAAGTGTTGCATTCGATTCTTCGTGTTTTTGGATGTGCAAAATTAGTATAAATCGCTGACGTTGGGAAATTCCTTAAGACCTTTTAACGAATTAGAGACGTGTGACGCTCTTCACGCCGCGGACGCCTTCGAGTTTCTGGATGAGCTGCCGCAGGCGCGCCGTGTCCTCAAGCATGATGGTCAGCGTGCCGCTGAAGAGGCCGTCGTGGGAGTCGATGGAGATGCTGCGCAGGAGCAGTTTCTCGTCCTTGGAGATGATACTGGTGATGTTGTTGACAATACCGAGGTCGTCCTGCCCGACGATGCGGAGCGTGATGGCATACTGGCTGCCGCCCTTTCCGGCCCAGCGGGCATTGATAATGCGGTACCCGTAGCGTGCACGCATCGCGGGGGCGTTGGGGCAGTCCTTGCGGTGGATCTTGATGCCTCCGCCGGCGGTGAGGAAACCGAAGACCTCGTCGCCATACACGGGCTGGCAGCACTTGGCCAGCGTGAAGTCGATGCCCTTAAGGTCCTGGTCGATGACCAGTACGTCGCCCTTGTGGCGGGGCTGCATGCGCTCGTCGTCGGGTTGCACCTGGAAATTGTCAGCGCTCTGCGTCTGCGTCGTCAGCTCGCCGCGCGCATGGCGCAGCTGTAGCATGTAGGCGTCCAGCACTTGGTTGACATCCAGTATGCCCTCTGCCAGGGCGTTGTAGAACTCCGTGACGATGCGGTAGCCGAGGCGCGTCATCGTGTGCATGAGCGTAGCCTCGTCGATGTCTATCTTGCGGTTCTTGAACTTGCGCTCCAGCTCCTCCTTGGCGAAGGCGGCCTGCGTGGCGGCGCGTTCCTTGAGGGCCTGGCGCACCTTGGAGCGGGCGCGACCCGTCTTCACCACGTTCAGCCAGTCCTGCTTGGGGTACTGGTTGGCGTGGGTCATGATCTCCACCTGGTCGCCGCTGTGCAGCACCTGGCGCAGCGTCACCATCTTGCCGCCGATGCGGCCGCCGGTGCAGTGGTTGCCGATGGTCGTGTGCAGCGCGTAGGCGAAGTCAAGCACGGTGGCGCCCTGCGGCAGCTTGAAGAGGTCGCCCTTGGGCGTGAAGACGAAGACCTCGTCCTCGTACAGGTCCATCTTGAACTGGTCCATCAGCTGCAGGTCGTCGCCGGCCTCCAGGGCATTGCGGATCTCCTGCAGCCAGCTCTCCACCTCGGCCTCGCCGCCCTTGACGCCCTTGTAGCGCCAGTGCGCTGCCAGACCGCGCTCCGCCACCTCGTCCATGCGTTCGGTGCGGATCTGTACTTCCACCCACTTGCCCTCGGGGCCAAGCACGGTGATGTGCAGGCTCTCGTAGCCGTTGCTCTTCGGGATGCTGAGCCAGTCGCGCATGCGCTTGGGGTTAGGCTGATACATGTCCGTGACGATGGAGAACACCTGCCAGCAGTCCTGCTTCTCGCGTTCCGGCGGTGAGTCCAGAATGACGCGGATGGCGAAGAGGTCATAGACGCCCTCGAACTCGCACTTCTGCTTCTTCATCTTCTGCCAGATGCTGTGGATGCTCTTCGTGCGGCCTTTCATGTGGAACTTTAATCCTGCCGCCTTAAGCTTCTCTTCCACAGGCTGAATGAAGCGCGTGATATAGGCATCGCGACTCTTCTTCGTCGCGTTGAGTTTCTCCTTGATATGATAGTAGGCGTCGTGCTCCAGATATTTCAGCGACAGGTCTTCAAGCTCGCTCTTCAGGCGGTAGAGACCCAGCTTATGCGCCAGGGGGGCATAGAGATAGGACGACTCCATCGCCACGCGACGACGCGCCTCATCGTTCTCCGCATCCTTGATCTGCCGCATAAGACATACGCGGTTCGCCACCACGATGAGGATAACGCGCATGTCCTCGGCAAACGACAGCAGCAGCTGGCGGAAGTTCTCACTCTCCACCACGGGGTTCTTCTCGTAGAGCTGCTCGATGCGCATAAGACCGCGAATGATGGTGTTCACCTCATCGCCAAAGTCGTGGCGAACCTGCACCTCCGTGACCTGTCCGGCTCGCACAAGGCGGTGCAACATCAAACCCAGGATGGCGGCACGCGAGACACCGATCTCCGTGGCCACGACGAGCGCCGTCTGCATCGTCAACAGCAGGGGGTGCAAGCCAAAGACATCGCGCTCCATCGCAGACGTCTTCGCAGCCTTCTCGAGGTAGCTCTTCACACGGGCATAGTCCTCTGGCTGCAGGTCGTGACCCACCTGCGACATCAACTGACGGTACAGGCCGAAGAAAGCCCTTCGCTCAGTTGGTTGAAGCGCAAAAGATTCGTTGTTCATACACTCTCTTTTCTAAAAAACTGCCGCGAAGATAGTGATTTTTCATGAAACATGATGTTTTATTGAAGCTTTTTTACTACTTTTGAACACGATTTTAAAAACTTTAAGCCTATGTTATCGTCAGAAGACCGCAAAATGCTTGCCGACAAAGGCATCAGCGAGCAACAAATCCAGCACCAGTTAGAACAGTTCCGCGAGGGTTTCCCCTTCCTCAAGCTACGCGCTGCCGCCGCCATCGGCAACGGCATCGTGGCACCCTCCGAGGCCGAGTGTCAGGCCCTCGTGAAAGCGTGGGAGGACTACAAGGCTGAGGGCCACCACATCACCAAGTTCGTGCCCGCCAGCGGTGCCGCCTCACGCATGTTCAAGAATATGTTCGAGTTCCGCGACGGCGACCACGACGCGCCCGCTACGGACTTCGAGAAGACCTACTTCGACCGCATCCAGGACTTCGCCTTCTTCCCTGCCCTCGACGATGCCTGCCAGGTGCTCTACGGCGAGGGAGCCCTCGACCTCATCGAGGCAGGCCGCTACAAGGAAGTCGTCGCCGCCATGCTCAACGAGGACGGCCTCAACTACGGCCAGCTGCCCAAGGGCCTGCTGCAGTTCCACGCCTACGAGGAGGATGCCCGCACACCCCTGGAGGAGCACCTTGTGGAGGCCGCACAGTATGCCGTTTCCAATGGCCAAACGGACGTCCACTTCACCGTCTCCACCGAACACCGCGAGCTCTTCGAAGACCTCGTCGCGCGCGTGCTATCCGCGTACGAAGAAAAATATAAGGTGAAATACCACGTCTCCTTCAGCGAGCAGAAGCCCAGCACCGACACCCTCGCGGCCACCATGGACAACGAGCCCTTCCGCACCGACGACGGCAAGCTGCTCTTCCGCCCAGGCGGCCACGGAGCACTCATCCAGAACCTCTCCGACCTGGACAGTGACATCGTGTTCATCAAGAACATCGACAACGTCGTCCCCGACCGCCTGAAGCCCGCCACCACGCTGTGGAAGCAGGTCATCGCCGGCGCACTCGTCAACGCACAGCGCCAGGCCTTCACCTACCTGCGCCGCCTCGACGAAGGAGGCGTCGGCCAGGCCGAGCTCCAGGAGATGGTGAACTTCCTGCAGGGCGACCTCTGCACCGAGGTGCCAGGCATCGCCGAGATGGGCACCGACGAGCTCATCGCCACGCTGCGCCGCAAGCTCAACCGCCCCATGCGCGTCTGCGGAATGGTGAAGAATGTGGGCGAGCCCGGCGGAGGACCGTTCCTGGCCTTCAACCCCGACGGCAGCGTCAGCCTGCAGATCCTCGAGAGCTCGCAGATTGACACCCACAACCCCGCCTATATGGCCATGTTCCAGAGCGGCACACACTTCAACCCCGTGGATCTCGTCTGCGCCATTCGCGACTACAAAGGCCAGCGCTTCGACCTGCCACGCTTCGTAGATCCCGCCACCGGCTTCATCTCCTACAAGAGCAAGAGCGGCAAGGAGCTGAAGGCACTGGAGCTGCCCGGTCTGTGGAACGGTGCTATGAGCGACTGGAGCACCATCTTTGTGGAGGTGCCCCTGGAGACCTTCAACCCCGTGAAGACTGTCAACGACCTCCTGCGCCCACAGCACCAATAACCCTGCGGCACACAAGCCCGCAACACCCGTAAGCCTGCGGCGGCAGGCTTAGAGCCCCTGACAACAGGCTTCCAAAGCCTCACTTGTCAATAAAAATCAGCGAAAAAGTAAAAAACTTCAAACTTGAAACTTGAAACTTGAAACTTTTTCGTTACCTTTGCACCCGCTTTGCGCTATTATGCGCGTCTGCAGCCCTTTCACTCCCTCCATCATGGACGCGTGGCGCAAAGCTTTTGGTTCCGTAGCTCAGTTGGATAGAGCAACAGCCTTCTAAGCTGTGGGTCTTGGGTTCGAATCCCAACGGAATCACCAGAGGGGGGGCACGACACTGCAATTCTAGCAATTATCAGCACGAGACAACGAAATGCTTGTTGCCGCCATCAACCGCCATTGGGAAACCATCAACAAACAGATAACAAAAGTATTCAATGGTGAGAAGACCATTTCAATCAATATAGAGAAATAAGAAAGGAGGACAAAGATATGTGCAAGATTAAAGGAGTTGCCTTAGGCATAAAAGATTTGAACTTCACAGCTTATCGTGGTAAGATGGCAGTCCGTCTGACCGATGGTCGCGAGGTTATTGTTCCAGTCTCGTTCTTCCCTGATATACAGCAGATGTCAGTTAAAGAGCGTAACAAATGGATGATTTTGGACGATCAGTATTTCACCTTCGAGAACATGACACGGGTGTACTCCGTGCTTGACCTCCTGAAAGTCGCATAACCATAAACCCTTAACCCATAACCCTTAACCATTAACCCTTAACCATTAACCCTTATTCACCCCTTAAACTGTTTATGAAATAAACCATAATAGATAGACATACAGACAGAAGCGTCCGCTTAGATTCTTGTTTCCGAATATCGCCAATATTAAAAGATTAAAAGCACAGATGCTCACGCCGACGGCTGCTGGCAGATTGCCCGTCTCAGCTACAGCGAGGGTCAGAACTACATGCAACATGAGTTCCGCGAAGTCAAGCCCGACCTCTACCTCCTCTCCCACGGCACAGCCAAGTTCTACATCGACCGTGCCAAATGGCCCAAAGGCTATATGTCTATGGTCATCGATTACACCTATAATTAGAATAAGTCTTTCTGAGAAGTCCCCGGAGGTCTGTTATTGCGCCTGACTTTTCTTACTGAGCGTAAATTCGAACTTAAGACCGCTTGGTTCAGCATTGCTGATAGTGATATTGCCACCGTGTAGCAGCACGGCATTCTTCACAATAGCAAGTCCGAGGCCGGTGCCGCCCATGTCGCGGCTGCGGCCTTTGTCTATGCGATAGAAGCGTTCGAAGATGCGGGGCTGATGCTCGGCGGGTATGCCTATGCCGTTGTCCTTGAAGGTGAACTGCCAATGATGGGGCTGCTCTACGGCGCTGACCTCAACGACAGAACCCCGCCCGGCATAACTGACGGCGTTATCCACGAGGTTACGGAATATGCTGTATAGCAGCGAGGGGTTGCCCTGTACGATGATGTCCTGCGGCAGATAGTTACGCAAAGTCATCTGCCGTGCATCGATGGCGAGTGCTGTCTCCTGAACGATGTCGGCGAAGAGAGCTGACACATCCACCCGCTCCATCTTCAGCAGGTCTGGGGCGTAGTCCATCTTGTTGAGCGTGGAAATATCCTGCAGCAGTGCCGTCAGGCGTTGCGCTTGCGAATGAGTGCGTACGATGAACTGGCGACTCATGTCGTCACTGATGGCGGGATTGTCGAGAATCGTCTCTGTGTATCCGAGGATACTGGCCACGGGCGTCTTCAGCTCGTGCGCAATATTCTGCGTCAGTTCACGGCGCATGCGATTCTCCTTCTCGGCCTGCTCGCGACTGATGCGCTCGTCCATCCGCCTGGCATAGCGAAACAACAAGAAGGCGAGGACCGCCATCACCGCCAGTGAGAAGAGCAGCAAGTGCCAGTCGCTGACCTCATCGAATGGCATGAGGAACTTGCGGTCGTAGTCCTCAAAGAGGATGAAGATGGTGGCATAGACCGCAAACACAGACATCACGGTCAGCCACATCTTATGGCCTTCAGTTAGCTTATGATTGGGTTTAGGGTTCAAGGCTTAAGGGTTTTAGGGATAAGTGTTAAGGGTTTAGGAGAAAAGTGTTAAGGGTTTAGGAGAAAAGTGTTAAGGGTTTAGATACATCGAACATATAGCCGAAACCTGTCCGCGATACGAGACAGGCTCCGTAGCGCCCCAGTTTCTTGCGCAGGCGTGCGACATTCACATCAACGGTGCGTTCCGTGACGATGACATCCCGCGGCCATACGCTGTCGAGCAGCTGTTGCCGGCTGAACACTTGCCCGCGGTATTCCAACAGCAACTTCAGCAGTTCAAACTCCGTACGGGTGACGGCGACGGGCTGACCGTCGATGCAGATTGTTTTATTGATGACATTGACGACGAGCCCCTCAAACTGCAGTTCCTCCTTCGGTGCGGGTGCGGAGCTCGGTTTCCTGTTCAGTACAGCCTTCACACGTGCCAGCACTTCGCGCAGGGAGAAAGGTTTCGAGACGTAGTCATCGGCTCCCAGTCCAAAGCCACGCAGCACATCCTCCTCGGAATCCTTGGCTGTCAGAAAGATGATTGGCATTGATGCCGTGCGCTCGTCGGCCTTCAGCAGCCGGGCCAGCTCGAAGCCCGACATGCCGGGCATCATCACATCCAGCAGCAGGAGGTCAAATGACGAATGACGAATGAAAAATGACGAATAAGATTTACTGTCCGATGAACCAAGAAGGTTACTTTTATTCGTCATTCGTAATTCATCATTCGTCATTAAATCCAGTGCCTCTTCTGCCGAGTATGCCGCTTCAGCCTCATAGCCTGCAGCACGCAGGTTGAAGAGCAAGATATCGCACAAATCCCGCTCGTCGTCAACGACTAAAATCCGTTTTGCTTCCATTCTGAGCGCAAAGGTACAAATTATTTTCCAAATCGAGCCTGAACAACGTTAATAATATAATCACCCATCTTCTCTAAGTCGTTAGCCATATCCACATAGATGGTGCCCACGGCATACTCATATTCGTGGTTGTTGACAGCCTGTATGTTCTCTGTCTTCATGCGCTGACGCAGCTCATTGATGTCGTTCTCTATGCGATAGCTCTCCCAGATATCATGGTCGCTGCGATGGCCCCTCATGATGATGTTCATCTGCGTCAGGGCCTTGTCACACAGAAGGATGAGTGCCTGCATCTGGTCCGTCTGGTGCTGCGTGAACGCTATTCCTCCGTCTCGCTTGCGGTCGAGCGTGCGTGCCAGTTTGTAGCAGGCATCGCCTATAGACTCCAGCTCGCTGATCTCGCGCATCATCTGTCGGATCTTCTGTTTCGTCTCGTCGCTCAGGTGGTCGTCGCTCACCTGCTCCAGATAGCGTGCAATCTCTATTTCCATTTGGTCGGTGTTATCCTCTTCATGTTCTATCTGCCTGAACAGCTCTGTGAAATCCTTGCTGTCAGTCTCATAGAACAGCGTGCGCACCATCCCGAACATCTCGTAGATACGCTCACCAAAGGCCGCCGTCTCCTTCTGCGCCTGCAGCACGGCAATCTCAGGTGTCTGCATGAGGTTCGACTGGATATACTGCAGGTGGAACTGCTCTTTCTCCGGCGCATTCTCCTTCATGGGCAGCAGCCAGCACACGACACGCTCCATCTGCGGCACCAGCCATATCAGGATGGCTGTGTTGAGAACATTGAAGCACGTGTGGAACATCGCCAGCACCACGGGCAGCTTCTCCGTCTGGCTGCCAGCAGAAGGGTCATAGCCCACCAGACTGCACACCATATTTACAAACGGATAGAACGCCAGCAGCACCCAAATCACGCCGAAGACGTTGAACAGCAGATGTGCCAAGGCCGCACGCCGCGCCTGTGTGTTGGAACCGAGCGCCACCAGATTGGCCGTGGCCGTGGTGCCGATGTTCTCGCCCATCACCAGCGCTATACCTAAATATATAGGCAGCACGCCCGTGGAACACAGCAGGATGGTGATGGCCATGACTGCTGCCGACGACTGCACTATGCAGGTGATCAGTGTGCCTATGGCCAGGAATGCCAGAATGGTGAGGTGGCTCGACGTGTCGAACGAGGCAAAGAACTGGATGACAGATTCGTTGTGTTCCAGGTTCATCGCCTTGCCCGCACTGCTGAGCATCACAAGGGACAGGAACATGAAGGCTACGCCGAACAAAAAGTCGCCGACGTAGCGGTGGCGCTTCTTATAGATAAGAATAATGCCGAGCAGGAACGACGGATAGACGACGTTCGTCAGATTGACATTGTAGCCCAGCGACATGATCCACGCCGTCAGCGTCGTGCCGATGTTGGCGCCCATGATGACCGAGATGGCCTGCGACAGCGTCAGCAGTCCCGCCGACTCAAACGAGACGGTCATCACCGTCGTTGCCGAGGACGACTGCACGGCACACGTCACCAGCGTGCCCGTGAGCATACCCGTCAGGCGGTTGGTGGTCATCTTGGCCAGGATGTGGCGCAGTTGCGGTCCCGCCATCTTTTGCAGCGCTTCGCTCATCATGCGCATACCATAGATCAGCAAGCCCAGCGAGCCCAGCAGCTGCAATAGAATCATAAAAAGGTTTTGATTTGTTTCCATATCGTTTTGAATTTCGCCGCAAAGGTACGCCAATAGCCTTTACGCTCCAAGGTAAATGCATTACGATATGGTTACATGTGCGTTCCTGGCACTCTATCCCCCACGTTGTGGTGTGCAGAAGTTGACGGAGTGTGATTGCGAAGGAATAATAACGCTTTCTCTATCTTCCCAGCTTACCACTTCAGTTCATCTTGAAGAATGATGCCGTCAGTCATTGGGCTGTCAGCCTCGGTGAAGGCATTGGCCTTGTACTGGATGCAGAGCATGGTCAGG
>CAMVUB010000047.1 GCA_947170495.1 uncultured Prevotellaceae bacterium
AGGCCACGTTCCAGAACACCGCCTGGTAGTTGCGGGCACCTGTGGGCTGGTTCAGGGAATAGACAATCTGCTCGAAGTAGTCGGTGATGATCTTGTCGATGGTGCGCTTCTTCAGCGAGAGGTCAGCCTGCTCGTCGGCACGCTTCCAATAATCCTTGCCGTACTCCTTACCGATGAAGTAGTTCATATACATCAGGAACTCGGGCGTAGCGCACGCACCAGCCAGCATGGAGCTGACCATGAAGACCATGTTGATGAAGCCTCCGGCGAACGACTTCAGGTTCGTGGGAGCCGTGGAGTTGCCACCAATGTCCAGCGTACCGCCGATGAGCCACGGGTACATCGTGATGGAGGCGCAGTAGTTCGCCAGCGAGGTCTCGTCGTTCTTATATATAAAGTGGTGTGTCAGCATGTCGATATACTCATCGGCCAGTTCCTTTCCGTACATTTTCTTGATGCGCTCGGTGAGCAGACGGCGGTTCAGGCGGATGAAGTTCGACTTAGGCAGCTCGCCAATCAATGTTGCAATATTTTTATGCTCCACGTTGGCGTTAGCGTCAAACTTTGATGCAGTCGCTGCGTTGGCGGATTCCATGTAATCAGAAAGAAATTGCAACTTTGCCAGCGTCTCGCGGTCCTCGCTATGCTCCTGTCGATAGAGGATGAACGACTTGGCCACTTTGTAGTGTCCTTCCTGCATCAGCGCCTCTTCCACCTGATTCTGGATCTCCTCCACGGTGATGTCGTCGTGGATATTCAATCTACTGATAATCTTTGAGATGGAAGACAAATCCGAGGGTTCGCCAACGCTCTCGAAAGCCTTCACGATGGCATTCATAATCTTGTCCAACGAGAAGCTATCCTTGGAGCCGTCGCGCTTGGTGATGGTAAAGTTTTTAATTTCCATTGTGCTGTATATTATCTTTTTAGTTGTATGTCGGCAAGTGACGAAAGTTGTCCGTTTTGGAAAACTTTTTGAAGAGACCTCGCAAAAAAGTTGTCCGTTTTGGAAAACCAATTCTGGTGCAAAGGTACAATATTTTTTCTTTTTCCCCATAACTTTCCTCCACTTTTTTGCATGAAAAAATGAAAAAATTTTTGCCTTTTTCATGCACACCACGCACAACGAATTGAAGGAAAAATATTACCCTCGCGCGCAAATCAGATAAAGATGAATAAGATATGCATCACAACCACCCGTACGGCCAAAAAGTGGTAACTTAGGCTCTACAGAGAAAAAGCACAGGGAGAGATGTGATTTTTGAGGGGAAATGTGAGGGGGTAACGGATTATTTAGTACATTTGCAGGCGAAAACCTCAAAAAAACAGCCACTGATGACAAACCGGATACAGAGATTCTTGACGGCAGGGCTGCTGGTGGCAGCTGCTGTCGTGGCAGTCGCGGCTCCGGCTGCGAAGAAACAGAAAGCGCCGGCGGCACCGCTGCGCGTGGCATGTGTGGGCAACAGCGTGACCTACGGCTACGGCCTCAGCCACCGCGAACGCGACGCCTACCCTGTGCGCCTACAGGAGATGCTGGACGAGCACTACGGAGCTGGGCGCTTCGAGGTGGGTAACTTCGGGCACTCGGGTGCCACCTTATTATATAAAGGGCATCGTCCCTACATCAAAGTGCCGGAATTCCACCAGGCGCTGGACTTCAAGGCGGACTGGGTGGTCATCCATCTGGGCCTCAACGACACAGATCCCCGCAACTGGCCCGACTGGAAGGAGGAATTCATTCCCAACTACCGTGCGCTGATAGACTCGTTCCTGGTGGTGAACCCGCAGGCGCGCATCCTCATCTGTCGGATGACACCTATCTTCGACCGCCACAACCGCTTCCAGAGCGGCACGCGCGACTGGCACGCCCAGATCCAGACGGCCATCGAGCAGGTGTCGCAGGGCGCGAACGTGCAGCTCATCGATCTCTATGAGCCGCTGCACAGCCGTCCGGACCTGTTCCCCGACGCCCTGCACCCCAACCCCGAGGGCGCGATGATCCTGGCCAAGACCGTGTATGCGGCATTGACGGGCGACTACGGCGGTCTGCGACTGCCGCGACTGTACGGCAACGGCATGGTGCTGCAGCGCGACGAGCACATCGAGTTCAAGGGCACTGCCGACGCGCGCCAACAGATCCGCATCGTGCTGAGCAAGGACGGGAAGACGGTGGAAGAGCACGGCGCGTTCTCGCGTGCCGACGGCACATGGAGCGCCGAGCTGTCGCAGCACATGCCTGCCGGCGGGCCTTACACCCTGACGCTGACTTCCACACCCTTGAATCCCAGGGACTACCACCTATACTACCCCACGCGCTACCCCATGGAGCTGAGCAACCTCGCCAAGCACGCCACACAGACGCTCACCATCGACAGCGTCTATTTCGGCGATGTATGGCTGGCCAGCGGACAGTCGAACATGGAGCTGCGGGTGGATGAGTGCAACACGCAGGAGGCCGACCTGGCCGATGCCGCCCGTCTGGCAGGACGACTACACCTATATAATATTCCCGCACGCGCGCGAACGGACGCCGTGGAATGGGACGACGAGGCACTGGCCTACACCAACCGCCTGCAAAACGCCGACTGGCAGGGCTGGAAGTCAGCATCGCCCGAGGTGGTGAAACGCTTCTCAACGGTGGCCTTCAACTTCGGGCGTGTGCTCTGCGACTCGCTTGCAGATGTGCCCATCGGCATTATCTGCAACGCCGTGGGTGGCTCGACAACGGAGTCGTGGATTGACAGAACCACGATGGAATGGGAGTTTCCTAACATCCTGCGCGACTGGCGCAACAACGACTACGGCCAGCCGTGGGCGCGTGGGCGCATGACACAGAACATCGCACGTGCCCTCAACAAAGAGAACGCCAGCTACAACCCATTGCAGCGCCACCCCTACGACCCGTGCTGCCTCTACGAGACGGCCATACAGCCGTTGGAGCACTATCCGCTGAAGGGTGTCATCTGGTACCAAGGAGAGAGCAACGCGCACAACCTCGAAGCCCACGAACGCCTGTTCCGTCTGCTGGAGCAATCGTGGCGTAAGGAGTTCGCCCGCACATGGCGGTGTGAGTTCCAGAAGAAGCCCGAGCTGCCCTTCTACTTCGTGCAGCTCAGCAGCCTGCCGCGTCCCTCGTGGCCGGCATTCCGCGACAGCCAGCGACGTCTGGCCGAGGAGCTGCCGCTGACATGGATGGCCGTGAGCAGCGACCTGGGTGAGGAAAACGACGTGCACTATCGCACAAAGCGCCCCGTGGGCGAGCGCCTGGCGCTGCAAGCGCTATGCCACACCTATGGCAAGGACATCGAGAGTGAAGGGCCCACCGTGCGCACGGCGGTACTCGGCCAGAAGAACACGGCCGTCCTCACCTTCGACCACGCCGACGGCCTTGCCGCCACACGCGGCTTCGAGCTGGCCGGTGCCGACGGCATCTTCTATCCTGCCTCCTTCGAGATACAGGGCAATCAAATCCTACTGTCCGCGCCCGAGGTGACATCGATGCCACGCGCCGTGCGCTACGGATGGAGCGGTTACACCAATGCCGACCTGCACAATGGCGCAGGGCTGCCGGCGTCCACGTTCCTCGTCAAGATTCGGTAGCTGCTATAAGGTCACACCTGTCTTGAAGATGGCAAATTCGGCATTGCCATGTGCCTCCGCCATAGTGCGCTCGCGCCCAGAAGCCACATCGAGGACATAGGTGATGAAGCGCGGCAGGAGGTCGGCCATCGAAACGCCACTGAGCAGTACTCCCGCATCGAAGTCAATCCACTGGGGCTTGCGATGCGCGAGGTCCGTGTTGGTGGAGACTTTCAACGTGGGCACAAACGTAGAGAACGGCGTGCCGCGACCAGTGGTGAAGAGGACCAAGTGGCAGCCAGCCGCCGCCAAAGCAGTCGAGGCCACGAGATCATTGCCGGGAGCGGAAAGGAGATGGAGCCCCGTCTTTCCGCCGCTGGCGGAAAGAGTGGCTCCATAAGCGAGAACGCCGCAGACAGGTGAGGTGCCGGCCTTTTGCGTGCAGCCTAAAGCTTTTTCCTCTAAGGTGGAGATGCCACCCGCCTTGTTGCCGGGCGACGGGTTCTCGCCTACGGGCTGGCCGTGGCTGCGGAAATAATGCTTGAAATCGTCGATGAGATCCTGTATCTGCTGGCGCACGTCCTCGGAGACAGCCCGCGACATCAGGATGTGTTCGGCACCGAACATCTCAGGGACTTCAGTGAGGATAGCGGTGCCACCCTGCTCCTTGCAGAGCCAGTCGGTGAAGGCGCCCAGCAGGGGGTTGGCGGTGATGCCCGAGAAGCCATCGGAGCCACCGCATTTCAGCCCGACACGCAAACGAGAAATAGGGACGGCCACGCGCATGTCGCACTGCGCCTGTTCATAGAGTTCCTTGACGATGGCCACGCCGGCAGCCACCTCGTCGCCCTCCACTTCCTGACAGATGAGGAAACGGATGCGCTGGCGGTCGTAGTCACCCAGCATCGCCTCGAAGTCGCGCGGCTGGTTGTTCTCACAGCCGAGGCCCACGACAAGGACGCCCCCGGCATTGGGGTGGAGCACCATATCGCGCAGGATCTTACGCGTATTCTCGTGGTCATCGCCGAGTTGGGAACAGCCGTAGTTATGGGGAAAGGACATTACTTTACCCCCAACCTGAGGACAAAGTAATGTCACTTTTTCTACTATCTGGCGGCAGATGCCATTGACGCACCCCACGGTAGGGATGACCCAGATGTCATTGCGGATACCGATGTCGCCGTTGGGACGGGAATAGCCCCAAAAAGCCTCACCCCCGACCCCTCTCCAAATGGCGAGGGGAGTGGTTACTAATTCCTGTTTGTTAATCTGTGCCGTCTGTTCCTGCAGGTATATACTTCCCTCGCCATTTGGAGAGGGGTCGGGGGTGAGGCTTCTCTCCAGATTCGTCCTCACATCATGATGATCCACCAACTCCCCCCTATTGATGTCACGGGTAGCGTGACCGATGGGATAACCGTATTTGATGATGTCCTCGCCCTCGGCGATGTCACGAAGGGCAAACTTATGGCCCGCCGGGATGCCCGGCAGATCCTGCAGGGCAACGGCGACGGTGTCAGAAGGATGGATTTGAAGGAACTCTTTCATGTGTCAATCGGTATTTATCATTCATCAATCCTCAATCATCAATAATCAATCATCAATTCCCTCACCGTTTCCATCATCCCGTTGTGCAGGATTTTGTCGATGAATTCGGCAAGAAGGGCGGTGAGGCCAGGGATAGCGTTGAGGTCGCCGTGCTCATGCCAGATGAGCTCTTGGTCGGCGAGAACGCCGGCGGCAACACGGAGGGAGATGTCGGCGGACGAACCGCCGACAACAGGGGATGAAAGGGAAGAGGGGGCAGAGAAGGGGGCTGAAAGGGAAGAGGGGGCTGCGCTCTCCCCTCCACTAAGGGCCAGTGCGGGGGTGGGTCCCCAAAGGTCGGCAAGGAGATGAAGGATGGCGGGGTCGTCGTTGGGGTGGATGGGGGTGCCGTCGGGGCGTTGGCCACCACGATAATAGACACAGATGGCAGCGAGACCAAGGACGATGCCCTTCGGGAGTGTGCCCCTGCGCTCGAAGTAGGTCTTCAAGGCGGGCAAGTCGCGCGTCACGAACTTGGGGAAGCTGTTGAGTATGATGCTGGTGAGCTGGTGATCCACGAAGGGGTTGCAGAAGCGCTCCATCACGTCGTCAGCGAAGGAGGACAATTGAGAATTGAGAATTGAAAATTGAGAATTGACAGTTGACAGTTGAGAATTGTCCGTTGAAAGAAGGGTCGGCAGGAGTTCATCGTACATCACACGACGAACGAAAGGCCCGATGACCTCATGCTGGCAGGCATCGCGCACGATGTCCAAACCGGCGAGGAAGGCCACAGGCGAAAGCACGGTATGGGGGCCGTTGAGGAGGGTCACCTTGCGCTGGTGGTAAGGCGACTCGTCAGTGGTGAAGACCACATTCAACCCTGCCACAGGGAGCTCCGCCGAGAGCTGGGTGGTGGTGAGGTTGTCGGGCACCTCGATGACCCACAGATGGTAGGGCTCTGCCTGCACGAGCAGCGGGTCGGGCTGCGCCAAGCGCGCCTGCAAGGCCTCTACATCCTTATTGGGGTATCCGGGTACGATGCGATCCACGAGCGTCGTACAGAAATAGCAGGCTTCTTCGACCCAACGGAGGAAGGGCACCTCATCAGCACCCAAAGCCTCCTTCCACAGCTCTATATAATGAAGGACGCAGGTCTTCAGCTGCTGACCGTTGTGGAAGATCAGCTCGCAGGGCAAAAGGATGAAGCCCTTGGAGGGGTCGCCATGGAAGACACGGAAGCGGTGGTAGAGCAGCTGCGTCAGCTTGGCAGGGAAAGAAGTCGCGGGGGTATCGGAGAACTTACACGACGGGTCGAAGGCGATGCCCGCCTCCGTGGTATTGGACACGATGAAACGGGCCTCAGGGTCTTCCGCCAAGGCAAGGAAGGGCGCATAGTCCTCATAAGGATTCACGGCTGCAGTGATGCAGGTTATTTCCTCGATGGAATCAACGGTTTTCCCGTCCTGTAGCCCACGCAGGTTCACATGATAGCGGCAGTGCTGCGCCTTGAGGCGCTCCAGGGAGTTCCCCGGGCGCGGTTTGATGACAGCCACCGTGAGCCCCGACCGCTGGGCTATCCACTCCACGAAGGCACGCAGGAAGTTGCCTTCGCCAAACTGAATCATCTGCATATCAGAATTGCACTAAGATACGGAACACTTTGCCGGGAGCTGCATCCCAGTTAGCCATCGCCTGGGCGGCCTCCTCGGGACGGACGATGCCGGAGATGAGACGGTCTGTGGGACACAGGCCGCGACGCAGGTAACGGATGACGGCACGGAAATCATCGGGCAGGGCATTGCGCGAGCCACGGATGTCAAGCTCCTTCTGCACGAAGAAGCGCGTGGGCAGTGGCACCTCACCCGGGGCATAGCCGATGCAGACGATGCGCCCTGTGAAGGCGACCTCGTTGACGGCACAGTTGTAGGTGGGCGTTGCCCCTACAGCCTCGATGACCACATCGGGGCCGGCACCATCTGTCAGCTCCTGCAGACGGGCGTGCACATCATCGGTGCCGCTGTTGACGGTGGCCGAAGCGCCGAGCTCACGTGCCAACGCCAGTTTCTCATCGTCGAGATCCATGGCGATGACGGTAGCCCCTCGCAGGCTGGCCCGCACGATGGCACCCACGCCAATCATGCCACAGCCGATGACGAGCACCGTGTCGGCGTCCGTCACCTGCCCACGATCGACGGCATGGAAGCCCACGCTCATAGGCTCTATCAGGGCGATGTCCTGAGGCGCCAGGCCCTCAGCGGGGATGACCTTCTGCCAAGGTACGGCGATGAACTCGCGCATCGCGCCATGACGTTGCACGCCCAGCGTCTCGTTATGCTGGCAGGCGTTGAAGCGACGACGGCGACAGCTGGGGCAGTTGCCGCAGGCCGTATAGGGATCGACGGTGACACGCTGTCCCACCTGGAACTTAGCCGGCACGCCCTCCCCCACCCTTTCTACGGTAGCGCTGATCTCATGTCCGGGGATGACAGGCTTCAATGCCAAGGCGTTGCGACCGCGCCAGGTGTTGAGGTCGGAACCGCAGAAGCCGACATAGCTGATGCGCAGCAGGACCTCGCCGGCAGCGGGCTGCGGCGCAGGTAAATCAATCATCTCCAAAAGATGATTATCCGTGATTTGTAGTGCTTTCATACTATTCATATAGGTAAAACATTCTATCCATCATCTGCCATTTCTCATCGCTGGTAGCACCTTCGGCACATTGTTGGAACATCGCCATGTAGTCCTCCCACTCCTGCTGACGAGGCAGCGTGGCGAGGCGGGCCATCGCCGTGTCCCAATCGAAGTCAAGGGGTGTCTCAACGATCATCACCAGACGTGTGCCAAGGATGTAGATTTCCATTTCAAGGATGCCGACCTCGCGGATTCCGTCGCGAATCTCCTGCCACGACTCCTCGCGGCTGTGGCGACGACGGTATTCGGCGATGAGGGCCGGGTCATCCTTCAAGTCCATCGTCTGGACATAACGTTTCACAGGCTGATGGTATTCCCTTACTTTAAAACCTGAGGCCCTTCCCCCAACCCCTCCCCTGTTAGGGAGGGGAGAAAAATGCTTTTCACTTTCCATTATCTTCTATTTTTCTTTAATTCATTTTTTCTTTTTCTCCATTCCCTCTCCTCCCCTAACAGGGGGAGGCTGGGAGGGGGCTTTATTGTGCTCTTACTTTATAGGTCTTATAACCGTAAATGGTGATGCAGATGAAACAGATGAAAGGCAGGATAAAGGAGACATTGACGGCGGGCCAGCCGAAGATGACCTGCTGGTCGATGAGATGACCCTGCAGAGGAGGCATCAGGGCACCACCCACGATGGCCATCACGAGGAAGGCTGCACCGAGGGAGGTATCCTCGCTCTGGACGTTCTCAAGGGCGATACCATAAATGCTGGGGAACATGATGGACATGAAGAGGCTGATGCAGACGAGGCTGTAGAGGCCCAGCATTCCCTCGATGCAGATGGCGCCGGCGGTACAGATGGAAGCTCCGATGCCAAAGATCATCAGCAGGCGACGCTGGTTGATCCACTTCATGATATAGGTACCCACAAACCTTCCCGACAATGCCAATGACATCGCCAAGATATTCCAGCGCTGGGCTGTGGCCTTGTCGATGCCGAGGTGGTCGGCATACTGGATGATGAAGGTCCACGTCATGATCTGTGCGGCGACATAGAGCACCTGTGCCAGCACGCCGTTGCGGTAGATCTTGTTGTGCCAGAGACGGGAGAGCGTAGTGCCGGCACTGGTGTTGGCATCGTCCTCACCCTTCAGAGAGGGCATCTTGGTGAGGGCTATGATGACGAACATCACGAGGACCACCAAGCCAATGGCGACATATGGGTCGCGGATGACGGCGAGGTCATGAAGGCGGATGTCTGCCTTCTCGGCTTCGCTGAGTCCGTGGAAGATGACCTGACCGGCGGCATCGCGTTTGTCGGAGATGAGATTGGGCAGCACGATGAACGAGGCCACAGCCATACCCGAGAGGGAGCCCACGGGGTTGAAGGCCTGCGCCAGGTTCAGACGACGCGTGGAGTTGCTCTTGTCGCCCAGCGAAAGGATGAAGGGGTTGGCGCTGGTCTCCAGGAAGGCGAGACCGAAGGTGAGGATGTAGAGCGACACGCAGAAGAAGGTGAACTCCTGGAACTGCGCGGCGGGGATGAACAGGAAGGCACCCACGGCATAGAGGCCGAGGCCTATGAGCACGCCGACCTTGTAGGAGTACCTGCGGATGAACAGCGCAGCGGGCACCGCCATCGTGGCATAGCCGCCATAGAACGCAAACTGCACCATCGACGCCTTCGCCGCCGAGATCTCCATTAGCGTCTGGAACGCCGCCACCATCGGGTTCGTGATGTCATTGGCGAAGCCCCACAGCGCAAACAGCGCCGTGATGAGGATGAAGGTGAGGAGGTATTTCTTGGGGACTAAAGGAGACCCACCATCAGGGACCCCACCCCCCTGCCCCTCCCGAGGGAGGGGAGTAGATACTTCTGCGATTGGGTGAATATTGTTGTCGTCTTTTGTTTGCATAGTTTCTAAATTATCAACAGTCCCGATAGAGTTATTGTTGTGATAAATCTTTTCTTGGAGGTAATTACTCCCCTCCCCACGGGAGGGGCAGGGGGATGGGGTCTTAATACAACGGTCCGAAGTTCTGGCAGGCACGGTAGTCGGCGCCCTCTTTGTCCATGCCGAAGGCATTCCAGGCAGCAGGACGGAAGATGTCGGCATCGGCGACATTGTGCATGCAGACGGGGATGCGGAGGATGGAGCACAGGGTGATGAGGTCGGCACCGATGTGGCCATAGGCGATGGCACCGTGGTTGGCACCCCAGCAGTTCATGACGCTATAGACATCCTTGAAGCAATCCTTCGACGCGTCGAGGCGCGGCACAAACCAGGTCGTAGGCCATGTGGGGTCGGTGCGTTTGTCGAGGATGTCGTGGGTCTTCGGGTCGAGTTCCACGGTCCAGCCCTCAGCGAGCTGCAGCACGGGACCGAGGCCGGCCACCATGTTCACGCGCATCATCGTCATCGGCATACCACCCTTGGTGACGAAATGCGAGCTGTAGCCGCCACCGCGGAAGTAGTCGCGGTCGGCAGGCATCCACGAAGTAGCCTTCAGGCAGGCTTCCACATCCTCGTTGGTGATGTTCCAAGGTTCTTTTATCGTGGGCGTGCCGTCGGCTGCGGTCATGGCACCTGTGGCGTCGAGGGTGGTGGCGCCGCTATTAATAAGATGTATAAAGCCCTGAGCGGCTGCACCGCTCAGCACAGTGCCTGTGACGCGCTTCACGGCCTCGGGGCTCCAATAAGTACGGATGTCGGAGAACATCACGCCGCGATTCGTGAGCAGATGGCCGAAGAGCATCGAGAGGCCGTTGAGGAAGTCGTTCTCGGTGGCCAGCACATCGGCTTCGCGCACGCCGTTCCAGTCGAAGCTGGTGCAGAGCATGGACTCGGGGAAATCGAAGTTCGGACAATAGTCCGTCCACTGGCGCTGGCCCTGCACGCCGCCGAAGAGGGCGTTATGGCCCAGTGCCTCCTCCTTGTAGCCCATCTCCAGGAGCTTGGGATTGCCGTGCATCAGATCGCGGATAATCATCATCGTCTTCACGGTGAACTCCCAGTCGGCATCCTTCTCCTCGCGCGTCTTGCCCTTGCCCTTACCGTTGAAGGTGGTCATGGGAGTGCCGGGGAAGAGCGGACGGTCCTCGTTGTAGTCGTGACCCTCCTGCGGCTTGCAGTATTTCTCCACCCACGCCATCGCTTTCTTGAACTCCTCGGGGTCGAAGATATTGAAATCGACGCGACGCAGGATCTCGATGAGCGAGACATACTCCGTACGCATACCGAGATAATGCTGCAGGAAGTCGGCATCCACGATGGAACCGGCAATTCCCATGCAGGTGTTACCCAACGAGAGGTAGCTCTTGCCACGCATCGTAGCCACCGCCTGTGCCGCACGGGCGAAGCGCAGGATCTTATCTGCTACGTCTGCGGGGATGGTGTTGTCGTTGATGTCCTGCACGTCGTGGCCATAGATGCCGAAGGCGGGCAGTCCCTTTTGGGCATGAGCGGCCAGCACGGCAGCCAGATAGACGGCTCCCGGGCGCTCGGTGCCATTGAAGCCCCACACGGCCTTGGGGTAGTGCGGGTTCATGTCCATCGTCTCGCTGCCGTAGCACCAGCAGGAGGTGACGGTGATGGTGCTTCCCACGCCCTCGCGCTCGAACTTCTCGGCGCAGGCAGCGCTCTCGGCCACACGACCGATGGTGCCGTCGGCGATGACACACTCCACAGGCGAGCCGTCGCCGTTGCGCAGGTTCTTGGTGATTAACTCAGCCACAGCCTTGGCCAGGCACATGGTTTTCTCTTCAAGGCTTTCGCGGACGCCACCCTGGCGACCGTCGATGGTCGGACGAATGCCGATTTTGGGGTAAGTACTCATAAGTTTATAAGGTTTTATTCAGACATGTTCTTTATATAAGGTAGTTCTGGTAAATTCTTGAAGCCATAAAAGTGCCTGGCGTTCTCGCCGAGGAAGGCGGCTTGTTCGTCTTGGGTGAGGAGGTCGCTGCGGAATATGAAGTCGTAAGACATACGATAGGTGATGACGGTGATGGTGCGTGGATAATCGCTGCCCCACATCAGTTTCTCCATACCTACGAGGTCGGCTGCTTCACGAATGGCTCGCACGGCAGAAGGGAAAGGATAGAATTCTGTGTTGTAGAGCCATGTGATGCCACCGCTTTCAACCATCACATTCTCATGACGGGCTAAGAGGATCTGCTGGCGCCAACTCTCGTTATCCCAAGGCGGTGTCTGCGGTTGGTCGGCCATGCCGAGGTGTCCGATGGCAACCTTCAACCTCGGACATTCAGCAATGACATCGCGCAGTTCAGCCACTTGTTCATCACCATCGGCAAGGGTAATGCTCAGGTATTTGCCATTAGTTTCCATCCAACGGAACATATCCATCATCTCAGGTTCAGTAAGTTTCCGGCCCAACAATCTGTGACCAGGAATGGCCATACCCTTGAAGCCGTCGGCTGTCATGAGGCGCACAGCCTGCTCGCAGAAGCCGTCGTGCAAATAATCGACCATCGCATAGCAGAAAAATCGGTCGGGATATTGCTGCTGCACGGTCTTGAGGTAGTCGTTCTGGATGCCGTCGATAAACTCCTGCACAACCACGGCTGCGCCGACCTGTGCATAATCCATATTACTAAGGAACACCTCTGCCGTGTTGCGACCGTCAATCATAAAAGGCGGGAGCATCTGCCGCTCCTCGCCGAGGAAAGCCGAACGGCTGCCATTGCCTTTCTTCGTTTGAATGACCAAGCCATTCCACTGCGTATCCTGACGCAGCCAAAGATGGCTATGAGTGTCTATTATGAGTTTGCCCATGTCACACGTTTTTGATCACCGATAATATCTTGCACCTCCTTGACTAGCTGCCAATCGATAGGCTCGCTGATGTATTCAAGGTTGCGACGCACATTATCGGGGTTAGCAGAGGAGAACAAGGTAGAAGTAACACGTGGATTACTTACGGAGTACTGCATCGCAAGTTTCTCAATGGGATAGCCCTTGGCTTTGCAGTGCTGAGCGGCACGTTGGCAAGCCTCAACCAATGGTTTCGGAGCCGGGTGCCAAGCAGGCACTCCGCGTTCGGAAAGCAAGCCCATCGAGAGCGGCGAAGCGTTGATGATACCGATGCCGTGACTCTCGAAATAATCAAGATGGTCAGCCAAAGCATCATCACAAAGGCAGTAGTGACAGAAGTTGAGCACCGATTCCACTGTGCCTTCGGGACTGTGGTCGATAACCCAGCGCAGGTTAGGAATCTGAAGGTCCGTGATGCCGACATGGCTCACCAATCCTTTCTCTTTCAGTTCCACAAGCGCCGGCAATGTTTCATCTACCACCAACTGCAGACCACCCGGCAGCGCAGCCTGGAACTCGATATCGTGGACATTAATGATATCTATATGCTCAACGCCAAGGCGCTCCATGCTCTCATAAACGCTTTCCTGAGCACGACGGCCGCTGTAGTCCCAGGTGTTGACACCGTCCTTGCCGTAGCGCCCGACCTTAGTGGAGAGGATATACTTCTCGCGAGGCAGCTGGCGCAAAGCACGGCCCAGCACACGCTCGGCACGATAATGACCGTAGTAAGGTGAGACATCAATAAGGTTCATGCCGCCTTCGAGGGCTACGCCCACCGTTTCCACGGCCCGGCCTTCGTCAATCTCATGGAACACACCGCCTAACGACGATGCACCGAAACTAAGGGCTGACACCTTCAAGCCCGTCTTTCCAAGTTCTCTGTACTGCATAATTCAGATTTGTTAGCGATATTTGCCGACAAAGATAATCTTTTTGTAGGAAAGAGAAAAAAGAAGATGAGAAAAATAAAGGAAAAAAGAAAAAAAAGCCTATCCCTAAACCATAATCCCTTTTCTTTTGTTACCTTTGCACCCAAATTAATAACAAAAGACATGAAAATAGGCGATAAAGTTAGATTTCTGAATGAAGTGGGAGGTGGTATCGTCAAGGGTTTCCAGGGCAAAGATATTGTGCTCGTGGAAGACTTGGACGGCTTCGCCGTTCCTATGCTCCGTTCGCAGGTAGTGGTGATTGAAACCAACGCCAATAATTTCGAAGTTAAGAAGAAGGAAGAGGCACCCAAACCCCGTGTGCGCTTCCTCGAAGACGGCGTCGACGACGACCCCTCGGCACGCCCGACGACCTTCCAGCCCAAGCCTCAGGAACGCAAAGGCGGCGACCTGTTGAATGTTTGTCTGGCCTTCGTCCCCGAGAACTCGCGTGAGCTTACCACAACACGCTTTGAGGCATACATCGTTAACGACTCAAACTACTACGTCAACGTAGTCCTTGCCAACAATGAAGGCGCCGCCTGGCACCTACGCTGGCAAGGCCTGTTGGAGCCGAACACCAAGCAACTTGTCGACACTTTCGAGCGTTCAAGCCTCAATGACCTGGAGCGCCTGAGCGTGCAGCTCATTGCTTGGAAACAGGACAAGCCCTACATGCTCAAGCCCGCTGTGGGCGTGGAACTAAGGCTTGACGTAGTGAAGTTCTACAAATTGCATGTGTTCCAGCCTTCACCTTTCTTCCGCGAACCAGCCTTAGTCTATGACATTGTCCGCGACGACCGTCCCATACGTCAGATTTTCGTGGAGCCCGAAAGCGTGCGTGATGCCTTGCGCAGCAACACTTTAACGGCCGAAGAGCCCGACGACAGGCCTACAAACGATGACGTAGAACCCGCCCTCCCCCACCCCAACAACAGGTTCGACGACGATACACCTATAATACCCCAACGCACGCGCGAGGAAGAGCGCGAAGCCCTCAAGGCCGCAAAGCGTCAGGCCAAAGCCGAGCAACAGGCACGAGCCAAGGAGATGGCAGCCAAAGCCGAGCAGCAAGCCCTGAAAGCCAAGGAGTTAGCAGCCATGGCCGAGCAGCAACGACGCTCGCGACAGATGGCCGCACCTCCCAAAGACCTGATTGAGGTAGACCTACACATAAACGCTCTTCTCGACAACACCGAAGGCCTCTCGCCAACGGTTTTGCTCAACACGCAGTTGACAGAGTTCCGCATCATGATGGAACGCAACATTCGTCGGAAGGGCCTTCGTATCGTTTTCATCCACGATAAGAACGACGATGTCCTGCGCGAAGCCCTAATCAAAGAACTCACACGCCGCTACCGGACCTGCACTTACGAAGACGCTCCTTTCCAGAAGTATGCCTTCGGTGCCACTATGGTTACCATCCTTTAGTTCACGCCAATAAATACGAACGGTCAGACAGGCCTTCACGAACGGTCGTACAAGCCTTCATGAACGGTCATACAAGCCTTCATGAACGGTCGTAACAAACAGCACGTAAGGTAGCACAAAAAACAAGGCTGGGCTTACAAGCAAATTAGGCCAGCCTAATCGGGCTTTTAGGCCAACCTAATTCGGCTCTTAGGCCGGGCTTAGCAAATTTTAATCAGTGATTGAGGCCGCCTCTTTCACATTCCATAATATGTTGAATCCAAAAGATATCCATATAGCCGACTTCGCTTACGACTTGCCAGACGAACGCATTGCCAAATACCCGCTGGCAGAACGTGATGCGTCGCAACTGCTCGTGTACAAGCATGGCAACATCACCCACCTACATTTCCGCGACCTGCCAGACCTTCTGCCCGAAGGTTCACTTATGGTGATGAACAACACGCGAGTCATCCAGGCCCGACTTCATTTCCATAAGGCTGCACCCGAAGGTCAGACAGGCGCCCGCATAGAAGTGTTCTGCCTTGAACCGGCAGAGCCGTCGGACTATGTGCTGATGTTCCAGCAGACACGCTCGTGCACGTGGCACTGCCTTGTAGGCAATGCCAAGAAATGGAAATCGGGACCACTGACACGAAGCATCGTCGTAGAAGGAAAGGATTTGACATTGAGCGTTGAGCGTAAAGCAGACGACCTCATCTTTTTCTCCTGGGGCAACGACAGCGTCACTTGGGCGCAGGTGCTCGATGCCTGTGGCGAATTACCTATTCCACCCTATCTCAACCGTGCCACTGAGGCCAGCGACCTTCAGACTTATCAAACGGTATACTCCAAGGTCA
>CAMVUB010000048.1 GCA_947170495.1 uncultured Prevotellaceae bacterium
GCTTGATGTAGAGGTTCTCGTTCATGGCGGCTTCGCCGATGATGGTGGCGATGGAGAGGATGCCTTGACCTCCCACGCCGCAGAGGATGATATCTGTCTTCATAGGGTCTTCCTTTGTTTTGCGTGTCTCTTGAATGTCTGGATGCACTCGCGGCGGGGGATGATGACGCTGACGCCGTGGTAGTTGATTTCATCACGCAGCAGCTGCGTGATCTCGGGCATATTCTTGGGGAGGGGCACTACGACATGCAGGTGCTCCTCGCTGACACCCAGACCGCGGCAGATAGCCTCAAACTTATTCGTGCCGGCACTGTCCTGACCGCCCGTCATGGCGGTGGTGAGGTTGTCGGAGATGATGACGGTGATGTCGGCGTTCTCGTTGACAGCGTCAAGGAGGCCTGTCATGCCAGAGTGCGTGAAGGTGCTGTCGCCGATGATGGCCACGGCAGGCCACTGACCGGCATCCGAGGCGCCCTTGGCCATGGTGATGCTGGCGCCCATGTCCACACAGGAGTGGATGGCTTTGTAGGGGGGCAGGAAGCCGAGCGTGTAGCAGCCGATGTCGCCGAAGACTCGGGGATTCTCATACTCCTTCAGCACCTCGTTGAGGGCGGTATAGACATCGCGGTGGCCGCAGCCCTGGCAGAGCTGGGGCGGACGGGCGGCGACGAGGCTGGGAATGGCCCCCCATACGGCTCCCGAGGGGGCTTCATTTGTAGCGCCCGAGTCCCCCTCGGGGGACAACAGGGGGGCCACTGCCGCCATTACGCAGTCTGGAGTGAGTTCGCCGGTGCGGGGCAGCTCACCTGTGAGGCGGCCGAGGATGTTCTGGCTCTCGAAGACGCCACGCACCTGTTCCTCGATGAACGGCTGGCCCTCCTCCACAACGAGGACCTTCTCGCAGTTGTCCAGCAGCTGGCGCACAAGGCGCTTGGGAAGGGGGTATTGGGAGATCTTCAAAAGACCCACCCCCGTGCCCCTCCCGTCAGGGAGGGGTGAGCGCTGCGCGAGTGCTTCCTGCACATAGTTATAAGCGATACCGCTGGCAATGATGCCAAGAGGATAAGGCTTCAATCCGGAGGCCTCCCCTCCCTCACGGGAGGGGTCGGGGGTGGGTCTTGAGAGTCCGTTCCACTTGGACTTTGCAGCATCCTCCTCTAACTGGGCCTGCTGGGCCGTCACCTTGTCATTACGGCGGCGGGCATTGGCGGGCAGGAGCACCCAGTTGGCAGCGGCGGCATTGTAGTTCTTCTCGTTCTCGGGGCGGGCCTCATCCTTCACGACCACGACGGCGCGGCTGTGGGCCATGCGGGTGGTGACGCGCATCAGCACCGGCAGACACTGCTGCTCGCTGTACTCGAAGGCGGCCTCCATCATGTCGTAAGCTTCCTGCTGCGAGGAGGGTTCGAAGGTGGGGATCATGGCGAACTTGCCGTAGAAGCGGCTGTCCTGCTCGTCCTGACTGGAGTGCATCGAGGGGTCGTCGGCCACGAGGACAACGACACCGCCGTTGACACCTGTCATAGCGCTGTTCACGAACGGATCGGCACAGACATTCAGACCTACATGCTTCATGCACACCAGCGCGCGCTTGCCCATGAAGGACATACCGAGAGCGGCTTCCATCGCCGTCTTCTCATTGGTGCACCAGCGGCTGTGCAGGCCGCGCTCCTTGGCAATGGCGTTGCCCTGGATAAACTCTGTAATCTCGGTGGAGGGGGTACCGGGATAGGCATACACGCCTGACAGCCCTGCATGGATGGCTCCCAGCGCTATCGCCTCGTCACCTAATAATAACATTCTGGACCCACCCCCGGCCCCTCCCGTAATGGAGGGGTGAGGCTGGCGCTCAATATTCTTTAGTTCCATTGCTATGTTGATTATGAATTCTTTTTGGGATTTAGTAACTTTCTCCCCTCCCTAACGGGAGGGGTTGGGGGTGGGTCTTAGCTCAAACGGATCCGCATCCTCCAGCACGGGGAACTTGGCCTCATAGTGGCGCAGGAAGGGAATGTCGATGTCAGCTGACACGGCCCACTCCGTCTTGTCGGGGCAGTCCACGATGGTGTCGCCGTAGGGGTGTATGATGGCGGAGCGGCCGTAGTACTCGCACTGCTGGTCGGTGCCGATACGGTTGCAGGCCGCCACATAGCACTGGTTCTCGATGGCACGGGCACGGATGAGCGTCCGCCACGCCGTGTCGCGGCTGATGGGGAAGTTGGCCGAGTAGAGGATGCAGTCGTAGTCGCCACGCTGGCGCGCCCACAGAGGGTAGCGCAGGTCATAGCACACCTGCAGCAGGAAACGCACACCGCGCCACTCTACGATGACGCGCTTGTGGCCGGCCGTGTAGTTCTCGGCCTCGCCGCCATAGGCAAAGAGGTGGCGTTTGTCATAGCTGGTCACCGAGCCGTCGGGGCGCACGAAATGCAGTCGGTTGTAGCAGCGACCGCTGTCCTCAGTGGCGATGCTGCCCACGATGGCGGCGTCCAGCGCCTTGGCCTTCTGTTGCATCCAAGCCAGGATGCGAGGCTGGGCATCAACAATATCTATCGCTGCATTGTTCAAGCCCGTGGCGAACATCTCGGGCAAGAGCAGCAGGTCCGTTTTCGGAAGCGTAGCTGTCAGGGCGTCCAGATGTTCCAGATTGTGGTCCACCTGACACCAGTCAATGTCGTGTTGTAAAATCGTTACCTTCATAGGTCTGTGTCCTGAAAAATCTTTTTGTTTGATATTTTGGGCGCAAAAATAGCAATTATTTTGCAAATGGGTCGCACAAATTCGCGAAAAAGTAGTACTTTTGCATCGTTTAATCATTGCTGAAAGTCAAAATCCACCTATATCAGTTATGGATTCATTCATTTTTTGGGGTTTTAACCTCTACGCCTGGATTACCATTGCCACGGTGCTGGGCATGTTCACGATTCTGCTGACAACGAGATGGCGCCCGGACCTGGTGTTCCTCGGTGCCATCGGCGTGCTCTACGTCACGGGCGTGCTGGATGCGAAAGAGGCCTTCTCGGGCTTCAGCAGCACCTCGGTGGTGGTCATCGGCGTGCTGTTCGTGGTCGTGGCAGGACTTACGCACACCGGCGTGCTCTATTGTATTGTGCGACTTCTGCTGGGGCAGCCGAAAACCTACAACAAGGCCATCGTGCGCCTCATGCTGCCCGTGGCAGCGCTCAGCTCGTTCCTCAGCAACACCACCATCGTGTCGCTCTTCGTCAATATTGTCAAGATGTGGGCGAAGAAGCTGGGGGTAGCACCCTCCAAGCTGCTTATTCCCCTGAGCTATGCCTCGGGAATGGGTGGCATCTGCACCCTTATCGGTACACCGCCGAACCTCATCATCAGCGGCCTCTACGAGGAGCATACAGGCGTGGCAATGAACATCCTGTCCACAGCCATCCCGGGACTGTTCTGCCTGGCCGTCGGCGTCTTGTCGGTACTGGCCATGCAGCGCCTGCTACCCGAGAGAAAGACACCTGAGGCCGCCTTCGAGGACACCACAGAATATACGGTAGAGGTGCAAGTGCCGTCTGACAACAAGCACATCGGTGAGACGCTGGGCGAAGCCGGACTGTTCCATCTCAAGGGCGGCAGCTTGATAGAGATGTACCACTTCGACGAGAAGCCCACGCCTGTTTCGGAGGACGAACCCATCATGGGCGGCGACCATCTGGTCTATGCCGGACAGATAGAAGAGATCATTGACATCGCATGGAAACATGGGCTGGTGAGCGCCGACCACCACGTCTTCTCCGCAAGCGAGGAGGACACCAGCCGGAAGTTGCGCACGGCATACGTGACCTTTGGCAGCAATCTGATTGGCACCTCCATCGGCAACAGCACGTTTGAGAAGGACAACAACGTGGTGCTGGCGGCCGTAGCACGACGTGGCAAGCGCATCAACGAAGTTCCGCGTCAGGTGGTGCTGCAGGCTGGCGACACGCTGCTTTTAGTATGTCCCAAGCACATGGATGTCAACGCCCGTTCACTCGCTGCCAACCTCCATTTCTTCGACTCTCAGGAGATTCCCAATATCGACTGGAGCACTCTCGTATCATCACTCATCATGATCGCCATGGTGGTGGTGTCGGCCTTGGGTATCATGCCGTTGCTGCAATGCGCCTTCCTGGCTGCTGCGGCCATGCTCATCTGCCGTTGCTGCGACATGAACCAGGCCATGAAAGCCATCAACTGGGACATCCTCATGGTCTTCGCCGGCAGCGTCGTTCTCGGCCTCGCCATCCAGAAGACAGGCATCGCCGAGCGTATGGCTTTCGGCATCCTGGATGTCTGCGGCACCAACCCGCTTGTGGTCATGACCGCCATCTGCTTCGTGGGTACGTTCGTCACGGAGTTCATCTCGAACACGGCAGCGGGCGCTATGTTCTTCCCTATCATGTACGATGCTGCTGAGAAGTTGGGCTATGAGCCCTACCCCTTCCTCATCGCCCTGATGATCAGCGTCAGCAGCAGCTTCGCCACGCCCATCGGCTCGCCCACACACATGCTGGTCTATGGCCCCGGCGGTTACCGTTTCAGCGACTTTATGCGCATCGGCCTGCTGATGAACCTCATCATCCTCGCCGCCAACATCTTCATCGTGAACCTCATCTACCCAATCACCCCCCTACCCTAATCTCCATAAAAATATGAACCGCGAAATTGATTTGAGCGTCAGCGCCTATGGCGTCACACGTCCCCTTGACTACGACATCGTCATCCTCCCCTGGGGTGCCACAGAACCCCACAACCTGCATCTGCCCTACCTCACCGACAGCATCCTCTCCCACGATGTGGCCGTTGATGCCGCACAGATCGCCTTAGAGAAATATGGCGTTCGCGCCATGGTGCTGCCCTCTGTGATGATGGGAGCCCAGAACCCCGGACAGCGCGACCTGAAGTTCTGCATCCACTACCGCTACGACACACAGCGCGCCATCCTCACCGATATCGTGGCCAACCTGCACCACCAAGGATTCCGCAAGCTACTGATCATCAACGGCCACGGCGGCAACACCTTCAAGAGCATGATCCGCGACCTCGCCGTTGATTACCCCGACTTCCTCATCCTCACCAGCGAGTGGTTCACCGTGCTGCCCGGCAAGGATTGGTTCGATGACCCCGGCGATCACGCCGACGAGCTGGAGACCAGCGTGATGATGCACTACCACCCCGAGCTCGTCAACCTCAGCGAGGCAGGCCCCGGCAATGCTCACCCCTTCGCCCTCGAGAGCCTGCGCCAGAAGACCGCCTGGCTGCCCCGCCATTGGACGAAGGTCACCAGCGACACCGGTATCGGCAATCCCCGTCTCGCCACCGCCGAGAAAGGCAAGCGCTTCGCCGCCGCCGTAGCCGAGAAATATGCCCTTCTCCTCAAAGAGCTCGCCGCAGTAACCAACCAGGACGACCTCTACGAGCGCTAACGCGAATCATGAAGCCCGACCTGCGAAGATGGCAGGTCGGGCTTCTCATATCGTTCACACGTCAAAGTTGAATGGAGATCTCACCTATATACGCGGAAACGCATATCATCAAGGATTCCTTCAATGTTTGCACAGAGGGTGTCGAATTCATTGACGGCATTTACCGATTCCTGTGCCAATTCATTTATGCATCCTGTCTGCATTTTCTCTGACACGCGGTCTTCCCAGTAGAGTGTTACACGTCTAATGGATCCGTCAAGCGTCCCGAGTTCGCTGCCCATCCGAGCTACTATATTACGTCCGTCCCACATGATTTGTTATGACTGATATTCGCTTTCGATAATGAAAGCTGCAGCATTGACCTGTCGATTGACTTCACTGCCTGCATTAGAGATGGCACTAGCATAGGAAGAGGCTTGCGACTGTAGCGTATCCACAAGATGTACGAGTTCGATGTAATCACACTCCACACGATCCAAGTCCTGACGTGCTAACTGATAGGCTCGTTCCATTTCTTCTACAGCCCTGCGCAAACTAGCTGCCACACTGGGGTCATAGGTACTTCGTCCTTCACTATCAGTGTGATCGGCATGTTCGTAATCTGACAAGGCCTGTTTCGCATTCTCTAAATCATCTCTAAGTTTACGTACCTTATCACGCATCATTTCCTGCAGGCGTCGTCCTTCTCTTCGCGCATCATCAGCACTACTTCGCAACATCTTACAATGGTATTCCATTTGCATCGCGAATGCGTAAGCATCACGGGCAAAGATACGCAACTCACCCACCTGGGTGATGTGTGCATCGTATGAGGCTGGCATCTTTTATCAGTGAATATTATTGTAATTCTCAATAGCCGAAGCCTTACGATGTACGAATTGGCTATGCTCCTCCAACAGTTCCACGAGTCTGGTTATCGTGGAGATGTACTGTCCAAAATTCTCAGTGAACTTCTGGTTTACCTTATCATCCCATCCTTCGTTGACGCGGATGACTTCTGTGGAAATCCGATTAATGAGTTCTATAATGTCCTGCTCGGACCTTTTAAGGAAACTCCCAAAAGCGTGTAGTTCTGTCGCACTCACAACGCCAGCATCTTTGTATGCCATAACAGATGTAATATAGTTGGTTATTATTGAATGAGCACGTAAGGCGTTAACATTTGGTGCTGGTTATTACGACCATTGTAATAATAGGCACGAAGCATTTCCTCTGAGGTGTTCAAGCGGTCTATACGCACACCATCCAACGGTAATTTATTTTCTTCATCCCTTGCACAGTTGAGCACTACCACATGATTAAAGAACTCTGATAAATCTGTTCGGCTAACATAATCGAACATATTTGAAGGTTGGTTCACCTGCATAACAACATGTACGTGGAATTCTGGTCCGTTGCGCATGATATTCTCTAGTTCCTCTTTGACATTTCCTGCCGCAGCAAGGCTGGTGGTTACGTATGCAGATTGGGCAGGCCGATTCTTAATGAATTGACTCATATCGGGCAGACCGAATTGATTGAAGCCCATTGCAGGGGCTGATGTTGACCCTTCCTGAGGCGCTGGCGTCGTGGCCAGTGAGGGCAATGGTTTATCCAAGAGGCGTTTCATTCGTTCCTGTCCCAAGATAAACAGCAAATAGTTCTCTTCTTCAGGATTCTCCTGACGGACAATTTGCCCAATACGCGCAATAGCCTCCTCACGCTTGCGACCACTAACAATCTGGATGTCACTCTGCGTAATATGACGCAACATCTGCAAAGAGGGATAACGAGCCTCATAGTTCTCATCCTCATCGCCGAAGTTATCAATCAAGATAATATGTGTGACCCTATGATTCGTCAACTGTTGCTGTGCCAATGAGAGAGCTGCACTCCAGAACACGCGTTCAGCCTGTAAATGTTCATTAATACCTGTGATAAGAATGTTCTCGCCTTCTTCCTTGCGCAGCTCTATGGTAACATCATGACGAGTAACACTTACTGACTTGCCGATGAAAGCTACAGGGAATGGTTTAGACACTGGAGTGGCATCAGCGAGGCGATACATGTCCTTACCACTGAAGACAAAGTTGTTTCGGCCGACAGGACGCTGGTTATGCGCCATAATCGCCTCCTTCGCCTGCTGAGCATAAGGTTTATAATCGTAGATGTGAATGAACTCACGAGTGGCATTGTGGTAGGCAAAGCCTTGTGAGAGCTGACTATTTCGCTGGGCACCATCTTCAATGAGGTCTTTGGCATCTTCATCCATTGTCACACGCATGAGGTATTTGTTGCGGGCCTCGTTCTGTATGGCTCGAGGAATATGCATGCCAACGAAGGTCTGCGTGGCGAAGAAAAACGTAACGCCTTGACTACGGCCTTCCTTGACAATATACGTGATGACCTTATTAATCTCATCCTGCATCTTACTGTCAGCCGTTTCCACTTCAAACAGCTTGTGGCACTCATCTACCACTAAGATAATGTATGGAAGCTTGTCGTTAGGATGCAAGGCATTGTAGGTGGGCAAATCTTTGTTCTCAGCGATTTTTCGACCTCGTTCCTCCATCTTGCGTTTCAGCTCACTAAGAATCTCATAAACAGCTTGATGGTCTGCATCATCTACCAAAAGATGACTGACGTGCGGCATTCCCTCATAGAACCGGAATTCACCACCACCCATTTTGAAATCCATCAGATAGAACTCCAAATCCCCAGCCTTATATTTCAGCATGGCATTAAGGAGGACGTTCTGGATGAGGTAGGATTTACCAGATCCTGAGCCGCCAATAAGGAAGGTGTGGGGATAGTCACTCTTAACATTGAAGACATAATGCTCTTCTATGCCTTTGGAATTGATACCGATAGGCACTTTGATGCCATCGTCAGGCACATCGATAGGTTGTTCGCGGAAGATGCTGCCGTCACGCATACTAGGTTGTGGTATGGAAGAAGCTACGCTCGTGTCAGCCCCCCTCTCAACATAGTCCGTCAGCGCTTTAATAAACGCGGAACGTCCATTGTCGAAATCACTTCCGTCACATATCACTTCTTGAAAATCGTATTCGTCAAGTATCTTGTCCGTGACATCAATTTGATGCTGATCAGCAGGCATCTGGTCATCCAAGGGAACGGCAATCATGTAGTATCCATAGCGAGCGCCATTTTGCATAATACCATTGAGATTGTTCTTCACAGCCGAGGCATGAGGACCATAACAGTCAACCCATACAACAATTTCATAAGGATAACGGATTTCTTGCTCACGAAGATGGAACTGCACCAGATTATCCGTGCCCACCTCCTGTGTATGCTCGTTATATTGACGTTTCAGACTCGTCAGCTGAGAATCTTCATTAATGAGCGTATAAAGGTTCTTATGCTTATTGTTCAGACGACTGAGCAGCTTACTATATACTCCGTTTGTGGCGAAATCGATGAAAGTGAAATGCACTTTACGGATAGGCATGGACAGCAAGATGGCTGTAATAAGATTGCTGGCCGCCCATATATTAGCATCATGCATTTTGCTATGTTCACGCAGGGGACGAACCAACAGGTTAACAGCGTTCGTGTCACCTGTCTGCCAAGGTATCGTGCTAAGGAACGGCTCTTTTCGCCCTTCCAAGTCAATATACTTATAAGTGGGCAATGCACTGAGAGCATAACGCGTCTTTGCATTCCGGTCTATAACCTTCACAGCAGCGTTATTCCTGTCGCCACCCTCATTAAGCCAGTTTGCTCCTGTATAGAAGAAAGTGGTGATGGGATCTTCCTGCGTCTGAGCAAGGAGAGATCCGTCATAAGCAGCACGCGTATCGTGGATGCGGCGCATCACATCATTAAGTTCATTGGTATCCTTCTGGAGAAGTGAGCGTGAGTAATCACATTTGCGCAACAAGTCTCCGGGAGCGTTCTCCACCTCGTTTTGCAAGCGTTGAACAGCAGTCTGCACATAGCCGTCCAATTGCTTGTAGTCGGTAGCATGCTCACAGAGGTCGTCATACACACTGCGCATCTCACTATAGTCACTGTTATTGCGCATCGCTTCTTTCAAATTCCGGATATGTGTCGATATCGGCGAGAGGGCAGATTCTCGAGTAAAATCCTTGCGCAAGAAGGCTTCTGTTCCATCCTTCATGAGTCGCATCATTATGGTCAAGGAGGACAGTTCCTGCTGACTTTCGTTGAGATGTTTTTGGCATTCCTGGGACTGTTCTCGGTAGGTGGCAATACTTTCTTGAAGCCCAGCTATCTCCCTACCTGCTGTCAGTCTGTGGCGAGAACGTATATTATTTAAGGAATGATCTATAGTATAGTAGCGTTTATATGCCTTACGAGCTTTGTCTGCCACCTGTTTTATGTCACTATAATTCAGGAAGTTTAACATCTCCCATGTACCACTCACCTCATTAGGGACATTCACTGGATCCGGACTACAATGCACGCCCCAATCGGTTTTATCATTAAAGTATGCCAATCGCCAGTCCTGACGGTTAAGATAGATACACACACCTGAAAGCATCGCTGTCTGTGCAGCCTTTGTGGCAGCTTCGGTCCACTCTTCTTTTGCCTCTCGCCATTCCCTGAGGTCTGTATTTAAGGAGTTGATTAACTTCTCAGCATCCTGTCGCCATTGTGTGCGATTTCGGATATTGTCGTTCAAGGATTTGATGTCACTGTTCACCAAATCAATCTTCTTCTGCAGTCGTGTAGCACTATTCTGTTCTGCATAGGCGTTCCAATAGCGGCGGCAGCTCTTGCGATAGTTCTCCACTGTTTGCTTCATGCTGTTGACCTTATTTACAGCGGAGTCTTTGAGACGTTTAGCGGTCTCACTTTTTTCTTTAATGTCAGCCTGCAACGAGCGTATTTCACGTTCGAGTGTTGCTTTTCGCTGATATAGTTCAGGGAGCTGAAAGATATTATTGATATTTGTACTCATTTCCTAATGTATTAGGGTTGGGGATTATTTGAGATTACGCCCACAGTGATAGCAAGCTGTGGTCGATGCAGATGCCCCAGACAACTCGCCACCCTGCATCGTACGGTTTTCCGTACCATCTATGTTCAACGGAAGGCTATAATGGGCTTTGATATTCTTGAAGCGATCTGTCGAATAGTAAGCAGCATACTTGGTGTTGAAGAACCGGCCACAACTATCGCATTTGACCGTAGAGAGTATTCCGACAATGGCCGCAAAGCCCACATAGGCCACAAAGCCCCATACTGCGCCATAACCGATGGTCGCCCAAAAGCCATCAAGCGTCCACACCTTATACAAACCATAGCAATACATGGGAAATGCTGTGAATAAAATGGCAGAAAGGACGAGCGACCCAGAGACATTCGGAAGATAACAAAGCGGGTACACTATGAAAAAGACGGGCAAAAGAGCGAAGCCAGGCATCCAACTCCAATGTAGTGTGAGCCAGATGGTAATACAGGCCAAAACATGTAACGTGAACATCTGCCAGGTCTGTGTAAGAAGTGCGATGAGTAAGAAGAATACAGCATACACGATGAGCGCTAGCTGCAAGTTGTTAGCCCACACACCAAGATATTGTACGGGTTCCAACCACGTTCCGTTATCAATCAACTTCTCAGTAGTGGCCTGACGTGCCAACTGCAAAGTGCGCATGAAGGCACGTTTAGAGAGATCCGGCTCAAAGGTGAGCGGCATGTCCTGATATTGGGCTTCAAAGCCTGCAGGAACATACGACAACCGTACCACCAACGTTTTTGCTTTCGTGTTCGTTGTAATGCGTACTGTACAAGGCTTTGAACGGTCATATTTCTGACGCTGTTCATCTGTGAGAAGCGTTTCATCAATGTGCGAACGGATGACTATTTCTTCATCGGTAAAAGAGGTAACATAATCAAACATCACTGCCATCAGTAGCACACCATCATAGTCCTCATCTGCATTGTCAGGTACCGTCTGCAAGGAAAAATATCCCAAGTCAGAAGTGGTATCGAGATTCAACAACAATGATTGCAGGTAGTTCTGACCATCTTGTTGCACATTGTTCGTGGATTGGATAAGATGGATGGAATCGCCAGACGTGCAACTGAAGCAGCTGCTTAATGTCATACTCAATAGTATGAGAGCGCCAACTTGTACGAATGCCCATACTTTGAAAGAAGCTAAACGTTTCATTATTATAAGGTTCTTGTTGTCAGCTTAGATGAAAAGGGTTGTCATTTCTCTCAATAGAATGCTCTTTTGTGCGCAAAGATAATAAAAAAAGAATATCTAAAGAATAAAAATGGGAAAAAACAAAGAATAAAAAATGATTGTGGTTTGTTATTGCACAAAGAAGAGTTGCACAAAGCAACCCCTCTTGAGATTTTCTCTATCAATTATACCTCTTAATGACCTGAATCATTTTGCGAGCGGCGAGGACACTATTGAACTTCTTTTCGATTGTACTTTCTTATTCTATACTCTCAATCTCCACACCATCAAGCTCCAAAAGCAGGTGGAGGAGGTTATCGCTGTATTTGCTGTGGGCGGCTTTCATATCGAGCTTCACGACGAGGCGGCCGGCCGTGTCGGTGGAGGACGCAAAACTGGAGATGATGACGCCGTCGGCTTTCAGCTGCTCGAGCAACTTGTCCACCTGGCTACGCTCCTTGGCGGTGAAGGTGGCCGTGATGACACGGGTGTTGACATGGGGCAGCAGGGAGTGCAGCACCTCAAGGCCCAGCAACACCAGCACCGTCGTGAACGCCGCAATCACGTACAAGCCAGCACCTGCCGCCATACCTATGGCTGCTGTCACCCACAGGCCTGCCGCCGTGGTGAGACCATGCACGGCCTGGCGCTGGAAGATGATGGTACCGGCACCTATGAAGCCGATGCCGGAAACCACCTGTGCCGCGATGCGCGACACATCCAGTCGGATGTTATCGCTGAACACCACATCCTCAAAGCCATGTGCCGACAGCACCATGAAGACCGCAGCGCCCAGCGCCACCAGGAAATGAGTGCGGAAACCGGCCTCCTTGGCACGGAACCCGCGCTCGATACCTATCAAACCGCCCAGCAATGCTGCCGCAGCGATGCGAAGAAGAAACTCTGTTGAGATCATCTTACAAATTATTTGTTAGCCCCACAAAGTTCCGGCCTTACAGCATCGCCTCGATGTCCTTCTCGAAGTCCTTGGGGTCGGTCGTCGGGGCATAGCGCTTAATGGTCGTACCATCCTTCGAGATGAGGAACTTGGTGAAGTTCCAGAGGATGTCACTGTCCTTCTCCACACTCTTGCTGAGCGTCTTCAGGAGGGCATGTGTGGCCTTGGCTTTCAGGCCCTTGTATTCCTCGGTGGGAGCCTGCGCCTTCAGATACTCAAAGATGGGCTCGGCAGCGGGGCCGTTGACATCGCCCTTCTTCATAATCTGGAACGTGACGCCGTAGTTCAGTTGGCAGAACTCTTCGATCTCGCCGTCCGAACCTGGATCCTGTTCCTTGAACTGGTTGCAGGGGAAGCCGATGATGACCAGTCCCTTGTCCCTGTACTTCTGGTTCAACTCCTCCAGTCCTGCAAACTGGGGTGTGAAGCCACACTTGCTGGCGGTGTTGACGATGAGCAGCACCTTACCCTCGAACTGAGCGAAATCCAGTTCCTTACCTTTGCTCGTCTGAGCCTTGAAATCATAAATCTTTTCCATAATCGTATTTATTATTGTGAAGCTGGTCATATTCGTGGCTTTCAACCCTTGTCAGCCAGTTTACGGAAGCTCTGCAGCTTCTCGCCGTAGCAGAGGTCGCCGCAGTCGCCGAAGCCAGGCACGATATATTTGTGTTCGTTCATACCCTCATCGATGGCAGCGCACCAGATAGTGCTGTCCTCGGGCAGTGCATCCTTCACCACCTCTATGCCTTCGGGGGCAGCGATGACGCAGCAGATGTGTATCTTCTTCGGGCGACCGGCCTGCATCAGGCTCTCGATGGCAGCAGCCAGACTGCCTCCCGTGGCCAGCATGGGATCCACGATGATGAGCGTCTTGTTCTTGGCACTTTGTGCGGCGATGTACTCTGTGTGTATGCCCACCTCGGTATGCTCACGGTTGATGTACATGCGGAAGGCCGATACGAAGCCGTTGTCCACATTGTCGAACATATCCAAGAACCCTTCATGGAAGGGCAGGCCGGCACGCAGGACGGTGGCCAGCACGATGTCGCTCTGCTTGGCAAGCGGGATGACAGTCTGCCCCAGTGGCGAGGTGATGGTCTTGGGTCGGTAGTCAAGTGTCTTTGACAGCTCGTAGGCCATCAGTTGACCTATGCGGCGGATGTTATTGCGGAACAATAGGCGGTTCTGCTGGTACTTCTTGTCGCGCAACTCAGCCATAAAATGGTTCATCACGCTGTTCTGTTCTGCGAAGTTTACGATTTGCATAAGTATGATCGTTTAGCGTTTATGGATGTCATTTGTCAAACAGTTTCTTCCAAAGCCATAGGAAAGCCACGGCACCAACAACGCAGAACACGAAGTTGGTGAGATAGCCTTTCCCGAGCATTTCAATGTCCAGCATATAACAAATGAAGGTGCCGACATAGCTGCCCACGATGCCAATGATGAGATTCAATATACATCCTTTACCCTCGCCGCTCATAATGCGGTTGGCAAAGTAGCCGATGAAGATACCTGTAAGTATCGGCCAAGCTGTAAAATCTGCAATGTGTTCTAACATAATTGTCTATTCTTGGTTCTTTATAATATCTGATTCTCACGGCATTGCCTGCTGTCCGTTCATCGTTCGGATTTTCTCCAGCATCATGGCGCTCCATTGGGCGTTCCCTGGCAGCTGATAGCGCGCGTTTCCTGTAGCAAACGGGGTAAAGATGGTGTGGGCCTGCGGCGTAATGCGGATGGTGCCACGTTCGCTGAGGGAGAAGAGCGCATCACCCTCTACGGCCTGGATGACACACATCACGTCCCACATCCGCTGTCCCGTATTGCAGTTGCACGTCATATACACTTGCTTGATGGGGTGACGGTCAGTCCACGACACATCGGCGATGACCTGCTCGGGGGTGTATTCCACGGTCTGCCCCACTTCCATGGGCGAGAAGACCATATCCACATCCTTCGGCCACAGCTCGAAGAATGCTTGAGCAAACGTGATGCCCTGGGCAAAGTTGAAGTCGGGTTCTTCGGCATCACCGAAGACACCGCCCTGTATGTAGATACACTTCACCTTCTGGCGCACCAGTGCTGCGCCACTCAGGGTGGAGTATTCATCTGCGTCCGACAGTAGCAACTGCGCCAGACTGGTGACGAAGCCTATCGACACGATGCTCACCGAGTGGTCGGGCTGCTGAGAAAGCAGACGACGATAGAGTTTATAGCCATCGGGAAGACGCTCGGGTTGGTCGATGGTACGCTGGAACATCGGAGTGATACCGTCTGCCTCTGTCGTATGGGCCACTTTTGCATAGTCTATCCATACCTTCGGATCCTTGATGCCATCCTTCACCAGTCCGATAGGAACATCCGGATGACCGAAATACGTGTTCATCACATCGACAAAATCAGCATTCGCCTCACCCTCCCGGTCAACCACCACACCCAACAACCGGCACGACTGCTGTTCGTCATAGCGATAGAGCATCTCTAATGCGAAGAGGTCGTCGGTCGAGGAAGCGATGTCGGTATCGAGAATGACAAGGGGTACACCCTTGTACGCTTTGTCCTGTGTCGCAGGCTCATCCTCGCTCGAGCATGAGACCTGCACCATACTACCGCAAATAAGGGCGACGGTAAACACCCATTGCATCCATTTCTTCATCTTGTTACTTCATCATATCCTGTCGGACGGAATTGTCTTTGCTCCTCGCTGTACACAAATCCGTGCCCGAGCAGGTAGTCCTTGATCTCCTCCGGTTCTGTTCCGAAGTTGTAACACAATGATTCCAGCGTGTCAAACTCCTCGTCTCTCAGTAGCATGTTCACACTCGAGACCAGTATGGCAGGATCTTTCGGCAGGTAGTCCATCAGTCTTTGTTTATGAGTAGTTTCCTATCTTCAGACAATGCGAAGACCTATTGTTATAGTATTTCTTCCATTCCTGTTTTTTGGACTTTCATCCCCATGTTCCTGTAGAAAGATAATGCTGATGCGTTACCTTCCCACACATTAAGGGTAATGTTATAGCAGCCTATTGACTTGGCATAGTCACGGACATATTCATACAAAGCCTTACCGACATGCTTTCCGCGAGCTTTTTCATCGA
>CAMVUB010000049.1 GCA_947170495.1 uncultured Prevotellaceae bacterium
TGCCGTCCTTACACTCCAGCACGTATTCACAGGTGGTGTTCGTCTCGCTGGCGTTCGAGAGCTGCAGCTTGAACTCAGCTGCCGAGCCCGATGGAATATTGATTACCTCGGCATCGCTGGCGAGGTGCATCTCGGGTTTCTCCACGCGCATGGTAGCCTCGTCGAGCTGGGTGCCTCGTGCGAAGTATTTCGTATAGGTAGCGCCCTCGTAGGGGTTGCTGGTCTGTCCGCCACGAGTACGGAAGACGGGACCCCATTTCACTGGCGACTGGTACACATCGACGGACAGGGCTGTGGTGGGCTCGGCATCGCTGATGGTCCACTCGATGCCCCTCGTCACGGTTGCCGTGGTGTCGGCGCTGTTGCTTTGTCCTACTGTAGTATTCGTAGCGACAATGGCATAGTCGCCTACGTTATTAACCAGCAGGCCGACGTGCGAGTTTTTGTTGATGGCGTTCGAAAAACTGAAGTTATATTGCTTTGTATTCTTCACGCTGTTCACAGAAGTATGGCTGACACTGGTACCACCAGCCACGCTATAGTTCTTCTCAAAACAGCTCTGGGTGCCGAAAGCAGCCAACTTGTCTTCCTCGTTCATGGCAATCCAATGCTTCCAACCGTAGATCTGCTTGGCGCAGTATTCAATGGTGTCCTTCAGCTCGATGGCACCGTCTTCACGCTTCAGCGTGGGGCGTCCGTCAACCATACGATAGCTGGGCTGTCCTTGGGTAGCATCACGTTCCTCATCGGTAAATGCCTCGTTGGCATTGCTCAAGCCAAATCGGGGATCGGTCTTTTGCAACTTGGTATAGTATCTCACCTCACCATCCACCTTGACAGCCTGAGAGTCGTCCATCGGATCATCCACAATAATCAGCCTGCTTTCGATGGTCTTCTGCCAGTTGGGAATGAGCGTCTGCTCGATGTAAGCCTGCGAGTAGACAAAGGTTGTCTTAAATTCGCGACCAATGCAGATGGCGGGCTGCACGTCAATCTTGAAGCTGCCATTGTCCTGCTTGAAGATGCCAATCTCGTCGCCTCTGCCCAGGGTCAGGTTCGCACTACGACCAATATAGGTGTCGCCATCGTTCTGTGTAAAGGTGCCTCCATTGGGGGTTTTCATAATTTCCTTCACCTCATAGCTCCTAGCCTCAGAAGTGGTCTTGACGGTATCTCGGGCATAATTGTTGTTGATGGTATTTTCTGCCTTCATGCTCCATTCCGTCTCGTATGACATAATCTTGAACTTGATTTTCGGACCAAGGCTGAGGTAGTTGCCATTGCCAGAACCCTTCACATGGCTGTTCTTGAAGCCCTGAGAGATGCAGTAAACAGAATCGGTGCTCAAAGCGGCTTGTGAAGTACTGCCTGGCGGACGGCGCAGAATCATATCCACATGGTCGGGAGCTGTGGTGACGTAGTTGGTACCGGTGAGCACACCACCCAGCACCACCATTTCAAGACTGTTCTTTGTGGGGTCTTTCTTGTTGGGGGCATGCCATATCACGGTGCGACCGCCTACGTTGGCACTGATTTCGAGATTGCGCAAGTGCTGAGCGCTCAAGTTGGGATAGCCGGCACGGAAAGAATATTCAGCGTTGCCGCTCTCATCGGGCTTGACCGCAATGGAGCGCGTAGCATACACCTTTCCAGGCACGAACTGCTCTCCATTATCGGAATCCGTCTCAGCAGCGATTGACGTAGAGGTGCTGGCTTCGTTTTGGATGATAATCATGGCATCCGTAGGAATCTCATCTACGGTTTTCTTGGTGTCCACATTATAGTTGCTCTCCTTGATATGAAGGGCGAGGTTGTAGATTTCGTCCTGACGGAATACGGGATAGTCGAAGGCATAGCTGAAGGAGTTGCCGCTGTAGTTCACGACGTTCACTTGCTCCTGGGTCTTGTCCTTGTTGGTCACCGTCACCACTTCCTCGCCGAAGACGTCCTTGTCCTTCGCGCCTATCTGGTGCACTGTGATTTCCACATCGTTGCGCAACTGGTGCATGAACTTGGCGGCATAGCGATATACTGACTTGTTGTTGTCGGTCTTCAGCGTGTCTGCCATCATTCCTATGGCATTGCTGGCATAGATGATCGGCAGGTTCTGGGTGAAGAACGGCAGGTTGTTGTAGTGAGCCTTGTCGCCCTCCTCGTCGTTGGGGAATTGGATGCTCTCCACCTTGTAGTTCAACGGTGGCAGCATGGCCGAGAACTCGCCCGTTGCAGCATCGGTCGTTATATATATATAATGTGTATTCGAGTTGTCGGCCTCTGTGCCGGCTCCGCGATAGGCGGTGCTGGCAATAGCAGGAGTAGCGCTGGCCACGCTGATGGGGGTGGTGCCGAAGTTGCCTTCGCCCTGTTCGTTCACCACGTAGTTGAACGAGCTGTTGGCTTCGCGGCCCAGGCTCAGTTTCACCACGGCCTGACCAATGCGGTTCACGCTACGACCGAATCCTAAAGGCTCGTCCTTATCGGCAAAGCCGCTGTTGATGCGTCCGGTGACGTTCACCAGCGTGTGGTCGAAGAAGTTCACCACCTCGTTCTTTTCGAAGGTATAGACATCGCTTGCACTCTCGGGGAAGCTGCTGAGCTTGTGTCCGTTGCGGTAGGCCTCGATGCGGTGGTCGCCCACAGGCACGCTGATTTCGTATTTACCTTCATTGTCGGTATAGATAACGCCGTGCTTGCCCTGTACCTCTTCGCCATCAACCTTGAACGATACACTGTCGACAGGGATGTTGGTATTATCATAGAACACCTGACCGCTGACTTTGAACGACGACTTGTCGGTGAAGTCGTAGTTGTTCTGTGTGAGCGAGTTGGCGCTGATAAAGACCGTTCTGTTCAGTGGTTCGAAGCTGTGTATGCCCTTTGTAGGTGTGAGGGTATAGCTGGTGCCGGAGCCCACAAACGGGATGCCACGGAAGATATAGTCACCGTTTCCGTTGGTCACGGCATAGCGTGACAACTGGCTTGCAGTGGGAATGAGCGTCGATGCCTTGATGTTGGCGCTCACCGTGGCGTGGTGGCTGTTGGGATAGTCGTTGGTGAAAGAGGCATCGAACGCCAGATGGCCCACCGTCTCGTTCAGCGGCCAGTAGAGCTGCAGGCCCTTTTCGTAGCCGCTCAGGATGCGGTCGTTGTTGTCGCTCTCTTCCTTAGCGCTTAGCACATGGTCCCAGACGCGCACCTCAGAAATGTTGCCGTGGAAGGCAGTCTCGTTGGATACATCATAGCTGCCACCAACCGTGAACGGAAGCCAGTAGTTGTCGTAAGAATTACTCCCGTAAGGTACTAACCTCTTTTTGGTCGTCTTCATTATCAACTCGTCAAAATCATCCCAATAAAGAGAATATACGCTAAAATGCTCATTTAAGAGTGTTTCCTTGCTGACCAGAGATGCTGCGTCCACCTCAAACGGGGCATGTTGCATGGCATAGGCCTCTGGGCTGACCTCATAGGCTTCTTCGATGCCCACAGACGTTTTCGACGTCGAGGTCTGTTCTCCCGCCTTCACGGTCAGATGGCCACTGGCATCTTTCATCAGGGTGAGCTGTGTATATTCGTTGGCAGGAATCTTAATGCCTAAGTCGTATTTCTCGCGACCAAACAGCCGGCGTTCTGACCGCTCATACGAATAGTCGTCAGCGGCGATGGGTATGCGCTTGATGAAATAGATAAAATTGAGTCCCTCCCATCTGCTCAAATGCATCCGATAGATTTCATTGAACCCATCCGCCTTCCATTGCTTGACGAAGTCCCAATACTCGTCCTCTACAACGTCCTCGCGGTTATACACAGTGAAATCTACTCCATCAAGATTGACGTGACTGGCTTCATGCTTACCATATTGATCCATACAAAGTACCACCCTGACGAGAGCTGTTTCCGTCAGGCAGGTCTCCTCCACGTACTTATTCGAATACTCTGATTTCATCCGCACCCTGAAGAACCGGTTGTCGTCGGGGTCTTTCTCCAACATGAAGTGTCCCATGCCGGGCACAGAGGCCAATACGCTCTTGGTGATTGACGACTCGGGGCGCACAAACATTTGTACAGTATTGGCCTTACTGAAAATCTTGGAAGTGCTGGCACTGTCCACATCCCATACCACACCCAGCGAGGGGCCTCCCACCTGCTTGGTATAGCCGTCGGTGGAGTTCATCGTGATGCGGGCATCGCTCACCGAACTGTTGCCATTGGCAAAGGTGACGCGGCCCGTGATGATACCTGTAGTCTGGCAGTAACCAATGTCTGTCTTAGTGCTCGGTCTGTAATCCTCATTCTCTGCCAATCCTTCACGACTGCCGGAATAGGCTTTCACCATGTAGTCGTAGTAGAAACCGGGAATAGCGGTATTGTCGTTGTAGGTATAGTGGTCGGAAGTACCGCTGGTGGAATGAATCAGCTGCCACATGTCATCGTCGGTTTCTTCACTCGAGATGCGACGGTAGATGTCGTAGTTGGTATTGTCGGAACCCGACTGCTTCACATTCCATTGCAGCACAACGCCCTTGTCATGATTGCCTTTTGAGCAGTTCAGCGACTGCATGGTAGTGCCTGACAACAGGCCCGATTCCACCGCGTCGCTCTCAAACGTGTTGACCTTCTTCAAGAGGTCGAGCACCACCTTATAACGATAGCGCACACGGTTGCTGGCAGCAGTCTGGTCGACAAAGCTAACGGTCTGTCCCGGTGAGGGATTCAGCTCAGGAGTGATGGTAGGCGACAAGGCTGTCCAGTTCTCATTATTCTTATCGGCTCGCCACACGGTAAACACTGGGTCGGTGCCCTCTGGGATACGCGAATAGGTCCAGTTCAACTTGACTTCATACAACTCGTTAGCATCCTGCTGGGGTGTATTAACCGTTACGCTGGGTTTCGTCTCGATGCTTTTCAGCATGTCACTGTAGCCCATGAGCTCAAGCGTCTCATTGCTGAGGGCCTCGGGCGTTACGGTTTCAAGCCAGGCATCAGGAATATTCACCACACGGTATTTGTAATACTGGTTATACTCCATCAAGCCATTGTCGGTAAAGGCCATCGTGGTGTTGGATATGTTCTTGTTCAAACGACCCCGATAGCTCCACGACTCACCACTGATGGGATTACCATTTTGATCTGTCTTGATGCGATAGATATAGGGCTTGCAAGAAGTAATGTAATTGTCGTAGGGCGAATTGCTGATACCCGTCCAATGCACAGTAACTGTCTTATTGAACTGGTCGAAGCTGGCTGAAACACTACCTGGCTCAGGCACACGTGCAAAGATATCGGTGCGATTGAAGAGTACGATGACATGGTAGAATTCTCCCAGTCCACGCCGGTTCTTGTATGGCCCCATGTTGCTCTTATACACATCGTGGGCCTCAATCTCCATGTCAACACGACGGAAGTTGCCCACGTTCTTGGGCATATTGATATTCTTTTCTATCGATGTGGGGCTACACTCGATGGAGTCGCGTGTTGTGTACTGCGTCTTGCCGTCATCGGAAAGGATATAGGTGGTTTTCACGATATACCACGCCAGATGCTGATGCCCGGCCTTTACAAAGTCCTGGGTGCTGTTGTTCTCAGGCATGGAAGGGGTAGTAAACGAAAAGGTCTTGGCACCGGTGCGCTTGACGGCATAGCCTTCGGCGTTGAGTTCCTGACGGCCCATCGTTGTTCGACAGTCGACCCTGCAGAGCGTCCAATCATGTTTAACATCGTTGTCGCCAGTACATTCGAACTTGACGATCCACTGACTGCCAGTCATTGCAGGACCCCAGTAGATATCCATATCCACAGAAGGGTGATCGAGATTGCCACTTGTTTTCGTAATCATGTAACTCTGCTCTTCACTGCCCAGCATGATTTGATTGCCAAAGACATTATTAAGAACCACAATGGCACCATCCATCTTGCAGCTTGCCTTCACCATGTGATTAGCCAGCTTGTTACCATCCTGGTCCCAAGTATGAACTTCGGCAAGGGTCACGCTACGTAAGGGGTTGTTGATGTCGTATGCCATCACATAGCCTGAGGTAATCCAGGTGTCACGAGCATAGAGGTCGGCTACCAAAAGGTTGACATTGAAGTGGTCTGCATAGGCTTTGCCGGTATAGTAGGTACTTTTGTACAGAGCATCGGCACTTACGGGCTGCGACGACAGCAGCATCGCTGAAATCATCACAAATAAAAATACAACCCTTTTCATTCTGATATGTCGTTTAGTTTATTCTTTATTATAACTATCGTTAGTAATCGCTTAATAATTATTTGCCACAAAGGTACGCCAAAAAAACGAAGCATGCAAAGCAAAATCGCCAAGAGCGAAGATTTTGCTTTAGATGAGACATTTTTGCTTTAGCTGAGACTTTTTTGCTTTAGCCGAGAGTGGTTTTTTGAGAAAACTTGCCCGAGTTCACCGAAAATAATCGTAATTTTGCGGCGCAAATGCAGCCATCATAACAACGATATGCCCGAACAAATAACGCCATTATCGATACTCTATCTCCTGCTCCACGGCGCAGGAACTGCCATCTGCGTCGTGCTGTGCCTCTACCTGCTGCTGTGTCGGGGCAAGGCCATCGCGCCCGACATCACACCGCCCGCACGACTGCGCCGCTGGGCTGCGGCACTATTCGGTGTCATGGCCATGGCCCACATCTGGTGGATACTGTTCTACACGTTCTCTAACGACACCCACTCGGTGCTCTACGGGCTGCTCGTCGCCATCGACTGCATGGCGCTTCCCCCCGTCTTCGTCGGCACTCTGCTGGCCATGCTGCAGGACCGCCGCCGACCGCTGTGGCCCATTTTCGTTGTCATGACACCCTGTGCGGTGCTCGCAGTGCTGCAAACAGCCTTGCCATCCATCGACCTCACGACGCCGAACAAAATCTATGGGCTGGCCCTCGTCGTGACCTTTATTATATATATGGTGGTGGCCGTGAGACAATATGGGCGGTGGTTGCGCGACAACTATGCCGACCTAGAGCACAAGGAGGTGTGGATCAGCCTTACACTGCTCATCGGTCTCATGCTGCTGCTCACGAGCTATGAATACACCGACAACTACGTGATGTGTACCATCGCCCACCTCACCGGATTCCCGCTGGCGGCCCTCCTGCTGTGGCGCGTGGAGACATTGAAAGACCTGAGCACCGACAACCTCCTACCCCACTCTGCCCATAGCGACGTCAGCCTGAACGAGCACTCGGCGATACCGCTTAGCGAAACAAAAAACCCCGCCTCCAAGGGCGAGGTTTCCCATATCGGCCAACTGCTGGCGAAGCACTGCGAGGAGACAAAGCTCTACCTGCAAACAGACTTGACCCTGTCGCAACTCTCGGCAGTTGTCGGCGTGAACCGCTACTATCTCAGCCAGTACTTCACCAGTCAGAACACGAGCTACTATGAATACATCCACGACCTTCGCGTCGCTCACTTCGTAGCCCGCTACCACGAACTTGCCGCTGCACAGGAGCCCATTGTCGCCCAGCAGCTGGCTAGGGAGAGCGGCTACCACAGCTACAGCACCTTCAGCGCCGCCTTCAAGCAGCGAATGCACCAGAGCGTCACCGCCTGGATGCACATGCAGCCCTACACTGCTCATTGAGCCCTGCTCAATACTTCAGTCGTAGGCTGGCGATGAAGGAGCGGCCGGGGGTGATGGTGGAGAAGTTGGAATTCCAGGGCGAGGTGTCGCGCTGGTTGAAGATGTTCTCGATGCCGAGGCCGGGCTCGAGGGTGAAGTGCTTGAGGCGCACGGTATGGCGCGTGACGAGGTCCCACTGGCTGAAGCCGTCGGCATAGCCGTAGGTGCTGCTGTAGCGCTCGCCTTGGATGTGGCCGTTGATGGTGATGTTGAGGTGGTAGTTGCCCCAGGTGTGGTCGTAGGCAGCCATGACATTACCGACGTGGCGTACGCTCTTATCGACAGGGGACTCGGTGACCTCATACTGCTGTGTCTTGGTGTTGAGGGTCTGTGTCTCGGCCTTGGAGTCGGTGAAGGTGTAGCCGCCGCCGATGGTGATGCCGCCAGGGATGAGGAACTTCACGGAGGCGCTGATGCCGCGGACGGTGGCCTTGTCGATATTGTCGCGCTGGCGGATGGTCTTCCAGCCTTCCTCGCGCAGGGCGGTGAGGTCGGGGGAGGCGGCAATCTCGTCGTCGGTCATCACGCGGTAGTTGATCATGTCGCGAATCTTGTTCATGAAGCCGCTGACGCTGACGCTCATCCACTTGTTGCTGTACTCGGCATTGACATTGAAGAAGTGATTCTTCTCGGGCTTCAGGTTGGGATTGTAGAGGGTGTAGCGCGCCGTGGTCTTGGCCTGGTCGGTGGCGTACATCTGCGAGAGCGTGGGAGTGCGATAGCCACCGGCATAGCTGGCGCGCAGACGGAAGCCTGCGATGTGGAAGAAGAGTCCGGCATTGGGCGTGAAGGCGGCACCGAAGTTGTCGTTCTGCGTGTAGCGCACACCTGCCACGGCATCCAAGTACTTGAAGATATTGATCTCATCCTGCGCGAAGAGGTTGTAGGTGTTCGTGCGGGCTTTGTCGATGTTGTCGCTCTCGCTGGTGAGGCTCTCCTGCACGAACTCGGCGCCGGCGGTGAGCTTGTTCCAGTCGGCCAGACGGAAGATGCCGCGCAGCGTCTCGTTGATGTAATGCGTGCGCTTGCGAGTCTCGTCGTAGGCCTCTTTCTCATCGGTCTGCCAGTAGTCGTAGTCCGAGGAGAAGTTGTCGCTATAGACGTCGAGATAGAGATGGATGCGGCTGTTGGGGGTCCAGCGCGCACCGCCGCCATACATATAAGAGGTGTGGTGTACGTCGTAGGTGTAAGCCTGCTTGGGGGTGTAGGTGTAGGTGGTCTCCTTGGTCTTCTTGTCCGTGGTCTTCTTCTGCGTGAAGTAGGAAGCCGCCTGCGGACGGTCAGTGAGATGGTCGTAATAGGAACCACGGAGATAGACGGACCACTGGTCGTTGAAGCGCCATTCCAGCCGCTCGGCGATGTTATTGCTGTGGTAGCCGGCTGACATGGGACGGCCTGTGAGCTTCAGCACTTTGTTGTCGCCCTCCTCAAACTCCTGATAGTGGTTGACCTGCCAGTTGCCAGCACGGTGATGGGTAAATTCCGTGCGGCTGGAGAACTTGCCGGCTGTGACATCCACAGCCACGTCCTCGTCCAGACGTCCGTTGTTCATCAGGCGTGTGTTGGAGCTGACGCTGACGGGCAACTTGGTGTCGTCGGTGATGATGTTGATGACACCCGCGATGGCGTCGCTGCCATAGAGGGCTGAGGCGGCACCGCTGTAGATCTCGATGCGCTTGACGTTCTCCATGCTGATGCGGCTCCAGCGGTCGTCGCCGCTCACGCGCTTGCCGTTCTCGAGGATGACGATGTAGTCGTCGCTGACACCGTTGAAGTTGACGAACGTGCCCATGCCATTGGTGTGGGTGGTGATGGTGGAGGTGAGCTTGGAGAGCGCGTCCTGCAGCGTTGTCACCTGCGCGTCCTGAATCTCCTTGGCGGAGATGACCTGCACAGCCACGGGGGAGTTCTCGGCACGGTGGTAGGTGCCCGTGCCCGTGATGACGACAGGGTTCATCTCGCGAGTATGGCGGGCGTCAATAGAATCAATGTCCGCGGCCTGAGCTGCAGTGGTCAACATCACTGTTGCAGCCAACAGTGTGTTTTTCATGAGAAATATGTTCATGAATCTGTAAAATAGTTGTTATGTGATTATTCTGATTATTTCTGTCGTTTCCAGATGATATCTTCCACACCGGCATCCATATTGGCCTTGCGGGCGAGGACAAAGAGATAGTCACTGAGACGGTTGACATAGGCGAGCGCTGTGGCATCGACCTCTGCCTCCTCGGCCAGGCGCAGCATCTCGCGCTCGGCACGGCGGCAGACAGTGCGACAGACATGAGCCTCGGCAGCGGCGTGTGTGCCGCCGGGAAGGATGAAGAGGCGCAAGGGCGGCAGCAGGGCCTGCAGGCGGTCAATCTCGGCTTCAAGCACAGCCACCATCTCAGGAGTGATGACGTTTCCGGGGCGCACTTCGCGCTCCGTGGTGTCGGTGGCCAGATAGCCGCCGAGCACGAACAGCGTGCGCTGCACGAGGAGGAGCATGTCCACGTCCTGCTGGTCGCTGAGTTCCGACATCAGCACACCGATGTGCGAGTTGAGTTCATCGACGGTGCCGTAGCTCTCCAGCCGCTGGCAGCATTTGCTGACGCGCTGGCCGCCCACGAGGGAGGTCTGTCCGGCGTCGCCTGTTTTAGTGTATATCTTCATTGCAAAACCTAACTTTCAATTTTCAACTTTTAATTTTCATTTTTCAAATGGAATGGGACGCGCGCGTGCACGAGGCACGCAGCGGTCCCAATCCTTCAAAAATTAGCAGATAGTAACCTCTTCACAGAGGCGAAAAACATGGTATGTTTATAAAACGTGTTTACTCAGCTTATTCCTCCTCTTCAGCAAACATCTCTTCGGCGTATAAGGTATGGTTCTTCCATATCTTACGAATCTCAGCGTAGTCACCCAGACCATTCAGGATGCAGTTGTTAGAGGGATTGGCATCGTTGCCGTCGTAATTGCAGACATAGCCCTCGCTCTGGAAGAACTCGCGCCAGCTGTCGCCTTCGTTTTCGATACCGGACATATCGTTGTGAGCGTGGTCACCTGCGATAGACATGAGGGCATGGAGGGTGATGGTCTTGCCTTCAGCAATCTTCTTGACACCACCAGGAGCCATGCGGTCCTCCCAGAGGTCTTCGAGGAAGTTCTCCTCCATATCAACGGTGGCGACGAAGTAGTTCTGGTTGTAATTATTCCGCAGTTCATTCTCCAGCTGGGTGTAGCGTTGGTTGCCGTTGCCGTAGTTGAATTTCTTGGGGTTACCATGACCCAGGAAGACCATTGCATTGCCATCCTGAACATACTGGTTGAATTGTGCATCCAGAACACTAGCTACAGACTTCACGTCGTCAAGCTCTTCCATCAGCGGACCACCAATGAAAATCTTCACACCACTCTCAAGATAATCCTCGTCCAAGTCAGCATAGATGTTATTCTTGAAATCCTTGATGTAGGTGTCACGCAGACGCAGGAATTCCTCACCCGGGATGATGTGAAGGGACTGTACGCGCACCTCCCCGTACTTCTGGCGACCGATAGCTTCGAGCCAGAAGTTGGGGGAATAGAAGTCCTGGCTGGCGTAGTGTTCACCTTGTCCATTGGCACCTCTACTCCTGTTGATGCAGGTAGCGCTGGTAAAGGAAAAGAAAACATCGTAGCCCTGGAATTCGGGGGCTTCCTTGTAGTCGGTCACGACTTTCTTGAACGTGTTGTGAGCATTCTCCCATGTGGAACCGAAAGCCACTAGCAGAATAGCCTTGTTGTTGCCACTTGATGCCTTGGTGCTCTTCACATCATTCTCAACGGCAGACATGTACTTCTCAAAGTTACTCTTCTGCTGCTCAGAGCCGCTGCCATTGTTATCATCCTTGGAACAGGCTGCGAAGTTAGCAGTCATCACGACGGCTGCAAGAGCCATCACAAAACACTTAATCGTCTTCATTGTTGTAATTGTTTTTTAGGGTTGAATGTTTAGAGTTATCTTTGATCTTTGTTCCTTTGTTGAAGCGAATCACCACGGCTGCATAGATGGTGGTGCCGGGTGTCGTTGTGCCGAGGTGGCGCAAGTGGGGCGTACGATCGACGTAGTTGAAGATGTTGTCCACGCCGAGTTCTGCGCGCAGCGTCAGCCCACGACGGCGTAGTTTGTGACCCTCGAAGTCATGAGTGGTGTTAAGACGCCATAGATGATAGGCCTGGCCGTTGCCAAAGTTCTCATAGTAGCGTGTAGAGGAAGCACGGCCGTAGAGGCCGATGCCCAAGCGATAGACATTTTTGAACAAATGGCGCCACGTGGCAAAGAAATTACCTTTGTGGTGCGCCGTGCCATCGATGGTGAGCTCGCGCAACTGCTCCGTCTCCTCGTCATAAATGCGTCCCTGCGCCTCCAAATAGCTGTAGCCACCACCAATGGCTATCTCTCGTGTGATGTTCCATTTCAGCGTGACATCAACGCCATAGGTGTAGGCATCCTCCAGATTGCGGTACTGGCGCACGAAGGCGGGGTCATACTGCAGGATGAGCTTCGCCGGAGCCTGCCGTGCCGGAATCGTCACAAGGTTGATCATATCCCACACCTTATTATAATAGCCCATCACACTGACGCTGACCTTCGACATCGTGTACTCTCCGTTGAGCGAGAAGTAGTTGCTCGTCTGCGGCTTCAGCGCCGTGTTCCCGAGGAAGAGGCGTGTGCCGCCCATCTCGCGGACATAGCGGTAGTGCTGCTCCTTGGGTGTGGGACTCTTGAAGCCCTGCGACCATGAAGCGCGCAACTTGAAGTCGCCCAAGCTCACCATCGCCGAGAGCTTTGGCGTCAGATGCAGGCCGAACTGTTGGTTGTGATCCAGGCGCAGGCCGCCGGTGACGTTCAGCCACTTCAGCGGATTCCATTCATCCTGCGCATAGACGCCCTGTGTCCAGTCGGTGGCGCGATCGCTGTCGATGCGCAAGGGCGCCTTCAGCCAGTCGTAGCGGAAGTCATAGCCCACGCTGAGGCGGTTGCTGTGAGGCAGTTCAAAGATGCCTTTCAGCTGTGCCAACGTGCGGCGCTGGTCGGCTTGCAGCGCACGGTCTCCGGCAAAATAGATGAGGGGAAGTGAAGGGTTGTCTGTCTCCACCAGCCATCCGTTCTCCGAGGTGTAGTCGTAGTAGTAGCCATGACGATTCCATGTCACATCGGCACTCAGACGATGGCCCTTCTCCAACGCCCACGACCATCCGGCCGAGGCGGAGGCATCGTCATAGGAGAGGTCATAGCCGTGGACATCGGCCATGGCATACTTTCCGTTGGGACGATAGATGCGTTTGTGGTAGAGCATCCCGTCGGCATAGACTTCCATGCCATCAACGGGGCGCCACGACAGGCGCTCGCTAATTTGCCAAAGCTGATTCTTGTTCACGGTCTTGTTCTGCGAGTCCGTGATGATGCGTCCGCCCAGCTGTGTGGGGTCTTCCTCGCCGGTGTTCTGCCATCCGTCGCTATGGCGGAAATGGAAGTTCGTGAAGCTCTGCACACGCCCGAAGGTCAAGCCCACAGCATTGTGCTGCCGCAGGTCTTTGTAGCTGCCGCCGCGTGTCTCGTTCTCCACGAGGAATCCCTCAGCGGGCTTTCGCGTGATGATGTTGATGACGCCCGCGATGGCATCGCTGCCATAGAGTGCCGACGAGGCTCCGCGCACGATTTCGATGCGCTCGATGCGGGCGGGGTCTATCAGGGCCAAGTCATTCTGGCCGCCGTTGTCGCCATGTAGGCGCTTGCCATCGACGAGAATCAGGATGTAGGCATTGCCAAAACCGTTCATCTGCATCTGTGAACCCATGTCATCCTCGCTGAAAGCGAAGCTAGCTGAAAGACCACCCAAGATATCCTCTAAACTGCGACCGCCGTATTGCTCCAGGTCACGGCGCGTAATCACCTCCGTATGTACAGGCACATCCTTTAGCCTATGCTCTGTGCCAGTACCGGTGATGACCACCTCCTGGAGCGTGTCCACAGGCATGGATGTGCTTTGGGCATACGACCATTGGGAGAGTGCCGACAGCACCCCCAAGAGCAATAGTGTATGGAAAGAAACTACCTTCAGACGCATCGCATAATCCTGTACGCGCGTACATTTATTATTTTATGCATCGGCAGGTCTTCTGACTCTCCCCGGCTCACCTTACCTTCCCGGACTTTGTAGTTTAAAGTTTAATGTTTAATGTTTAATGTCCAGTGGCTTTATACAGGCTTGCCTGTGACAGGGGATTACAGCAGCAGGTACTGTCCCGGACTCTCACCGGATTCCCTTACATCCCACGGGTTTCCGACCGCGAGATTGCCAAATGCGGGTGCAAAGGTAGTACTAAATGAGCGAAACACCAAAGAAAAAAATGAAATTCTTTGATGTTTCGCTGCAAAACTTATTCCGAAGGAATAGAGGTTACGAGTTGTACTCCTGCCAGCTCTTGATCTTGACATCCTTGAGGTCGAGGGTGGTGAAGGCTTCGATGAAGGCCTTGGCCAGACGCGTGTTGGTCATCAGGGGGATGTTATGGTCAATGGCAGCACGACGGATGCGGTAGCCGTTGGTGAGCTCGCGGCGGGTGCGATTCTTGGGCACGTTGACGATGAGGTCGAACTTGTGCTGTGCGATGAGCGTGAGCACGTTGTTCTCGTCCTCCTCGTCGGGCCAGCTGACGCTGCGGGCGAAGACGCCGTTCTCGTTGAGGAAGGCTGCCGTGCCGCCAGTGGCATACACGTCAAGGCCTTTCTTCACCAGCTGACGGGCAGGCTCCAAGAGGTCCAACTTACCCTTGGCACCGCCGGAGCTGATGAGCACGGCCTTCTGCGGGATGCGGTAGCCGGTGGCGATGAGGGCGTTGATGAGGGCTTCGTGGAGGTCGTCGCCGAGACAGCCTACTTCACCCGTGGAGGACATATCTACGCCGAGGACGGGGTCGGCATTCTGCAGACGTGCGAAGCTGAACTGGCTGGCCTTGACGCCGATGCGGTCGATGTCGAACTCGCTCTTCTCGGCACGCTGGTAGGGTGCGTCGAGCATGATCTTTGTGGCGGTCTCGATGAAGTTGCGCTTCAGGATCTTGCTGACGAAGGGGAAGGAACGCGAGGCGCGCAGGTTGCACTCGATGACCTTCACCTCGCGGTTCTTGGCCAGGAACTGAATGTTGAACGGGCCGCTGA
>CAMVUB010000050.1 GCA_947170495.1 uncultured Prevotellaceae bacterium
CACAGCGCCATCGCCGAGGCGGTGCCCGCTGACTTCGACTTCGACAAGATCATGGAGGGTGCCGACTGGTTCCACTGGAGCGGCATCACGCCCGCCATCAGCGACAAAGCCGCCGAGCTGACGCGCCTGGCCTGCGAGGCTGCAAAGCGTCACGGTGTGACCGTCAGCGTGGACCTCAACTTCCGCAAGAAGCTGTGGACGAGCGAGAAGGCCATCAGCATCATGCGCCCGCTGATGAAGTATGTGGATGTCTGCATCGGCAACGAAGAGGACGCCGAGCTGTGTCTGGGTTTCAAGCCCGATGCTGATGTCGAGGGCGGCAAGACCGACGCTGCCGGCTACGAAGGCATCTTCCGTCAGATGCGCGAGGAGTTCGGCTTCAAGTATGTCGTTTCCACGCTCCGCGAGAGCTTCAGCGCCACGCACAACGGCTGGAAGGCCCTCATCTTCGACGGCAAGGAGTTCTACCAGAGCAAGCGCTACGATATCGACCCGATCATCGACCGCGTAGGTGGCGGTGACAGCTTCTCCGGCGGCTTGATCCACGGTTTGCTGACCAAGGCTACACAGGGCGAGGCCCTGGAGTTCGCCGTAGCAGCCAGCGCCCTGAAGCACACCATCAATGGCGACTTCAACCTCGTCAGCGTAGAGGAAGTGGAAGCCCTCGCCGGCGGCAATGCGAATGGTCGCGTACAACGATAACCTAATTGGACAATTAGACAATTTACAATTTTACAATTGCAAATGCAATGACAGAGGAAGAGTTGAAGAAACGGTTCAAATCGTTCGCGGTGCGAATTGTCAAAATGGTTGACAGTATGCCCAATACCATTTCTGGAAGAGCTATTGCCAGTCAGATTGTCCGATCCGGGACTTCTCCTTCTGCAAATTATCGTGCCGCTTGCATTTCAAAATCAGAAAAAGACTTCATCAACAAATTGAAAATGGTTGAAGAAGAACTAGATGAAACCGTACATTGGCTTGAAATCATCATGGAAACAAACATGATGTCTTCTAATCGATTACAGCCTCTTTATAATGAAGGAAAAGAATTGTTAAGTATTATTGTAAAGTCTATTGTCACAACACGAAATCATTTAAATAGCTAAAGTATCTAATTGTCAAATTGTAAATTGTCAAATTGTCAAATATAAAAACGATGGCAAGATTCGATAAGATGGCTGTGTTGGCCAAGATCAAGGAGGCGCCGATGGTGCCTGTGTTCTACCACAAGGATGCCGAGGTGGCCAAGAAGGTCATCAAAGCTTGTTATGAGGGCGGCGTGCGCGCTTTCGAGTTCACTAACCGTGGCGATTTCGCACAGGAGGTCTTTGCCGAGTGCGTGAAGTTCGCTGCCAAGGAGTGCCCCGAGCTGGCGCTGGGCATTGGTAGTGTCGTGGATGCTCCCACGGCCGCCATGTACCTGCAGCTGGGTGCCTGCTTCGTCGTAGGCCCCCTGTTCAACCCCGAGATTGCTCCCGTCTGCAACCGTCGTCTGGTACCTTACTGCCCGGGCTGCGGCAGCGTCAGCGAGATTGGCAAGGCGCAGGAGCTGGGTTGCGACCTGACGAAGCTGTTCCCCGGCGACGTCTATGGTCCCAACATGGTCAAGGGTCTGATGGCTCCGATGCCCTGGTCGAAGATCATGGTCACGGGCGGCGTAGCTCCCGAGGCCGAGAACCTGAAGGCATGGTTCAAGGCAGGTGTCTTCTGCGTGGGTATGGGCTCGAAGCTCTTCCCCAAGGACAAGGTGGCTGCCGAGGACTGGCAGTATGTCACCGACAAATGCCGCGAGTGTTTGGAGATTATAAAGGGGTTATAACTCCTTAACTCCAAAGAAGTAGAACAAATGAAAAACTTAAATAAAATATTATTTGTGGCAGGAATCCTGGGCGTCGGACTGATGCTCACGGGTTGCGACGGATGCAAGGGCAACGGCGGCAACGGCCTCGCCTATGAATGGTGCACCGTAGATTTCGAAGACAGCATCAAGGCAGGCGAATCAACGGCCTATCAGGAGATGCACATCGACTTCCCCGCCAATCAAGATCCCGACAAAGCCGATAAGGGTACCATCGCCGCCTTGGCATGGATTCGCGAGCAGGTGATGGCCCGCAGCTTCCCCAGTTTTGAGGGCGAGAGGCTGGACACGGTCGTGGAGTTCGGCATCGATCAGGTAGAGCGTTTCGCAGAGCCTTTCGTGAAGTCCTGCGGCAAGCAAGGTCTTGATCGTATGTATAAGACCCTGACAGAGAACGAGGACTTCAGCTATGGTTTCGACTTCATGAACATGCTCCAGATAGAGCTGTTGGAAAACACGCAAGACTACCTGACGATGGCCATCGAGTATGACATCTATACGGGTGGCGCCCATGGCAGTCAGTACCTCAGCGGCATCACCTTCGGCAAGGAAGATGGCGCTCGACTGGGCTGGAACCTGGTGAACCTCGACAAGAAAGCCGAGCTGGTGGAACTCATGAAGAACGGCCTGAAGGAATACCTCAGCACACCCGACAACCCCATCGCGACCGACGAGCAACTGATGGAAAACCTGCTGTTGTTTGACGATCCCGACACGCCCGAGGATGAGCTGGCCAATGGTGTACCCCTGCCGTCCAATGAGCCTTATCTGACGCGCAATGGCCTGAACTTCGTCTATCAAGAGTATGAGGTGACTGCCTATTGCTACGGTCGTCCTGACGTCACCATCCCCCTGAAGACGCTTCAGGAGAAGGGCCTGCTGACAGAACTGGGCAAGAAATTGATTAAGGATTAAGGATTAAGGATTAAAGATTAGGGATTAAGGATTGTTCTTTAGGCGACAAATCATAGTAAGTCTTTGTGTTGTGCTGACGTGCGTAAGCGCGTTGGCACAAACGGATTTATATATCGATGGTCAACTGATGGCGCGTGGTGTCAGCCGTACAGGTACGATGCCCGAGGCGCTGTCACAGCTGTTGCAGGGGCGCACACTCACACAGCGTACTGCCGTGCGTCGTGCACCACAGCAACAGACAACGAACGCGACAATCGGTCCGCTGCTGGCCTCCATCCGCGACCAGGAAGAGCCCTACAATCTCTTGTGTCCTATGTGGCTGAACCAGGACGGCACACCCTCCGGCCAACGCTGTCTGTCTGGCTGTGTGGCCACAGCCATCGAACAGGTGATGGCCTACTACCGCTATCCCGAGGCGCTCATCGACACACTACATGGCTGGACGGCAGAGCGCTATGCGGTGGAAGATATGCTGCCCGGCACGCGCTTCGACTGGGACAACTATCTTTTAGATTATCGCAATGGCTGGACAGAGACGCAGGGCCTCGCAATTGCCTTACCCTCGCTGGCGGCAGGCTTGGCGGTCCATATGAACTACGGGCCCCATTCGTCGGGCGCCAGCGTCAGCAGAGGCGTGGAGCCCCTGCAGCGCGCCTTGGGCTACGGGATGGTTCGCTACTTCGAGCGCATGCTTTATACCCCCGACCGCTGGCATGCCATGCTACGCCATGAGTTGGAAGAGGGACGCCCTATCGTTTATGCCGGCCACGTGATGGCGATGAGCGGTCATGCCTTTAATATCGACGGTGTCGATGGCCACGGCTTCTATCATGTGAACTGGGGCTACAACGGAGCGTACGATGGGTGGTACGACCTGGATATCCTGAGCCCGTGGGAACCTGTATATTCGGGCAGCGACGGCCTCATGAACGGTTTCTTTTCCAACCAAAGCGCCATGTTCATGCACCCTTCGGCAGAGGCCAAGCCCTTAGAGCCGGACTCCCTGAAGCTGGAGGACTTGAAGATTGTCCTGGATCGCATTGACCTGCAGCGCGCCCCTGACGTTCAAGGATATGTCGGCGCCGACTTCCACTTCCGCAATGAGGGAGAGGATGCCGTCACCTACACCTACGAGATCATGACTTGGGAGCCCGAGGAAACAGATATCTTTAAAAAAGCGGACTATGTGGGTCTCAGCGCCTTGACGCTACAGCCCGGCGAGCAGTTCACGCAGCGCGTGTGGCTGCATTTCGATGCCCTCGGCGATCGACTGTTGGGCATCTCCCACGATGATGTGACCATCCCGTACCAGCAGCCTGTACACATCGACGAGGGTACGCCGTCGCGTCTGGCATGGGGTGAGGCACATATCGACGATGTCCGCGAGAACGACAACGGCACCTTCGACTACGATTTCAGCGTTTCTGTTCGCAACGAGGCGCTGTCGGGTTTTGCGGGTGATGATGTGACGATTTGCCTCTTCCACGACGGCTCACAGGAAGACCTGCGTCACTACCGCGTCCTGTCGCTGGCTGCAGGTTGTGACACCACGCTACATGTCACCTTCACGGGGCTGCTCTCCCAACTGCATCACACCTTCCTCGTGCGCTGTCCGTGGGAAGTTCGGGCACAAGTGGATTTCACCACGCCCATCGCCACTGGCATCGCCGCCCTGCCGCAGGACAGCGCCAAGGCACCATCTACGGAGTGGCCGGCTGAGACCTACGACCTCGTGGGGCGGCCTGTGCAAAAGCCCGCTCGCGGCATCCTCATTCACCAAGGAAAGAAAATATGGTTGAAGAACTGATTGAGAAATACTACAGCGACAATGCGCCCTTGCGCGAGATTCTGCTGACGCACAGCCGGAGCGTGGCTGACATGGCCGTGGCTGTGGCGCGCAAGCATCCGGAGTTGGGTGCCGACGAGGACTTCCTCTACGAGGCGGCCATGCTGCACGATATCGGTATCTTCCTGACCGATGCCCCCGGCATCCAATGCTTTGGCACAGAACCCTATATCAAGCATGGCCTCTTAGGCGGTGAACTGCTGCGCAAGGAGGGACTGCCGCGTCACGCACGTGTGGCAGAGCGCCATACTGGCACAGGGCTAACCCGCGAGACCATCGAGCAGCAACACCTGCCGCTGCCCCCGGGCGACTACTCGCCCGAGACCGTGGAGGAACAGATCATCTGCTATGCCGACAAGTTCTTCTCAAAAAGTCATCTGGAACGTGTTCGCACACCCGAACAGGTGTTGCACAGCCTGGAGAAATTCGGGCCTGAGGGAATCGCCAGGATGAAGAAATGGATCCTCCAATTTGGCGATTGATAGCGTAAAAGTAGTTAATGATGAGCAGACGACTCCTTCCGATATGCATTCTTGCTGCAATAGTCAGCATGGTGATGGCCTCGGTCACCACGCCTGCTCCACGTATGCGTCTGTCATCAACCAAGCTTCGCGACAGCCTCGCTATCGATAGCCTTCGCGACAGCATCAAAGCCCTCGACAGCCTTGTTCTTGACAGCCTTCAGACGGACACGCTGCGCTATATCATCGTGAACGGTGACACCGTATATCTAGGCGTGGGTGGTCAGACGAAGGTCGATACCGTGAAGGTCGATACCACCAAGCAGAGCAAGAGCGCCCTGGACGCCCCCGTGGATTTCGTGGCTAAGGACTCGCTCGTCTTCGACTACGCCGAGAACCGCGTGAACTTCTACGGCCAGGCCAATGTGAAATACCAGAACCTCGACCTCACCGCCGACTACATCACGATGAGCGTCGATAGCAGCATTGTCCACGCCTTGGGGCGTAAGGACTCGCTGGGAAATATCGTCACGCCGCCCGTCTTCAAGCAGGGCGACGACGAATATGAACCTGATGATATCGCCTACAACTTCAAGACGCGCAAGGCCTTCATCCACAACGTCTTCACGCAGCAGGGCGAGGGCTTCATGGTCAGCAACGAGAGCAAGCGTGACTCCTCGGGAGTGATGTATATCCGCAATGCCCGCTACACGACGTGCGATGCCAAGCATCCGCACTTCTATCTGCAGCTCACGCGCGCCAAGATGCGACCGGGCAAGGACGTGGTCTTCGGACCCGCTTACCTTGTGGTGGAAGATGTGCCGTTGCCGCTGGCCATACCCTATGGTTTCTTCCCCTTCACCAGCAGCTACTCCAGCGGTATTATCATGCCGACATACGGCGACGAGACCACGCGCGGTTTTTATCTCCGCGATGGCGGCTACTATTTCGCCATCAGCGACAAGGTGGATTTGAAGCTGTTGGGTGAGATCTACACCAAGGGCTCGTGGGGCCTCTCGGGACAAAGCAACTACAAGAAGCGTTATCGCTTCAGCGGTGCCGTCAACATCTCCTACCAGAACACCGTGGAGGGTGAGAAGAATATGCCTGACTACTCGGTGTCCAAGAGCTTTAAGGTGCAATGGAGCCATCGCCAGGATCCCAAGGCCAACCCGGCGCAGACCTTCTCGGCCAGCGTGAACTACGCCACCTCGAGCTACGAGCGTAACAACCTCACGTCGATGTACAACCCGCAAGCCTACACGCAGAGCACCCGTACCTCCTCCGTTTCCTACAGCCGCACCTTCGCCGATATAGGATTGAGTATCACAGCCTCTATGAACCTGTCGCAGAACGTGCGCGACTCCAGTCTATCCATCACGCTGCCCTCCCTGACCATTAACCTGGCGCGCTTCAACCCCTTCAAGCGCAAGAAGATGGCAGGTGCCGAACGCTGGTATGAGAAAATCGCCATGAGCTACACGGGAACCCTGTCCAACTCCATCTCCACGAAGGAAAACAAGCTCTTCAAGTCGAACCTCGTCAAGGACTGGCGCAACGGTATGCGTCACTCCATACCCATCAACGCCTCGTTCACGGTGGCCAACTACATCAATATCACACCGTCGTTCAACTTCACGGACCGTATGTACTTCAATAAGGTCAACCGTTCGTGGGACACGGAGGCACAGGCGGAGCAGCGCGACACTACCTACGGCTTCTACAATGTTTATGACTTCAACCTGAGTCTCTCAGCATCTACGAAGCTCTATGGTACTTATGTGCCGCTCATCGGAAAGAAAGGGTCAGCGCTCCGTGCCACCCGCATCCGACATGTCTTCACGCCCTCTATCAGCTTCTCCTATGCCCCCGACTTCGGTAAGTCCTTTTGGGGCTTCTACGACACCTACGTGAAGACCGACCGCAACGGCAACGTCTCCACCGTCAACTATTCGCCCTATCAAGGTGGCATCTATGGTGTGCCGGGGCAGGGAATGATGGGCAATGTAGCCCTTGACGTGGCCAACAACCTGGAGATGAAAGTTCCCTCGTCGAAGGACTCCACGGGTTACAAGAAGATTAGCCTGATTGATGAGCTGGGCGGTTCGCTCAGTTACAATATGGCAGCCAAGAGCAAGCCGTGGAGCGACTTGAACTTACGTATCCGCCTGAAGCTCACCAAGAGCTACACCTTCTCCATGAACGCGCAGTTTGCCACCTATGCCTATGAGTTCAACGATGCCGGCAACGTAATCGTCGGCGACCGCACGGAATGGAGCTATGGGCGCTTCGGCCGCTTCCAGGGTATGAGTCAGAACATCTCCTACACCTTCAACAACCAGACCTTCCGCAAGCTCTTCGGCAAGGACAAGGATAAGAAGCGCGATAAGGACGATGAAGAGGAGTTGTACGACGGCAACGAGAACGGCACCGATTCCAACCTCGACCCCGAGCTGACCAAGGGCCAGCACGCCGCCCAGCGCGATGGCAGCAGCGGCGACCTCGACGAAGACGGCTACGTGAAGTTTAAGATTCCGTGGTCCGTGTCGGTGTCCTATGGTATCTCGCTGCGTGAGGACACCCAGGCGGAGATCAACAAGAAACGCATGCGCTATCCCTATAAGCTTACCCACACGCTGAACTTCTCTGGCAATATACAGATTGCTTCGGGATGGAATATCTCATGGTCATCGGGCTATGACTTCAACTACAAGAAGCTCTCCATGACCACCGCCTCTGTGTCGCGCGACCTGCACTGCTTCACGATGTCCGCCAGCATGGTCATCACGCCCTATACCTCCTATAACTTCACCTTCGCTGCCAACTCCTCCACGCTGGCCGACGTGCTCAAGTGGCGCAAGCAGAGCAGCTATACCAACACGCTGGAATGGTATTAAAAGCCCCCTGTGGTCCCCCAAGGGGGACAATGAAGAATTGAAAATTGAGAATTGAGAATTAAACTTCTTGAACCCTTGAACTTTTTGAAACTTGAAACTTGAAACCTGAAACATAATAACAATGAAGAAGCTTGGATTTATTATCATTGCGGTGCTGCTGGGCTGTTTTGCGGCCTGCAACAAGGACACCGAGTATCACCAGACGCGCTTCCTGCGTCCCAGCGACACGCCCCAGCTCGTGTATGCTGACCAGGAATGGGACTCTATCGCCTTCCAGACGACCGAGTCCTTCGAGCTGTCCACCAATGTCGCCTGGTGCAAAGTAGATGAACGTTATAAGAGCTTGGACATCCCATATTCCAACGCCCTCGTGGATTGCTACGCCTGGTTGCAGTTCGAGCCCAACACGACTGGTGAGTCACGCTACGCCATCGTGCATCTCGGTGCCGGCGACTACAGCATCGATGGCTTCATCGTGCAATATCCCTTCCTCTGCATCACCTCGCCCACGCGCTATGGCGAAGGCCTCACGCCCCTCACGTTCAATTACAACGAGACGCAGAAGGAGATCACCTTCACGGCTTTCGGCGAGTGGACGCTCGCGCTGAAGGAGCCCGCCACATGGGTGACGCAGCTGTCCCGCATACAGGGCGGCGAGGGGGATGTGAAGGTGACGGTCACGCTGGAAACCAACGAGACCGGTGCTGACCGCACGGCTGTCGTCACGCTCACCTCACGCGGCGTCAGCGAGGACATCACCATCACACAATACAAACGCCCTGAAGAAGAATGACAATGAAGCATCTCATTCATCGCCTCTGGCTGCTCGCAGCCTTGGCAGCAAGCACGACACCCGCATGGGCCAACGAGCCCGATTCCGTCTATCTGTTCGCGTATAACATCGCGCCCCACACGGGGCTGTCCTTTGCCTATTCGGCCGATGGCCGCACATGGCGCAGCATCGGTCGCGGAGCCTCTTTCGTCACCAGCGACTTTGCCCGCTGGGGTACCAACAAGAAGATGTACTCCCCGCAGCTCTCGCAGCGCGAGGATGGCACCTGGGACCTCTTCTTCGGTCTCGGCGATGGCTTCCGGCAGTACGGTCACACTACCTCGCCCGACCTTATCCACTGGCGTCCGCAGGACTATCCCATGGCCGCCTCCGCCGATGACGTGCATCAGATGCTGATGGCCATTCGCGGCAGCTACGAGACCGCCATCATCAACGGTGAAAGCCGCAAGGGAAATGTCCACCGCGTGCCCTTCAGTCTTGTGCGGCAGATGGAAGATGCAAAGGCCGCTGCCGAGCAGCGCGCACGTCTCAACGACGAGACGCTCGCCGACGATGCCAACCGCTTCAGCCGCCTGCAGGGCAAGCCCATCGACCTGCAAGTTACCATCGATGCCACAGCGCCGAAGGCCATCTCCGACAAGCTCATCGGCATCTTCTTCGAAGACATCAACTACAGCGCTGACGGCGGCTTGTATGCCGAGCTCGTTCAAAACCGCGACTTCGAATACAACACCACCGACCACGGCCGCGAGCAGAACTGGACGGCGACCAACTCATGGAGTGTAAGAGGGGAGGGGATGACTTTTGATATCGCCACGTCAGAACCCATCCATCCCAACCAGCAGCACTATGCTGTCCTGAAGGTTTCATCCACGGGCGCAGCCCTGGAGAACGACGGCTTTGATGGTATTGTCGTTCGCAAGGGAGAACGCTATGACGTCAGCCTCTTCGCGCGTCAGCTCGACGGCAAGGCTGCTCGCCTGAAGGTGCAGCTGCGCGACGGCGACCAAGTCATTGGCGAGACCACCCTCAGCGCGCCCGCGAACCAATGGAAGCAGCTCAGCGGCACCATCACTGCCAAGGCTGACGCCAAGACGGCCACCCTCGCCATCGTGCCTGCGGCCGTTGGTGAACTGGCCCTCGACTTCGTGAGCCTCTTCCCGCAGAAGACCTTCAAGAACCGCAAGAATGGTATGCGTACAGACCTGGCACAGATGCTGGCCGACCTCCACCCGCGCTTTATGCGCTTCCCGGGCGGTTGCCTCGTTCATGGCGACGGTCTCGGTAATATGTACCATTGGAAGGAGACCGTAGGTCCGCAACACGAGCGCAAGGGCCTCGCTAACATCTGGGGCTACCATCAGACGCGCGGCCTCGGCTACTTCGAGTTCTTCCAGCTCTGCGAGGACCTCGGCTGCGAGCCGTTGCCCGTGTTGGCCGCTGCCGTGCCCTGCCAGAACACCGCCGTGGATCCTGTCCTCGGTGGCGGTCAGCAAGGAGGCATTCCCTTCGGCCCTGCCTTCGACCAGTATAAGCAGGACGTGCTTGATCTGATTGAGTGGGCGAATGGCGACCCGAAGACCAGCCCGTGGGCGCGACTGCGTGCCGAGGCTGGACACCCCAAGCCCTTCAACCTCAAGTACATCGGCATCGGTAACGAAGACCTCATCTCTGACACCTTCGCCGTGCGTTACATCGCACTCATCGAGGCCGTGAAGGCCAAGTACCCCGAGATCATCGTCTGCGGCACCACAGGTCCCTTCTACGAGGGCAGCGACTACGAACAGGGCTGGCGCCTGGCCAAGGACCATCACATCGATATGGTGGATGAGCACTACTATGTCTCGCCCGGGTGGTATATGCACCATCAGGACTACTACGACCAGTACGACCGCCACGCCTCCAAGGTCTATCTCGGCGAGTACGCATGCCACATCAACGGCCGCAAGTCCACTATTGAGACCGCCCTGGCTTGTGCCATGCACATCTGCGGTCTGGAGCGCAACGGCGATATTGTGGCCATGAGTTCCTATGCTCCCTTGTTCGCCAAGCACGGCCACACGCAGTGGAACCCCGACCTCATCTACTTCGACAATGAGCGCGTGTATGCTACTGTCGATTACGAGGTGCAGCGCCTCTGCGGGCAGTCGCAGGGCGACAGCTATCTCGCCTCGTCGGTGGCAGCCATGCAACCCGACGGTCAGCACACCTCGCCCCTGGAAGCACTGTTCGCCTGCCGCGTGGCGGTATCTACCGTGCGCGACAGTCAAAGCGGAAAGACTTATGTGAAACTCGTCAACCTGCTGCCTGTGGCTGCCAACACTACGCTGGCGACCACCGGCCTGCAGCTGCCTGCCACCGCCACGTTCCGTCGCCTTACGGGTGACTGGAACAGCGTCGATGCGCGTACCACAGAGCCTGCGTCCCTCGACCTCAGCAGCGGCACCATCGTGCTGCCGCCCTACAGCTTTACCCTCCTCGAATGGTAAGCCTCAGAGAATATCCATCAGCTGTCGCAGCGCCGTCACCTCGTAGGTGACCGCTTCGGGAGCCGGGTATTCGGGGAAACGGTTGAAGAAAGCGGTGTCAAGACCCACCCGCTTTGCACCGAGAATATCTGTTTGGAAGTTATCACCTATCATCAGCGTCGTCTCCTTGGGGGCGGCGCTGACTTTAAATGCATAGTCGAAGTACTGCGCCGAGGGCTTGTTCGCACCCGCGTCCTCGCTGAGGATGATGGTGGTGAAATGTTGATCCAGCCCGCAAGCGCGCAGCTTCCTGTACTGCACCTCATGAAAGCCGTTGCTGCACATGTGCAGACGATAGCCCTTGCCCCTCAAGTAGTCCATTAGCTCACGAGCACCCTCAATCAGTCCGGGCTTGGTGGCACAGAAATCCAGAAAGCGGTCTCCGACCTCGCGGCAGTACGCCTCCGTAGGCGCCGTGTCCATGCCGATGCTCAGGGGCCTGCGGAAACGCTCCACGATGAGATAGTCGCGCGTAATCTCGCCTTTCGAATAGCGCCCCCACAGGTCGATGTTCGTGTTCCAGTACTCCGTGTAGAACTCCTCGGGGTCAGCGAACCAGCGCCCGAAGTCCATCGCCTCAAACAGCTCTCGTAGGGCGATGACGGCATTGCCGTGGGTGTCGTAGAGCGTGTCATCGAAATCGATGAACAAATCCGTATATCTCTTTTTCATCTTTATATTTGCTTTTTTCCGCGCAAAGGTAGCGCTTTTTCCCGAATAATGATTACCTTTGCAGCGAAAAAGTATCATCATTCATCAATCGTAAATCGTCCAATTAATATATGTTCTCCGGAATTGTTGAAAGTACAGCCACCGTTGTGGCTATCGAGCGCGAGCAGGACAACCTGCATTTCACCCTGCGCTGCCCCTTCACCAGCGAGCTGAAGATTGACCAGAGCATTGCCCACAACGGCGTATGCCTCACCGTCGTGCAAATCGTGGATGACACCTACACCGTCACCGCCATGCGCGAGACCCTCGAGCGTTCGAACCTCGGACTGCTGCACGTCGGCGACGAGGTGAACGTGGAACGCTCCATGCAGATGGGCGGCCGCCTGGACGGACATATCGTGCAGGGCCATGTGGATCAGACGGCGCGCTGCATAGCTGTCGAGGATCAGGAGGGGAGTCATGAGTTCACCTTCGAGTACGAGGTAGATGCCGAGATGGTGCGCCGCGGCTACTTCACTGTTGACAAGGGTTCCGTGACCGTCAACGGCGTCTCGCTGACCGTTTGCCGCCCCACGACAGAAGCTGGGAAGGGTGCCTTCTCCGTGTGCATCATTCCTTACACCTTCGACAACACCAACTTCCACGATATTAAGGTCGGCACAGTGGTGAATATCGAGTTCGACATCCTCGGCAAGTACATTGCGAGGTATGCGGAGTTCCTCAAAAATTGAAAGACTGAAACATTGAAACCTTGAAACCTTAAATATATGGCAGAGACTATCAATAGCGAGAGCACTGAGAAAAAGAGTGTGAGCTTTATCGAACAGAAAGTGATTAACGACCTGGCTGAGGGCAAGAACGGCGGCCGTTTGCAGACGCGCTTCCCGCCCGAACCCAACGGCTACCTGCACATCGGCCACGCCAAGGCCATCGCCATCGACTTCGGCCTGGCCAAGAAATACGGCGGTGTCTGCAACCTGCGTTTCGACGACACGAACCCGCAGAAGGAGGACACCGAGTACATGGACGCCATCGAGCAGGACATCCGCTGGCTGGGCTTCGAGTGGGGACATATCTACAACGCCTCGGACTACTTCCAGGAGCTGTGGGACTTCGCCGTATGGCTCATCAAGCAGGGCCGCGCCTACGTGGATGAACAGTCCAGCGAGGAGATAGCCAAGCAGAAGGGCACCACAACGTCGCCCGGCACGAACAGCCCCTTCCGCGATCGCCCAGTGGAGGAGAACCTGCGCCTGTTCGAGTTCATGAACAGCGGCCAGTGCGAGCCTGGCACGCTGGTGCTGCGCGCCAAGATTGATATGGCACACCCCAACATGCTCTTCCGCGACCCGCTCATCTACCGTGTGCTGAACCTGCCGCATATCCGCACGGGCAACAAGTGGAACGCCTATCCCATGTATGACTTCACCCATGGCCAGAGCGACTACTTGGAGGGCGTCACGCATTCGTGGTGTACGCTGGAGTTCGTGGAGCACCGCCCCTTGTACGACCTCTTTGTTGGGTGGATGCGTGAGTGGTTTGAGTCGCTGGCGAAGGCCCCCCAAACCCCCGAGGGGGCTTCGATGGTCCAAAAACTCATTGACGGCGGATATGTGTCCCCCTCGGGGGACGAAGAGGGGGCCTATCAGGGCCCGCGCCAGACGGAGTTCAACAAGCTGAACCTCAACTACACGCTGATGTCGAAGCGCAACCTGCTGGCATTGGTGCAGAACGGCTTCGTCAGCGGCTGGGACGACCCCCGCATGCCGACCATCTGCGCCTTCCGTCGCCGTGGTTATTCCCCCGAGAGCATTATCAACTTCATCAATAAGATTGGCTACACCACCTACGACGCCCTCAATGACTTCGCTCTCCTGGAGAGCGCCGTACGTGAGGACCTGAACAGCCGCGCCACCCGTGTGTCGGCCGTCGTGAACCCCGTGAAGCTCGTCATCACCAACTACCCCGAGGGTCAGGTGGAAGAGCTGGAGGCCGTCAACAACCCCGAGCGTCCCGAGGACGGCACCCACACCATCGAGTTCAGCCGCGAGCTGTGGATCGAGCGCGACGACTTCCAGCCCGTGGCCGAGAAGAAGTTCATGCGCCTGGCTCCCGGCAAGGAGGTGCGCCTGAAGAACGCGTACATTATTAAATGTAATGAGGAGGGCGACCACCCCTACGATGTGGATGCCGAGGGCAACGTCACCTGCATCTACGCCACCTACGACCCCGAGACACGCAGCGGACAACCCGGCGCCGACCGCAAGATTAAGGGTAAGACGCTGCACTGGCTCAGCTGCGGCCACTGCCTACCCGCCGAGGTGCGTATGTACGAGCGTCTGTGGCAGGTGGAGAATCCACGCGACGAGCTGGCACGCCTGCAGGGTGAGGGCCTCACGAATGTCGAGGCCATGCGCCAGATGATGAACCCCGACTCGCTGCACATCCTCCAAAACTGCTACGTCGAGAAGTTCGTGCAGTCACTGCCCGCGCTGACCTACCTGCAGTTCCAGCGCATCGGCTACTTCAACATTGACACCGATTCCACCCCCGACCACCTCGTCTTCAACAAGACCGT
>CAMVUB010000051.1 GCA_947170495.1 uncultured Prevotellaceae bacterium
TTCTTCCTCTCCTGCCTCCTCCTGATTTTCTCCATCTTGCGCGCTATCTCATCGTCGTCGGCGCTCTCCTGCTGCTCGATGGTCTTGATCTTGAAGTCCTCCAGCTGCTGGCGCGTGCGGCGCGTCTCTTCCTTCTCAGCCTGCGCCTCGCGGATGTCGCGGATGGTTTTCTCGATGCGGGCATTGGCCTCCTGCAGCAGATGTTCCGCCTCCTCCTTCGCTTTGCGCAGGATCTCCTTGCGCTGGCGCTGCAGCTCCGTCACCTCTGTCTCATAGCGCTGTATCGTCTGCTCCATCTGCCGCTCCTGCCCGTGGATGTTCTCGCGCTTCTGCTGCCAGTAGCGGCGGTCGCGCACGATGTCCTGCAGCCATTTGTCGGCGTTGATGTAGTCGCGTCCCACGATGTCCGAGGCGTCGGCAATCACCTCCTCCGGGATGCCTATCTTGCGCGCTATCTCCACCGCGAACGACGACCCCGGCTGCCCCGTCTGCAGCTGGAACAGCGGCTGCATCAGATGGCGGTCATAGAGCATCGCGCCGTTCACCACGCCGTCCGTCTCCTCGGCGAAATGCTTCAGGTTCTGATAGTGTGTGGTGATGACGCCGAAGGCCCCCTGACGCACGAAGCGCATCAGCACAGCCTCCGCCATCGCGCCGCCTATTTGCGGCTCTGTGCCCCCGCCGAACTCATCGATGAGCAGCAGCGTAGAGGGGTTGGCGCGGCGCATCATCTGCTTCATATTCAGCAGGTGAGAGCTGTATGTTGAAAGTTCATCTTCAAGGCTCTGCTCGTCGCCCATGTCCATCATGATATCCTCGAAGACGCCCACGCGCGAGCGCTCGCCCACGGTGATGGGCAGCCCGCATTGCAGCATATACTGCAACAGCCCCACCGTCTTCAGGCACACACTCTTGCCGCCCGCATTAGGCCCCGAGATGAGCAGGATGCGCTGCCGACGGCTGAGCTCTATGTCCAGCGGCACCGCCCGTTTGCCGTGCTTCGCCAGCGAGCGCACCAGCAGCGGGTGCGTGGCCAGTGTCCAGTCTATCAGCGGGTGTGGCGCTATCAGCGGGTCGGTGGTCATCGTGGCCTGCATCTCGCGCCCCAGCAGCGTCTTGGCGCGCACCAGCTCCACATCCGCCAGCATCTCATAGCTCTCCAGCAGCTGCGGACAGAGGGGGCGCACGATATCCGTCATCTCGCGCAGGATGCGGATCACCTCGCGGCGCTCCTCGGCCTCCAGCTCGCGGACGCGGTTGTTGGCCTCCACCACCTCCTGCGGCTCTATGAATACCGTCTTGCCCGTGGCGCTCTCGTCGTGCACGATGCCCCGCAGCTTACGCTTCAGCGCCGGTGCCACGGGAATCACCAGTCGGCCGTCGCGCATTGTGGGCGTGACATCCGCCGCCACCGTGCCCTCAGCCTGTGCGGCGCGCAGGATGCCGTTCAGCACCCGTCCGATGCTACCTTCCGTGGAGGCCAGCTCCCTGCGGATGCGCTGCAGCTCCGCCGATGCCGAGTCCTTCACATGGCCGAACTTATCCAATATGCTGTCAATCTTTTTTATCAGCAGACCCACCCCCTGACCCCTCCCAAGCGGGAGAGTCTCGCTAAGACCCCCTCCCCGCTCCCCCTCAAGGGGGAGAGTAGAATCCTTCGCAATGCGACAATGAACGAGTCGCGACAGGGCAGGGTAGTGTGGCCGCTCTAAATCTTCTTCAGTTCTTGAATGGTAACCACCCTCCCCCTTAAGGGGGAGCGGGGAGGGGGTCCTGGCGAGGGTCTTCTGAATCCCCTCGATGGTCTCCAGCGACCGCTTCAGCGCAAACAGCTCATCCACCTCCATGTACGTCCCCTCGATGCGGATGCGCGTCAGCACCGGCCGCAGGTCATAGTACCCCTGCTCCGGGAACTCACGCTCCTCCAGCAAGCGGTTGAACTCCCCCACCTGCCGCTGCCATTCCGCGATGCGCTCGGCATCGCTCGTGAACGCCATCTCGTCCACGCGTCCTTCCCCCAGCGTGCTCAGGCAATGCCCTTTCAGCATCGCCCGCACCTCCGTCATCCCAATCTTCTCTTCAAACGTTGCAGGGTATATCATAGATGATCCTTTAACTTTGTGCAAAGGTACACAATTCCCCTCGAACCGCCATCATCTTTCCTCAATTTTTCATCGCGTGTGTGCGATTTCGGGCATGACACACAACACCCCGTCACTCTCACGAGCTGGCGGGGCGTTGGAATGTTTAAGAGTTTAAGGGTTCAAGAGTTCAAGGGCTTCCCCCTACTCCCCTCCCTAACAGGGGAGGGGTCGGGGGTGGGGCTTTTAGTCGCCATCCTCATCATCAGAAGTGTCATCCGCCCAGCTGGCGCTGTCCTGACCCTTCTTCTGGGCCTTCTTGGCGGCAGCCTGAGCCTTGCGGGTCGTGGTGTACTCGAAGTCGAAGTCCTCGCGCTTGAAGTCAAGGCCCTCGCCGAGCTCGTAGTTCACGTTCACCTGCTTGATGTTAGCCTCCGTGAACATCTCCATGGCCGTCTTGGGATTCCCCTCGGCATCCACGCCGGGGAGCGTACCTTCGCTGCTGATGGAGGGCGTAAAGCGCCCCAGGTCGCCGAGCTCGATGGCATTGCCTTCCGTGATCGCCTCCTTCACGCAGTGGCACATATCGGTGATGATACCCACGATGGTGCCCTCGGTGTAGATGCTGTTGTGGTTGGCCATGTGCTTGGCGAGCGCGCGGATGTCCAGGATGCCATTGAGCTGCAGGCTGGCGTACGCCTTTTCAGGCTCTTCGGGATGAGCGGGATTCTTGCGCATGGCAAGAGAGTACTTAAGTGTGTTTTTCATAAATGTAAAAGATTTAAGAATTAATAAAAGATGTGTTTTTCAACACTGCAAAGATACTCATTTTCTGCGACATACGCAAACATTTCCAGCATTATTTTCACCCCTTATCGCAACTTTTTTCATCGCCCCTTCAGAGGCTTTCACCTCCTAAGAATCACCCCCCTTCGCCCCATTTTTTCACCCCTCAGAAGGACGCGTCCCTACGGCCATAAGGACGCGTCCCTACGGCCATAAGGACGCGTCCTTACGGCGATAAGGAAAAGAGGGTCGCGGGGCGGGGGAGAGGAGGACGTGTGGCGAAAACGGAGCGGTTGGGCAATGTGGCAATGGGTGGCATGGCGAGGGCGGAAAGTAAGAAAGTAGGAAAGGCGACATGAGCATGTTTGGAGGCGGCAAGCGGACTTTAGGTGTAGAAGTTTTTTAATTTTTAGTATTTATACATTATATATATTACGATATTATAGATTCTTTTTCTTACGAATCTTCTCTCTCTCTTTCTGCTCCCGAAAGCCTTCATGTCCACTTTCCTACTTTCTTACTTTACTACTTTGTGTGTCAAGATGAGAATTTTCATCGAAAATGATGTGGGTTGAGAAGATTTTCGTAAATTTGCGGCGGAAACAAGTTTCTCATTGCATGGACCGCGAAACCTATGAGCGTAATAAGGCTTTTGCCAGCGAACTGAAGCCCTCGATGCAGCGCCGCTGTGTGGATCATGACTACACGGGGCGCATGATGTACATGATTACCATGACCACCGAAGGACGCCGTCCGCTCTTTGGTCGGGTGGTAGGGCGCAGCGAAGCAGCGCCCGGCAGTCCCGATGCGCCAAGGACAGAGCTCAGCGAACTCGGCCAGCGCGTGGCCGATGAGTGGTGGGGTATCCCCGCGTACTACCCCCAGGTGGAGATCCTGGCTCTGCAGATGATGCCCGACCATCTTCATGGCATCCTCTTCATCAAGGAGCAGATGGAAAAAGATCTCAGTCGCATCATCCGCGGCTTCAAGACCGGCTGCAACCGCCATTTTCGCGCCCTCTATCCCGCCGCCGCTCCCTCGGCCTCCCTTGCCTCCTCTTCCCCCTCGGCCTCCTCTTCCCCCTCGGCCTCCTCTTCCCCCGTTCCGTCTGTTGCGACTCCGTCGCAACCAACACGACCCGAGGACCGCACCCACCGCCTCCTCTTTGCCCGCGGCGACACTGACAAGCCGCTCCTGCGCGACGCCCAGCTGCAGCGCTGGCTGGACTATCTCGCCGACAACCCCCGCCGCCTGCTGCTGAAGCGCGCCCGTCCCGACCTCCTCCGCGTGCGCCTCGATGTCGATGTCTGCGGCCGCATGTGCTCCGCCGTCGGCAACCTCGCCCTGCTCTCCGCCCCCGAGAAGCTGCGCGTGCGCATCTCCCGCAGCATCGACCCCGCGCTACTCGAACAGGAGAAGGCGCGCCTGCTGGCCGCAGCCCGTGCCGGTGCCGTCCTCGTCTCCCCCGCCATCAGCCCCGGCGAGAAAGCCATCACCCGCGCCGCCTTCGACGAAGGTCTCCCCCTCATCGTCCTCCTCGACAACGGCCTCGCCCCCCTGCAGAAACCCTCGGGCGAGCGCTTCCGCGCCTGCTCCGAGGGCCGCCTCCTCCTCCTCTCCCCCTTCCCCCACCACAACGAGCGCATCCCCATCACCCGCGCCGTCTGCGAGGCGCTGAACGGGCTGGCGTGGGAGATTTGCGGGGGGAGGTGAAGGCCCCCAAGCCCCCTAAAGGGGATTGTTGGGGGGCAAGAGGGAAGGATGGGATGACTCCTTAGTGCGAAAGGAAAAGATCTACAAGGTCTGTGTTCGGCGGGAAGGTTTCGAGATTGTCGGAGATGGACCACGGGATGCCTACGGTCTGCTGCATCTGGTTGTACCATTTATTATAGCAGCCGCTATCGGGGAATAGGTGAACGCGGCGGCCCTTGAGGCAGGCCGTCTTCTCGGCCGTGAGGCCTCTGCAGCCTGCTGTGGCAATCCAGATAAACTGCGGCATGAGAAGGGCCATTACGATGGCGGTTTTCTCACTTTCGACGATGGCTACGGGTTCTGACGGACGTTGTGCCAGCAGGTGTTGTCCGAAGAAGCATTTCGGCGGCTGATAGTCTTTGGGGAGTAATCCTTGTTTAATCAGGGAGCAGTGTATCCAGTTTTGATTTCCACAGCGATGACCATCGAGGCCGTAGGCCATGATGTGGCCGGTGTGTACCTGCATTTGCTCGTCAATCTGCCAAAAGATGACATCATGCCAGTGTGTGGCACCTATGAAATAAGCATCGAGGACAGCGCTCAGTTCGTGCTGGGTGGGTAATGCCTTATGAATCCAGCCCTTCATCCAACTGCAGAAAAGGCTCTCGTCAGATCGGCACTTATTGACAAGTTGCATGTCCAGAGGTATGAGTGTCTGCACTGGCGGTTGCCATGGTTGCAGTGCTTTTTGTGGACGGGTGTCACTCTTCTGCTGGCTGAGCCAAGGATGGTCGCGGAAGTATTCACTGGGACGATAGTGGTAGCCGCAGGACTGTTCGTGGTCGCAACGGCCGACTTGATCGCTGAGATAGCGGAAGTCATCGTGGGTATCTACATAGCGCACGAAGCAGCGCCTGCGTCCGCAATGCGGACAAGTGGTTTTCTGTTTGCGGCGACCCGTGATGCGCGGGTCGTCCAGTTGATAACGATAGCTTGAATGTATCATAATAAATGCTTTGTTTTTAGTGATAATCTTTATGAATTCCCGTGCGTTCTGTGCGTCCTTTCTATATATATACGGACGCACAGACGCACAGGAACAAGATACAGCCTCAGAAGGGACAGGCTGTTTGAGCGGTCAGGGTGATGGTTTTGTTGGCCTCGAAGAGCTTGCCGTCCTTCACCATATTGCTGATGAAACGAGATATGGTGCTGCGATCAAGTTGGGTCTGTTGTTCCATCGTCTTGGTCAGTTCGCTGCGCAGGATGCTGCCGCTATGCTTGTTGATTATACGCTGAGCGATTTCAAGCCGCTGCTGTAACATCTGCTCCTGCTCAGCCTTCCGTTTCGCCGCTTTTTCCTCGCGGATAGCCTGCAGCCTTTGCTGGCGTTGCAGGTCGGCGTCGATGATGTGACCATTGCCGTCAAATCGGATACTCCACTCTGGCATCTGGCCGTGGCGCGAGTCTGGACATGAGACGGTGATGACTCCTCCCGTATCCTTCTGGCACTGCAACACCGTGCCAGCCTTCTGCGAGAGCACTGTGCCTAAATGGCCGCGCATGTTCTGGTCATCGGCTGCCTTGTTCTCGTGGAGCACGCAAACAATAGCACAGTGGAATTCTTCGGCCAGCATCATCAAGTCTTTGATGAGCTTACGCGAAGTCTGCTCATCGTTGAAGGATGCCACATACTCCACTACGCCGTCGATAAGCACCACCTGAGGGTGAGAGTCTTCTATCAACAGACGCGTGTCCGCGATAAGCGTCTCGTAGTTCATCTTGCGTAGCTGAAAGAGCTTCAGGTGCTCGTCGATGTACTCAGCATCCTTGCCTGACAGACGGATGACATCATCGATGATTGCCCTCACGTCGGCAGGCTTCTGCTCGGTGTCTAACCACACCACCGTAGGATCCGTCAACTCCGACTTCACGCGGAACTGACAGCCACCCATCAGTGCTGACGTGCAGATTTTAAAGACCGTAGTCTTACCGGCTTTCTGCTTCGACTTCAGGCCATGGATGTCGTCTAGGGCGAAGAAGCCCACGCCATCCACCGACAGTGCATACTGCTCAGGCTCCACCACCGTCTGAGAGGTGATGCGTAGCCCTCGCAACAGCGCCAGCCGTTCCTGTCGGCTCTGCTCCTCTGCCGTCGTCATCTGCGCTGCTGCGCCAACGATCTCCTTGACAGCCTTCAGATTCAACACTTGCCCAGTGGGCTGCTGCCCGGTCTGAGCGTTAACGAACTCTGCGGCCTTTGCGGCCAGCTCCTGCTTTTGGGAGCAGGGATTGATTTCGAGATTTCCCATAGTTAATTCGTTTTAGGGAAAAACTCGTGGCCTCGTGCGTTAAGGTCGACCGTGCACTGCGCCACTATCGTATACGATGGCGCAAAGATAGAAAAATATTTCGTATGGTCAAGGGCAAGTGGCTTGACTATTTTTCGTCTTAAGATAAAATACGAATGGAATCCCAATGGAATCCCAATATTTGTACAATTCCTTATAAACGAAAAGTGGACCAACAAGATGTTAGTCCACTGAACAAGGCCTGTAAAAGAACCTATGCTTTATTAAATAATGTACTCCAATTACTTTCTCCCTTGGAATAGAGACCGTATCTTTTAAGAATAGTCCACAATGGACGTTTCGAAGATAGCTCACTAAGTTTCTTTGCATCCAAGTATTGTTTAGCAATGGCTGGCTTATCCCTGTCTTGAACGTTTCTAATCTGTTTAAGAAAATCGCGAGTATCTTCTTCGTTACCATAAAAGCATGAAGCAAGTTCCTTTACAATTTCTGCTTCTTTATCGTCTTCTTCGCGTGAAATTTTTGCTCTAAGTTCTTCATTCTCTTTTCGAAGCTGTTCAAGTTCGCTTAGCCCGTCATTCTGCTTTTCTCTCATTTGTTTTTCCAGATGCTCCATATATGCCTTTCCCTTGTCGGTCACAGTTACAGACCAAGCATCATCACCAAACACACGTATTACTTTTACGCAATCTTTCTTTTCTAACTGTTCTATGATTTCGTTCTTTGTATAATCGTCCATATCTTCGAGAAGATAGCTGTCGTTGGTGAAGTACGAACGTAACACTTTCAATTCGTCGCACACTTCATACCCATGTTCCGTGCGATACAGTTTCAGGTATTCAATATAATTATCCATTACTGCACGTACCTGTTTGATATCATCGTCTGTTATGTATTCAAATAGCGCCTCAGTCTGTTTGTTCAGCATTAATTCATGGGGGATGATATATTTGGCATAGAACTCGTAATCCCAATCCCATTTCCATGAACTTGGGTCATCTTTATGCTGCGTCTTAAACTGCTCAAATCTCCACTGTGTATAACTGTCAAATTGCTCTTTTATATCTTTATTCCGTTGAGCTTTTTCTTCGAACATGGTTACAAGTCTGTTGGTGTTTCTCCTGTTCTTGAGCCAGTAAGCGACAATACCGACAATCACGATTGGATCGTCTTCTGTATTCTCATGGATATGTTTAAAATGCCCACTTTTATATCGCTCCACTTCGACAAAACGATAAACCCCATTACCTCTTACGTCGGCAATGGAACCTGTTTTATTATTGCGCCATTCATCATAATAAATATAGGTGCTCCCAATATTGGAGATTTCATCTAATACACTTTGTTGCATAACTTAGTTTTTGTTTTTGCTCGCAAAAATACAAAACTTTGTGCAATTCATTGTATTTTTCCCAACCTTTCTTTCGCCTCTTCACAAAACTTTCACTATCTTTGCACCCGAACACCGCCAAAATAGGCCTTAGCGAAGGTGAGCGGTGTGACTTTTGTGGGTGAAATAGATAGTTGTATCTATATTCTATAGAGGCTCCCGTAAATTCCGACCAGAATAGTAACGAACCTCATGGAATCAGGATGCACCTGTGATAGGGTGTACCTGTTCCATATATGTTTCGTTACGGGTCCTTGGTCGGATACCCAGCGGGAGGCATATACAGGAACGTGGTACACTTTCTTTATGCCTGAATGTAATCGTTTCACGCTAAAATCCGACCAAATGACAGTAACGAACGATGAACAGGAAAGACAGGTTGTTTCACGCCAACGAGTGGCTGACCACGGCGAGGTATATACTGCCAAGCGGGAGGTCAACGCGATGCTCGACTTGGTGAAGGAGGAGACGGAGCGCATTGACTCGCGTTTCCTGGAACCTGCATGTGGCACAGGGAACTTCCTCGTGGAAATCCTCAGCCGAAAGATGGAAGTGGTGCGGCGGCGCTTTGCCCGCAACCGCTTCGAATATGACCTCGCCTCGGCACAGGCCATCAGCTCGATCTATGGCATAGAGCTGCTGCCCGACAATGTGGCGAACTGCCGCGAGAGGCTTTTACTGCAATATCTTGATACTTACCGCCAGCACCTCGGCACAGATGCTTCGGCTGAACAGCATCGGTGCATCCGCTTCCTGCTGGAAAAGAATATCCTTTGCGGCGATGCCTTGACGATGCTGCAACAGGACGGCACGCCCATCACCTTCTGCGAATGGACATTCATCGGCATGGACGGCAAGGTGAAGCGGCGCGACTTTGAGCTGGCAGAACTGCTGCGCAACGTGGAGTTCGACAAGCCCAAGCCGGGCGAGTACGGCAACCTCTTCAGCGACCTGGACGAACCTGTGTTCGTGCACCGGCCCAAGCGTGAATATCCGTTGACCGATTACCTTAAACTTCCTGACTATGAATAAACTTGGCTACAACCCCGATGTGCTGTCGTGCCTGGCCAACCTGAGCAACGACGAAGTGTTCACCCCGCCTCAGCTGGCCAACCAGATGCTGGATATGCTGCCGCAGGAGCTGTTCCGCAGTCCCGATACGAAGTTCCTGGACCCGTGCGCCAAGAGCGGTGTCTTCCTCCGCGAGATTGCCAAGAGACTCATTAATGGATTGGCCGACCGGATTCCCGACTTGCAGGAGCGCATAGACCACATCCTTCACCATCAACTCTACGGCATCGCCATCACGCGCCTGACCTCGCTGATGAGTCGCCGCAGCCTCTACTGCTCCAAGGATGCCGACGGCAAGTACAGCATCTCGCACTTCGACAACTCCGACGGAAACATACGCTACCGGGACTTGCGCCACACGTGGCAGGGCGGCAAGTGCACCTACTGCGGAGCCAGCAAAGAGGTCTATGACCGCGCCGGCGACCTCGAGTCCCACGCCTACGAGTTCATTCACACAGACAATCCAAACAAACTTTTCAAGAATATGACCTTCGATGTAATTATAGGAAACCCGCCGTATCAGCTGAGTGATGGGGGGAATGCGGCAAGTGCAATTCCTCTATATCATTTGTTCGTAGAGCAAGCAAAAAAGCTGCAACCAAAATATCTGATAATGATTATTCCAGCAAGATGGTACGCGGGGGGACGTGGTTTAGAGTCCTTTAGAGAGACAATGTTAAATGACAGCAGAATAAAGCATCTTACGGATTATGCAGATAGTAGTGAATGCTTCCCTGGAGTTAATATAGCTGGAGGAGTTTGCTATTTCTTGTGGGATAACAACTATCATGGGGATTGCGAAGTTAGAAATATAACCAAAGGGAATGAATTAACGATTAAGCGGAGTTTATCGGAATATCAAGTTTTCGTACGTTCAAATTTGGCTATTAATTTAATACGGAAGATTCAGACAAAAGATTTCAAAAGTTTATCGTGTATCGTCTATTCGTCTAATCCCTTTGGCTTTCGAACGTATGTTAGAGGCGAGAAACGAGAATTTCCAAATTCTACAAAGCTGATTACAAGCGAAGGTGTAGGATACGTTAAAAGACAAGAAATATCCAAGTGCCAAGCAGCTATAGACAAATACAATGTAATTCTGACGCGTGCAATGTCTGGTGGTAATAAACCTGGAACTGATGGTAAATATCAAATCATACCTGCTACGATGCGTGTAATGCTTCCCAATGAAATATGTGCAGAAACGTATATTTGCATTGGTGCAATGGATTCAAAACGCGAAGCTCTAAATCTACATTCTTATTTATCTACCATGTTTGTTCGCTTCTTAATGTTGCAGGCGATGACAGGCATCATGATTAATAAAGATGCTTTCCAGTTAGTCCCCCTCCAGGACTTCACCCGTCCTTGGACCGACGAAGAACTCTACGCAAAGTACGGCCTGACGGACGAAGAGATTCAGTTCATCGAGTCAATGATCAGGCCGATGGAATAAAAAACAGATAAAATAACTTAGGCGCTCTTTGACAGACTGAGAAAAAGGGGATTTCCTTTGGTGGTTCAGATAACATTGCGTACTTTTGCACCATCAAAAGTGAAAACGACATGCATCACATCAATCCAAAAGATCCATTCTTCACACCTGAAGTGGTGGAATACATGCGGCAGAAGAATCTGGAAAACATCTCTTACGAAGAGAACGTGGAGGTATTGCAGGCCGTCATTGATGTGTATTCCATGAAGCCCGAAATCCGCTACGATTGGACGGGCAATGGCGTAACACATGAAGCCGAGGCGGTGTACTTCTCCCGGAAGGTGCTCAAGGCGAAGCGTTTGGAGGCTGCCAAACTGGTGGAAGTGGATGGTAACGTTGTCACTTTGGACGAGGTATTCGCCATCCTATCGCACAGGGACAAAGGCTTCAAGGAAGAGTATCTGGAGAATGAAGCATTGGCCAAGAAGAATTGCCCTGACCACGTGGAGAAGTTGCGTCGTGACTTCTTTGTTACAGGCTACTATCCGGGACGTGACCAAGGGCCTCAGACCGAAGAGGAATGGGAAGAACTGCTCGCAGAGATAGATGAGGAGGATTGCATTCCTGACGAGGAAGTACGCCGAATGTGTGAAGAGTGGCTGTCATGCGCGTAATCTGGTCTAAACGAGCAACGTCTCAACGCCTACAACAAGAAAAGTGGTTGGCAGATATCAGAGGCTTGGATTTTGCCCGCACCTTTAATGCCAATATAGACAAAGCTATTGACCAAATAGCCCAAATGCCAGATATTGGGCAAAGAGAGAAGACGGCACGAGGCGGAATGAGTGTTCGTTCCGTGCTGACACACCCCAAATGCCGCATCGTCTATGGGTATGATGACAAGACCGTTGTTATCATTAGTCTCAAATTCACGATGATGCTCGAATAGTTCCCTTTTTCTGCTCTGTCATTCTGAGTGCCATAACCATAAAAAGAAACGAGTTATGGCAACAAACTATTTTCCGCGGAAGTCGGAGTCGGCTCCGAAGATTTATGCCTACGAGGACAAGTATGACCCGAACGTGAGAGGCCTGCTGAAGGTGGGCTATACCACAATCGGCGTGCCGGAACGTGTGCGCCAGCAGTATAACATCGTCCGCCCGGGCGAGCCGCCATACAGGATACTGGTCGAAGAGAGCGCCATGCGCGAGGACGGCACCGTGTTCCTCGACCATGATGTACACCGTGCGCTGGTGAAGATGGGATGCCGGCACGTGGAGGGCGAATGGTACCGCTGCACGCCGCAGCAGGTGCGCGCCGCCGTGGTGGCCGTCAGGGAAAGATTAGACGTGGCCTGGACGCGCGACAGAACATTCGGTATGCGCGACGAGCAGGCGGAAGCTGTAGAGAAGACGGCCAGCTACTTCGAGAACTTTAAGAAAGAATCATCCCCCCTCGGGGGGAAAGTAGGGGGGCCTCGCACGCCCCACTTCCTATGGAACTGCAAGATGCGTTTCGGCAAGACCTTCACCACCTATCAGCTGGCCAAGCGCATGAGGTGGACGCGCGTGCTGGTGCTCACGTTCAAGCCCGCCGTGGCGCAGGCGTGGGAAGAAGACCTGATGACACACGTGGACTTCGAGGGCTGGCAATTTATCGCACGCAACGCAGATGCCACGATAGACTATCAGTTCGAGCACGCCGACAAACTTCGCCCCATGGTGGTCTTCGGCTCCTTCCAAGACTTCCTCGGAAAGAACACGGCCAGCGGAGGCATGAAGCTGAAGCACGAATGGGCAAGGGAATTCAACTGGGACTGCATCGTGCTCGACGAATATCACTACGGCGCCTGGCGCGAGAATGCCAAGGAGCTGATTGGCGCCAGCGAAGACTTGGGCGGCGAGATAGAGAACCCCGACTACTTCGACGAAGACCTGATACCGATAACCTCCAACCACTACCTCTATCTTTCGGGCACACCTTTCCGCGCCATCGCCTCGGGAGAGTTCATCGAGGAACAGATCTACAACTGGACCTACAGCGACGAACAACGCGAGAAGGAGCGTTGGGGCGACAAGCCTGGCAACCCCTACGCCGCCTTGCCGAAGATGGTGCTGCTGACCTACCAGCTGCCGGCGGAGATCACCCGTGTGGCCGAGGAAGGCGAGTTCGACGAGTTTGACCTGAACTCCTTCTTCGAGGCCGAAGGTAAGGGCGACGAGGCCATCTTCAAGCATCACGACGAGGTGCAGAAATGGCTGGACATGCTGCGAGGTCAGTATCTGCCGACATCCGTCAACGACCTGAAGGCGGGCAACAGGAAACCGCCGCTGCCCTTCCTCAGCGGCGACCTGTACTCGAACATGAACCATACGCTCTGGTTCCTGCCCAACGTGGCCGCCTGCTTTGCCATGCGGAACCTGCTCAGGGAACTGCAGAACACATTCTATCACGACTATCGGGTCATCGTCTGTGCAGGCACGCAGGCAGGCATCGGGCAGCAGGCCTTGCCGCCCGTGGAGCGGGCGATGGCGAACCCCGACCCGCTGCATTGCAAGACCATCACCCTGACCTGCGGCAAGCTGACAACGGGCGTGACCGTTCGGCCGTGGACGGGCATCTTCATGCTGCGCGACACCTCATCCCCGGAAACCTACTTCCAGTCGGCCTTCCGCGTGCAGTCCCCCTGGACAATAACGAACAGCGACGGGCTGCATCCCAATCAGGTGGAGATCCTGAAGAAGGTGTGCTATGTCTTTGACTTCGCTCCCAACAGAGCTTTGCGCAAGGTGTCGGAGTATTCATGCCAGCTGAATGTGGAGGAAGGGAACCCCGAGAAATGTGTGGACGACTTCATCCACTTCCTGCCCGTACTCTGTTACGAGAACGGCGTGATGAAACAGCTCTCGGCAAGCGATGTGCTCGACATGGCGATGAACAACACGTCAGCAACCCTGTTGGCACGTCGATGGGAGAGTGCCCTGCTGGTGAATGTAGATAACTTCACGTTGCAACGGCTGATGAGCAATAGCGAAGCGATGGCGGCGCTGATGAAGATAGAGGGCTTCCGCTCGCTGAATCAGGATATCGAGACCATCATCAACAAGACCGACGCCATCAAGAAGAAACGCAAGGAGAACGAGGACGGCCTCTCGGCACGGGAGAAGAAACAGCTCTCGGAAGCCGAAAAGGAAATCAAGAGCAAGCGCCGTCAGATTCAAGAGAAACTGATGAAATTTGCCACGCGCATACCTATCTTCATGTACCTTACGGACTTCCGTGAATACTCGCTGAAGGATGTCATCCTGCAGCTGGAGCCGATGCTGTTCGAGCGCGTGACGGGTCTGACCAAGCAGGACTTCGCACTTCTGGTGAGCCTGAATGTCTTCAACGAAGCCCTGATGAACGATGCCGTCTATAAGTTCAAGCGCTACGAAGATGCCAGCCTCACCTACTCAGGCATCGACCGCCACGAAGGCGAACAGCTCGTGGGCGGCTATAGCACGGTCATTACTCAAGAAGAGTATAGAGAACAAAGCTGACAGCAGCATTCCATCACGTTCATTCTGGCGTTTACTGTCCCCCCCCTCAGCACACGAGCCCCCTTCACCCCTGTGGCTCGTGTGCTGCTTTTATCCATTGCTTTGCAGCCCTTTCGGGCGTCCTGCACGAGCGGATAAAATGCGCATAAAAAAAGTGCGGAAAGGGGTGAAAAAAGGGCGTATAGGTCAAATTGCAGGATAGTTTAGTGGTACTTTGTTTCAATGGGTCAA